>CANOBT010000127.1 GCA_947564305.1 uncultured Lachnospiraceae bacterium | reverse complement strand
GCAGGTAGAGAGATTCGAGTTATGGTAGTTCCGGAGCAGGTATCGGATGATGATATGGTACTTATGGCCAGAGATATTGCAAAGCAGATAGAATATGAATTGGAATATCCAGGACAGATTAAGGTGAATGTGATCCGTGAGTCACGGGTAACAGACTATGCAAAGTAACAATAATCAACCGGCTTAGAAAGTACAGCCCTTGTCAGAAGACAAGGGCTTTTCTTTATCCGAACTATGGTGAGGGATCCGGATTTTACCATACCAGATATTTAACAATCGCTATTTATATAAAATGGAAGAAATTTGATTTCGGTTATTCAGAAGTGGGAGGAAAATCAATGAGTGAAAAAATCAAGCGTTTGAAAAGAGAATTAAAATATACAGGCACGATTCTTGAGTTTTATCAAGATACAATGGAAATTAATGGAACTCATACGGCAATTTGGGATTTCATCAGGCACAAAGGGGCTGCTGCCGTGGTGCCGGTGACGGAAGATGGGAAGATATTGATGGTCAGACAATACAGGAACGCTTTGGACAGATATACATTGGAGATTCCGGCGGGTGCTCTGGATGCAGAGGATGAACCTGGAATTCAGTGTGCGGGAAGAGAACTGGAGGAGGAGACAGGATACCGCTGCGAAAACTTAGAGTGGCTGATTACCTTGCGTACTA
Source organism: uncultured Lachnospiraceae bacterium (assembly GCA_947564305.1). The sequence continues at coordinate 15,323 of CANOBT010000127.1, read as the reverse complement.
CAGTTGCATTCTGTAATGAGAGAATTGAAGTCTATGTGGCAAGGAACCTGATTCCCTCAAAGCAGCATTTGGATGAGGATGAATTTATTGATTTAAAAGCTTATACAATCGAGGAATTGAAAGAGAAGATTTTCACTGGTGAGATTGAAGATGGTAAAACAGTATCTTCCCTGATGGCATATGCGGTAAAATATGGCATATAATGAAGTATCGGGAAGATAGGAGGAAATTCTGTGAAGATACTTCATTCAAGGAAGCAGATGTTTGCTTTTTTTATGCCAGGGTTCCTGCTTGGGATTTTCTATGTTAATTTTATTGTAAAACAATATATAGCCGAACCAGGGATTTTCAGCATTTATTTTTTAAAGCAGTATGCGGCAGTGGAGATTATTGCGGGGGAATACATGTTGTATCTTCTGAGGGTGCGTGTCCTTCCATGTGCATTTCTCGTGGGATTGGCATTTACTAAAATGAGAAAAGTCTCAGCAGTCGTTTTTCTGCTTTGGACGGGCTTTTCCAGTGGTATGCTTCTTACTATGGCGGTTCTGGGCATGGGGGTGAAAGGAATCATACTATGTGTTGTAGGGATTCTGCCCCATTTTCTATGCTATATCCCTGCCTGTATCGTGGTTTTATGGTATTGCTGGATGTACCCTCAGAATCGGTGGAATAAACAGAAGACGGTTTTCGTGGCACTGATGGGCATGATGGGACTCATTTTGGAGGCGCATGTTAATCCAGTATTGATGAAAGCTTTTTTAGGAACGCTTTAAAGGGAGAAAGGGGATATGGATGGAAATATTCTGATTGTGGATGATGAAAAAGAAATTGCAGACTTGATTGAGGTATGCCTGCAAAATGACGGGTTTACCGTGCAGAAATGCTATAACGGTGTAGAAGCATTAAAGTGCATAGAAGCTACAGCGTTTGACCTGGCAATTTTGGATGTTATGCTTCCGGATATTGATGGTTTCCGTATTTGTCAGAAGATACGGGAGAAATATTTTTATCCGATTATCATGTTGACTGCCAAGGTGGAAGATATGGATAAGATTATGGGACTCACCATTGGAGCGGACGACTATATTACGAAACCATTCAATCCATTGGAGGTTGTGGCGAGAGTCAAGACACAGCTTCGGCGTTATGTACTCTATAATCAGGCAGGAAATGGAGGGGAGAGTGCATCGTCTCTGATGGAATACGACATTAGAGGTCTGATTATTAACCAAAATACGCATAAGTGTACGCTGTATGGAAAAGAAATTTCCCTGACTCCGATTGAATTTTCAATCCTCTGGTATCTATGTGAAAACAAGGGAAACGTCATTTCCTCGGAGGAACTTTTTGAGCATGTCTGGGGCGAAAAGTATATTGACAACAATAATACCGTTATGGCACATATCGGAAGACTGCGGGAAAAGCTAAAAGAGCCTGCCAGACATCCCAAATTTATAAAAACGGTGTGGGGAGTGGGATATACCATTGAATAAGAAAACACAAAAAAACAGCGGTGAATACAGGCAGATGCGGACAACAGTGTTTCTGCGGACCTTATTGCTCCTCGTGGCAGATGCGGTTTTGTTTTATATATTTACTGATATTGTGATACGGGGACGGTTCGCGAACTGGATGGTAGGATTTCTGAATCGTTTTATCTATCATGATTATAATAAAGCTTTTGAAATCTATCAATGGGTGTTTCGGAATCATGCGGAATGGTTCATGCTTGTGGCCTTTTTGATTGTATTTCTGGTGAGTTTATCAATTTACCTTAAAAGTTTTGTAAAATATTTCTATGAGATTAACCGCGGTATTGATGCCCTGATTGAAGAAGATTCCGGGGAGGTTGTTCTCTCGCCTGAACTTGCTTTGACGGAGAGAAAGATTAATCACATCCGTCATACATTAGAGCAGCGGAAATCCCAGGCAGCGGCAGCGGAACAGCGAAAAAACGAGTTGGTGGTTTATCTGGCTCATGACTTGAAGACCCCGCTTACTTCTGTAATCGGATACCTGAGTCTTTTGAGGGATGAGGCCCAGATTTCCGAAGAACTCAGAGAAAAATATCTGTCCATATCACTGGAAAAAGCGGAACGGCTGGAGGATTTGATTAATGATTTCTTTGAGATTACGCGATTTAATCTTTCCGGCATTACTTTGGAATATAGTCGCGTCAATCTGACACGCCTGTTAGAACAGCTCAACTTTGAGTTCCAACCCATGTTGTCCGAGAAAAATCTGAAATGTTTTTTGGAGATAGCACCGGATACCATGTTGAATTGTGATGTGAACCAGATACAGCGTGTGTTTGACAATCTTTTAAGGAATGCGGTCAACTATAGTTTTGAAAATGGGACAATCCATATTGCAGCCGTACAGGATGAAGGGCAGATTCGGATTCAATTTTCCAATCGTGGCAACACGATTCCCAAGGAAAAGCTGGAACGTATTTTTGAGCAGTTTTACCGTCTGGATACTGCGCGGAGTTCCAGAAGCGGAGGCGCTGGTCTGGGACTTGCTATTGCAAAGGAAATTGTGGAGCTGCATGGCGGAGCGATAGCGGCCAGAAGTGAGAGGGAAGTGATTGAATTTGAGGTTCTCCTTCCGGTCGAAAGGATATAAAATATTTTTGTTATAGAGAATTCTTTCCCAGGTTCCCTTTTCATAAAATCTTAAGAATTTCGGGATAAAAATGTAAGAAAACTGTTGGAATGAACGGAAAAACAGCACTCTCTGTTTTGATACAATCATAGTGTCGAAACAAAGAGTGCTGTTTTTTTAGAAACTGCCGCAAAATACCAGTCAAAAATAATTTTACGGCAGTTTACGTTGACAGCGAAAAGGATTGTATGAAAAGAGGAGATTCAAGATGCAAAAGAAAGTGTTAGCTGTGATTTTTGGAGGTCATTCTACAGAATATGAAGTGTCACTGCAGTCGGTATGTTCGGTATTGGAAAATTTGGATACAGAAAAGTACGAGATTATTCCCATTGGTATTACAAAACAGGGGGATTGGTATCGGTATAACGGCAGCGTTGATAGAATCCGGAATAATACATGGTGTGAAGATTCCACTCATCTGGTTCCTATTGTGATATCCCAGAATCGGACCGTGTCCGGTATGCTTGAACTGAGGAACAATGAGACAAAGGTAACGAAGCTGGATTTGGCATTTCCGGTGCTGCATGGAAAGAACGGGGAGGATGGTACTGTACAGGGACTCTTTGAACTGGCAGGCATTCCGGTGATTGGCTGTAATGTATTGTCTTCTGCCTTGTGCATGGATAAGGATTTGGCACACAGAGTAGTTGGTGAGGCAGGAATTTCCGTGCCAAAATCTATCACGCTGGATTTCTATGAAGCAGCGAGCCGGACGGACATTTACGCAGGGACATTTGACTCTGTGATATCGGAAGAATTGATGGAAAAGTCAAGAAGCCTTCAGTACCCTCTGTTTGTCAAACCGGCAAGGGCCGGCTCTTCTTTTGGAATCACGAAGGTTTATCAGGAATCGGAATTGTACCCGGCAGTAAAGCTGGCTTTTGAACATGACAATAAGGTGGTCATAGAAGAGAATATAGATGGATTTGAGGTTGGCTGTGCAGTGTTAGGAAAAGAAGAAATGTTTGTGGGAAGGGTAGATGAAATTGAATTGTCGGACGGATTTTTTGACTATACGGAGAAATATACATTAGAAACTTCCCAGATTCATATGCCGGCCAGAGTCGATGCAGACTGTGAAAAAAGAATACAGGAAACGGCAAAGAAGATTTACAGGACGCTTGGATGTTCTGGATTTGCCAGGGTGGATTTGTTTTTGACGACAACTGGTGAGATTGTATTCAATGAGGTGAATACGATTCCTGGATTTACCTCCCACAGTCGTTATCCAAATATGATGAAAGGAATCGGCCTGTCCTTCGGACAGTTATTGGACAAGCTGTTGGGACTGTACTTATGATGAATCTTGCATTGTCTAATGAAAAAATTTATACAGGCAGTCTGCTTTTGGTAAATGCACAGTATCCGATTCAGGGTTTTGGGGAAGAGAATCTACTTCCAGTGGCAGAAGGTTCCGAAATCCGAATGAAGCGTGAGGCTGTTTATCTCCTGCACCTGATTTTTCAAAAAATAGATTGTTTTGACAGTATAGTTCCGGTCAGTGGATATCGTTCAGCGAAAGAGCAGACAGAAATTTATGAGACGTCGCTGAAGGATAACGGTGAGGATTATACACGCAAATTTGTTGCATTTCCTTACCACAGTGAACATCAGACAGGGCTTGCGATTGACTTAGGGATGAAAAAGGAGGAGATTGATTTTATCTGCCCGGATTTCCCCTATGAAGGCGTTTGCCACAGGTTCCGCCAGATGGCGCCGGAATTTGGATTTGTTGAGCGCTATCCCAAAGGAAGGGAGCAAGTGACCGGAATCGCCCATGAGCCGTGGCATTTCCGGTATGTAGGATATCCGCACTCTGAGATTATGAGTACTGAAAACTTGACACTGGAGGAGTATACAGAGTTTATCCGTCAGTTTCCCTATGATGAAAAACATCTCAGGTGGAGTAAAGAGGGACGAGAGATGGAAATATTTTATGTACCTGCCGCAGAAAGAGGAAATACAAGGATTCAAATGCCGGACGATATCTGTTATCAGGTATCCGGCAATAATGTGGATGGATTCGTCGTGACACAGCGGTGCAAAGGAGTTTGAGCAGAAAATGAAAACAGCGAAAAAAGCATATACAGGAATTGATGATTTTCGGCTTGTGGCAGCCCTGCTTGTTGTTGCGATTCATACATCCCCTCTGGCTTCCTGCAATGAGCTGGGTGATTTTTTGCTCACTCGCATCACAGCACGCGTGGCAGTTCCGTTTTTCTTTATGACTTCAGGATTCTTTATGATTTCGCGGTATGCATGCGATAATGCAAAGTTACAGGTGTTTCTCAAAAAAACAGCATGGATTTATGGAATTTCGATTGTGCTCTATCTGCCATTGAATCTTTACAACGGATATTTTTCTGAGAAACATCTATTGACGGAAATATTGCGAGACTTGCTTTTTGACGGGACAATGTATCATCTATGGTATCTTCCGGCCTCCATGATTGGAGCGGCCATTGCATGGTATGCGGTGAGAAGGTGGGGATTCAAGAGAGCATTGGCAGTGACAGTGATTCTTTATCTTGTAGGGTTGTTTGGCGACAGCTATTATGGGCTTGCATCTGAGGTTCCGTTTTTGAAAAATCTGTATGCACAGATTTTTGATATTTCTGATTACACCAGAAATGGCTTCTTCTTTGCACCCATATTCTTTGTGTTGGGCGGGATTGCAGCGGAGATAACTATGGCAGCGGAAATTAATTTTTCTATGGATAAGGATATGAAACGTTCTGCTATGGAAACCGACCAAAAGAATAAGGTTCTGATGCAGTCATACGCGCGAAGAAAATGTCTCATTGGTTTTGGGATTTCGTTTCTGCTGATGTGTATGGAAGGAATGATTTTACATGCTTTAAAATTACAGCGTCATGACAGTATGTATATATTTCTTTTGCCATGTGTGTATTTTCTATTTCGTCTGCTGACTTTTTGGAGGGGAACTAGAAGGGAATTAATGCGGGCCGCGGCACTTGTCATCTATATCATGCATCCCATGATGATTGTTGTGATACGGCTCATTGCAAAACTCACAGGGCTGCAGACGGTGTTCATTGAAAATAGCCTGGTCCATTATCTGGCAGTCTGTTTGCTTTCTGTTTCCTCTGCGCTTTCCTTCGTGATTTTATGGAGACGCTTGAAAAAGAACCAGAAGCCAGTACGATTTTCTGCGAAGGACAGAGCATGGCTGGAAGTGGATTCCAACAATCTGAAACACAATGTGATGCAATTAAAAAATGCAATGCAGCCAGGTTGTGAGCTGATGGCAGTTGTGAAAGCGCAGGCCTATGGCCATGGAATGTACGAGACTGCCACATATTTGAATCAGATGGGCGTGAGGGCGTTTGCAGTGGCAACCATTGATGAGGGGATTCGGCTGCGGCGCTGCGGTATCTTGGGTGAAATACTAATTTTGGGTTACACAAATCCGGAGAGAGCGAGAGAATTGCATCGATATGATTTGACACAGACTTTGATTGACTATTCCTATTCCCGTTTGCTGAATAAGCAGGGGTGGGATATAAAAACGCATATCAAAATCGATACCGGAATGCACCGTCTTGGATTTGGAAAAGAAGATATCGAAAAAATCATACATGTTTTTAAAATGAGGCATCTCCGGGTGTGCGGGATTTATACACATTTGTGTGTGGCCGATAGTCAGAAGGAGGAGGATATTCGATTTACAAATATACAGATTAACCGTTTCTATGGATTGCTGGAAAAGCTAAAGAAAAAAGGTGTTGCAATTCCGAAAATCCATATACAAAGCAGCTATGGATTGCTGAATTATCCGAAGCTTCGATGCGATTATGTGAGATTGGGCATTGCTATGTATGGAGTGCTCAGTTCTCCATATGATAAAACGAAGCTGCAGATGAATTTGCGTCCTGTGCTTTCCCTGAAATCCAAAGTTATTCTGCTTCGAAAAATCAAGAGAGGGGAACGTGTCGGCTATGGAAGAACATTTGTGGCACAGCGGGACACGCTGCTTGCAGTCGTGCCGGTTGGTTATGCAGACGGAATGCCGAGAAATTTATCCTGCGGGCATAGCCATGCAATCATCCAAGGACAGATAGTGCCTGTGATTGGACGAATCTGCATGGACCAGCTTACCCTGGATGTGACGGATGTAGAAAATATTTCAGTGGATGATATTGTCACTCTTTTTGGACGGGATGGAGAAATAGAATTACCGGCTCCTGGGGTGGCAGACAATGCGGGCAGCATCACCAACGAATTGTTAAGCCGGATGGGAGGGAGGCTGCCGCATGTTGTTGTTTAAGTCATAGTTTGATTAGAGTATCAAGGGGATGTAACTTGGTTTTTTGACGAGCTGACCATACTTAATGAGCTCTATGCCTTCCGCTGCTTATATTGATATAAATAATCACCAAGGACAGTAAGGTTGCTGCAAGCTGGCTGATGAGCAGCCCCCAGAGGTAGCCCTGGATTCCAAAAACCGGGATGGCATAAAAAACGCCGGCAATTCGGATGAGAAGACTGAATGTATTGACAAATAAAGTGCTGCTCGTTTTGCCCAGACCATTGATGACACTTGAAAGGGCGCTGTTCGTGTAAAGGAATGGACAGATCCAAGCCAGGGTGAGAATGAATTTTCCGGCAGTGGGACTGTCGAACAATGTGATTCCGATCCAGGCTCCGAACAGCAAGAAGGTCAGACAGCAGAACATGCCAAGAATAAAACAAGCTCCAGCCACTTTTTTGATGATATCTAACATTTCACTTCGATTGTCAGTGGCTTGGATTTCTGCTACCGTAGGCATCAGCATGATGGAGATGGAGCTGGTGATGGCAGAGGGAAATAAAATACAGGGCAGTGCCATTCCGTTTAATACCCCATAGAGACTCAATGCTTCGGATGTGCTAAGCCCAAAGAGCTGTAGGCGTCCGGGGATGGAGATGGCTTCAATGCTCTGCAGCAGGTTGATGAGCACTCTGTTTGCAGTGAGCGGGAGAGAAAGGGGAAGCAGTTCTCTTAGTCTCTGGCATAAAATGCCAGCGTTCATGCGAGGAAATACCTGACGTTTGGGCGAGGAGGCCGGATGGTCTCTATGTGAGGGGCTTGCAATGGTATGTCCCCGAAGAGCACGGGGGAGTGCACTGATCGTATATGCGGCGGAAAAAAATTCTCCGATTACCAGACCACAGACCGCAATTGTGACAGGAGCAGTTCCCTGATTTTTCATCAGAAGCCGATATAACAGGAAGACTCCGGATATGCGGGCTGTCTGTTCTACAAGTTGGGCGGCGGCGGGGATGGCTGTCTGCTTCAGACCATAGCAATATCCGCCGATGCAGCTATGTATGGCGGAGCAGGGAACCGTATAAGATAAAATCGTAAGCAAGGGAATGCAGCGTTCATCGCCTAAAATCTTAGTGGCAATGAACACTGTATTTTTTTGAATGGCAATCATGCAGATACAGGATAGCAGGAAGGACAGGAACAGTCCTGTCAGAAGGAATTCCCGCGCTTCCTGTTCTTTTCCCAACGATACTTTTCGTGCTACAGTCCTGGAGATGGCGGTTTCAATCCCTGCGGTGGTGAGGGAGTAACAGAGTGCGTAGACAGGAAAAATGAGTTGATATAACCCCACGCCTTCCTCTCCGAATGTGCGGCTTAAAAAGATACGGTAAAAGAATCCCATGAAGCGACTTAAAAAGCCGGTTATGGTTAAAATAATCGTACCGCGGATGATGGTTTGTTTTCTGGACATAGGATACTCCTGGAAAGCTGAAAAACATATTTTTACAAGATATTCTTTAGCACCGCTTGACAGAACAAGAGATAAGTGATATTCTACATTACGGAAATTAATCCTAGTAAAATCATAGGGATTAAAACAGTAGGGATTAAAATACCAGGAATTAAGAGGGCAGGAAAGTAAGAAGGTGAGAAGTTGAAATTATCAACCAAGGGCAGGTATGGGTTACGTGCACTGATCGATTTGGCACAATCCGGTGAGGATGCTCCGGTCTCTATCACGAGTATTTCAGACCGTCAGAATATTTCCGAGCGTTATCTGGAACAACTGATGGGTATGTTGAAAAAGAGCGGTCTTGTGAAAAGCATTCGGGGGGCAGGCGGTGGATATGTGCTTGCGAAAGATGCGTCAGAAATTTCAGTGGGAGATATCTTACGGGCGTTGGAAGGAAGTCTTGACCCAGTAGATTGTTCGGCGCTGAATCCGGAAGAGGGATGTCAGATTGCGGATAGCTGTGTGACAAAATATGTCTGGCAGAAAATCAATGAGAGCATCAACAGAACGGTAGACGAGATGAAGCTGGACCAACTGGTTCAGGAGAGCAGGAACATGAACTGCCAGGACATTCCTGACCATGCAGCCTGCAAAAATTAACAAATTGCGAATGTATAATTTGTTATCTCGATACCATAGTATGCGGAAAAGGCGCCAGTGGCGCGTTTTCTGTATAAACCAAAGGCAGAATATTGTGCTTTTGCATGTGAAATATCTAAATATGAAATACACAATTTGAGGAGGAATACACATATGGGAAAAGTAATTTATCTGGATAATGCGGCAACAACCAGAACCGCACCGGAGGTCGTGGAGGCCATGCTCCCTTATTTTACAGAGCATTATGGAAATCCATCCAGTATCTATGGGTTTGCTGCTGCAAATAAAGAGGTGATCACAGGCTACCGGGAAAAGATTGCCAATGTGCTTGGGGCAAAATGTGAAGAGATTTATTTTACAGCAGGCGGAAGCGAGTCAGACAACTGGGCTCTGATCGCTACGGCGGAGGCGTATGCCGGCAAAGGTAAGCACATTATTACAAGTAAGATTGAGCATCATGCGATTCTGCATACTTGTGAATATCTGGAGAAAAAGGGATTTGATGTGACGTACCTGGATGTGGACGAAAATGGAGTGGTTGACTTAGAGCAGTTGAAGGCGGCGATTCGGGAGGATACCATTCTGATTTCCATTATGTTTGCAAATAACGAGATTGGAACGATCCAGCCTATTGCAGAAATTGGGGAGATTGCCCATGGGCATGGCATCCTGTTTCACACAGATGCGGTTCAGGCGTTTGGACAGGTGCCGATTCAGGTGGATGAGCTGCATATCGACATGCTCAGTGCAAGCGGCCATAAGCTGAATGGGCCAAAGGGAATTGGATTTTTATATATCCGAAAAGGAGTCAAAATCCGTTCCTTTATTCACGGCGGCGCCCAGGAGCGTAAGCGCAGGGCAGGGACAGAAAATGTACCTGGAATCGTGGGAATCGGTACGGCAGCAGAGCGCGCTGCGCGAACCATGGAAGAGCGTGCAGGAAAAGAAAAGAAACTGCGGGATTATATGATTTCACGAATTGAGGCGGAGATTCCGTACTGTCGTCTGAACGGGCACCGTGTAAGACGACTTCCCAATAATGTGAATTTCAGTTTCCGGTTTGTGGAAGGAGAATCCTTGCTGATTATGCTGGATATGAAAGGCATCTGTGCATCCAGCGGCTCTGCATGTACATCGGGGTCCTTAGACCCATCTCATGTACTTTTGGCAATTGGCCTTCCTCATGAGATTGCGCATGGGTCACTGCGTATGACATTGGGAGAGGACACGACAAAGGAAGATATTGACACCGTTGTAGATGCTTTGAAGGAAATCGTTCAGAATCTGCGGAACATGTCTCCGTTATATGAAGACTTTATCAAAAAACAAAATGCGTAGAAACGTGCATTCGGATTTTTTTGAACCTGGAACAGAGGGAGATTATTTATAGAAAGAACACTTAGAAATCATTTAGGGAGGAATCGTAATGTATACAGAGAAAGTAATGGATCATTTCCAGAATCCAAGAAATGTAGGAGAAATTGAAAATGCCAGCGGTGTAGGGACTGTTGGTAATGCAAAATGTGGAGATATCATGCGTATTTATCTGGATATTGATGAAAACCAGATTATCCGCGATGTAAAATTTAAGACCTTTGGCTGCGGCGCAGCCGTTGCAACCAGCAGTATGGCAACAGAATTGGTAAAGGGAAAAAATATACAGGAAGCAATGGAAGTGACCAACAAAGCCGTGATGGAGGCGCTTGACGGACTTCCGCCGGTGAAGGTGCACTGTTCTCTGCTTGCAGAGGAAGCAATCCATGCGGCCCTTTGGGACTATGCAGAAAAGAACGGAATCAAGATTGAAGGCTTAGAAAAACCAAAGGCTGATATCCATGAGGGAGAGGAAGAAGAGGAGTACTGATGAGTAAGGTTGTAGTGGGGATGTCCGGCGGCGTAGATTCTTCTGTGGCTGCATATCTTTTGAAACAGCAAGGGTATGAGGTGATTGGAGTCACCATGCAGATTTGGCAGGAGGAAGATGAGGGCTTACAAGAGGAAAATGGCGGATGCTGTGGTCTGTCTGCTGTGGAGGATGCCAGACGTGTTGCGGCACGTTTGGAAATTCCATATTATGTAATGAATTTTAAGCAGGAGTTCCAGAAACATGTGATTGACTATTTTACCGGAGAATACCTTCGCGGGCGCACGCCGAATCCCTGTATTGCCTGCAACCGCTATGTGAAATGGGAGTCTCTTCTGAGTAGAAGTCTTTCGATAGGAGCAGATTATATTGCCACAGGGCATTATGCGCGGGTGGCCAGACTCCTGGATGGCAGATATTCTATCCGGCGTTCAGCCACGTCTGCCAAAGATCAGACTTATGCGTTGTATAACCTGACGCAAGAGCAATTGAAGCATACTCTAATGCCAGTGGGGGAATATTCCAAAGAGGAAATACGTGAGATTGCGGAAAAAATCGGTCTGCCTGTGGCCGAGAAGCCGGATAGTCAGGATATTTGTTTTGTGCCGGATGGAGATTATGCTTCTTTTATTGAGGATTCAGTGAAGGCATCCGGAGGAAATGGTCTTTCAGGGGAAGGAAATTTTGTGACAAAGGACGGCAAAATTCTAGGGCGCCATAAGGGAATTATCCATTATACTGTAGGACAGCGTAAAGGACTTGGAATTGCGCTGGGCTACCCTGTATTTGTCCTGGAAATTCGTCCGGAGACGAATGAAGTGGTCCTTGGTCCTTATGAGGAATCGCTGGCGGCTTCTTTGAAAGTGATGAATTTGAATTTTATGTCTGTGGAAGACTTAACCGAGCCTAAGCGTGTATTTGTAAAGATACGTTATAACCATAAAGGAACCTGGGGAACCATTGAGAAAACAGGAGTGGATGAGGTGACCTGTACGTTTGAGGAACCGCAACGGGCAGTGACTCCAGGGCAGGCAGCGGTGTTCTATGACGGGGAATATGTACTGGGAGGAGGGACAATCCTATGATTGCCAGTGATTTTCATATGCATACATGCTTTTCTACGGATAGTGATGCCACGCCTGAAGCTATGGTGGAAGGAGCTATAAAAAAGGGTTTAAAGACCATCTGCATCACGGACCATTTGGATAAAGACTATCCATTTAATGAAGAATTGGGAGAGAATGCATTTCTTTTTGATGTAGGCACATATTTTCAAAGATTAAGAAAACTACAGGAACAGTATGAGGGGCAGATTAGAATCTGCATCGGGATTGAGCTAGGGCTGCAGCCTCATCTAGGCGAATACTGTCGGAAGATTACGACAGAATATCCTTTTGATTTTGTGATTGGTTCTCTCCATGTGGTATCTCAAAAAGACCCCTATTATCGAGAAGAATTTTCTGATCTTACGGATGCAGAGCTATATCGTCTCACGTTTCAGGAAATGCTGGAGAGTCTGAAAAATGTGGAGACCTTTGACGTATTAGGGCATATGGACTATATCGTTCGGTATGGAACGCATCAGGCAGAAGAGTATTCGTATGCGGCATTCGCGCCGGAACTGGATGAGATTTTGAAAAAAGTGATTCAGATGGGGAAGGGAATCGAATTAAACACGGCAGGGCTCAAATACGGGCTTGGATTCTGCCATCCGCACCCGGATGTGTTGAAGCATTACCGGGAACTGGGCGGGGAAATCATTACCGTGGGTTCAGACGGACATAAGCCGGAGCACGTGGCTTATGAGTTTCAAAAAGTACGGGGGATTCTTCAGGAATGCGGATTCCGATATTATACGGAATTTGCGGGGCGCAGGCCAAATTTTATAAAATTATAAGAAAATCCTTGAAAAAGAGAATTCATCTATAATAAATAGCTAAAAGAGGGATATCTTGGGTATAAGATTTACACAAACTTCCAGAAAAATGTATTTAGTACTTGAATTTTTGTTTCTCATTTAGTACAATATTTCTAGTTGATGAATCTTTAACAAACTGCGCCTGATTTATGTTTGTTGGAAGTTCACCAGTATAACTGTGTTACAGTTAATATTTTAAACTTTTAGGAGGAATTAATCATGGCAGTAAAAGTAGCGATTAATGGATTTGGACGTATTGGACGTCTTGCATTCAGACAGATGTTCGGAGCAGAAGGTTTTGAGATCGTAGCGATCAACGATTTGACATCCCCGAAGATGCTGGCTCACCTGTTGAAGTATGATTCAACACAGGGCAAGTATGAATTAGCAGATAAGGTATCCTTCGGTGAGGATTCTATCACAGTTGACGGCAAAGAGATTAAGATTTATGCTGAAGCTAAGGCTGAGAATCTTCCTTGGGGAGAGATTGGCGTAGACGTTGTTCTTGAGTGTACAGGCTTCTATACATCCAAGGCAAAAGCACAGGCTCATGTTGACGCTGGTGCGAAGTATGTTATCATCTCAGCTCCGGCTGGAAATGATCTTCCGACTATCGTTTACAATGTAAACCATGACAAGCTGACTAAGGATGATCAGATTATCTCCGCAGCTTCCTGTACAACAAACTGCCTGGCACCAATGGCAAAGGCTCTGAATGACCTTGCAGCTATCAAGTCCGGTATTATGTGCACAATCCACGCTTACACAGGCGACCAGATGACACTTGACGGACCACAGAGAAAAGGCGATCTGAGAAGATCTCGTGCAGCAGCAGTGAATATCGTTCCGAACAGCACAGGTGCTGCAAAGGCAATCGGCCTGGTTATCCCAGAACTGAACGGAAAACTGATCGGTGCTGCTCAGCGTATCCCAACTCCGACAGGATCAACCACAATCTTGACAGCAGTTGTAGAAGGAACTGTTACTGTTGATCAGATCAACGAAGCTATGAAAGCAGCTTCCAACGAATCCTTCGGATACAACACAGATGAGATCGTATCCAGCGATATCGTAGGTATGAGATATGGTTCTCTGTTTGATGCTACTCAGACAATGGCTATGCCACTTGACAATGGCACAACAGAAGTACAGGTTGTTTCATGGTATGACAATGAGAATTCTTACACAAGCCAGATGGTAAGAACAATCAAGCATTTTGGAACATTACTGTAGGACAGGCTTTCAGAGAAAACTGAATCCGTCAGATTTGATTCTGAAATAGACTCACGAAGGGGTCCGGTCTTATAATGGGACCGGACTCCTTTTTTTACAATGTTTTACAATGAAAACAGGGAGGCAATGACATGCTTAATAAAAAATCAGTAGACGATATTAATGTAAAGGGGAAAAAAGTCCTGGTAAGATGCGATTTCAACGTGCCGTTGATCGATGGGAAGATCACCGATGAGAACCGTCTCGTTGCGGCGCTTCCGACGATCAAGAAGCTGGTTGCGGACGGCGGAAGGATCATTCTCTGCTCCCACCTGGGCAAGCCGAAGGGAGAGCCGAAGCCGGAATTATCCCTGGCTCCTGTCGCAGCCAGATTATCCGAGCTGCTCGGCCAGGAAGTAAAATTCGCGGCAGATCCGGAAGTAGTGGGACCGAATGCTAAGGCAGCGGCAGAGGCTCTTTCGGACGGTGAGATCATTCTTCTGGAGAATACCCGTTACAGGATCGAAGAGACCAAGAACGGCGAAGCATTCAGCAAAGACCTGGCTTCCCTCTGCGATGTATTTGTAAACGACGCGTTCGGCACCGCTCACAGGGCGCACTGCTCCAACGTAGGCGTGACCCAGTTCGTGGATACGGCTGCGGTAGGCTATCTGATGCAGAAGGAGATCGATTTCCTTGGCAACGCAGTGAACAATCCGGAGCGTCCGTTCGTGGCGATCCTGGGCGGAGCGAAGGTATCCAGCAAGATTTCCGTGATCGAAAACCTTTTAGAGAAGGTTGATACTCTGATCATCGGCGGCGGAATGTCCTACACATTCAGCAAGGCACAGGGCGGAAGCGTAGGAAAGTCTCTGTTAGAGGAAGATTACTGCCAGTACGCACTGGACATGATCAAAAAGGCAGAGGATAAGGGCGTGAAGCTTCTTCTTCCGGTTGACAATGTGATCGCAGATGATTTCTCCAATGACGCAAATACAAAGATCGTTGCAAACGGTGAGATTCCGGACGGCTGGCAGGGACTTGACATCGGACCGGAGACTGCGAAGATCTATGCAGACGCAGTGAAGGAAGCAAAGACCGTTGTATGGAACGGACCGATGGGCGCATTTGAGATGCCCAAGTTCGCGGCAGGAACCGAAGCAGTGGCAAAGGCACTGGCGGATACGGACGCTGTGACCATCATCGGCGGCGGAGATTCCGCAGCGGCAGTAAACCAGCTCGGCTACGGCGACAAGATGACCCACATCTCCACCGGCGGCGG
>CANOBT010000126.1 GCA_947564305.1 uncultured Lachnospiraceae bacterium | reverse complement strand
GGCCCTGAAGACGGCCAATGCTGATGTGGCCAACAAGTTGTTTGCGAATATGTCCGCTCGTATGGCCGAGAGTATCCGCGATGACCTGGAGGTGACCACGAACGTCCGTATGAAGGATGTGGAGGATGCCCAGCAGCGCATCGTCAGCGTCATCCGGGACCTGGAGGAGAGAAACGAGATTATCATCATGAAGGGCGGAAAGGACGATATCATTGCGTAACATCCTGAAAGGGTTTTTGGAGCCCAAAGCGGAGGCCTACGTCCTGCCCAGCGCCGATGAGATCCGCTTCGAGGGAGAGGAGTTTGCCCCCCAGGGGGAGGAGGAGCCCGTTTCTGCCGCTTCCCTCGATGTCACTGTAGAGAGTGAGGAGGAGCCGGCGCCTGAGCCGGAAAAGGTGGAGGAGCCCAAGAAGGAACTCTGCAAAGAACGCAACAGTTTGTATAAGAAACAGAGTGATTTGAAAGGACGAAAATGGAAGCTTGAAAGATTGTTAGAGCGGTAAAAATGTGGGGCGTGGCGAGTGCTATGCACCTTGTTTTTTAGTGGTAAATGAGAAACGGAAGTGATATAATCAAATGAACAAATCGAGATTTAGTTGATTATATGAGGGGTAAAAATGATTGATGGTCATATTCATATTGAGCGTGGGGATTACTCGTTAGAATGGATTGAACAATTCGTAAACAAGGCAGTTGAAATGAAGCTTGATGAAATTCGATTACTTGAACACTGTTATATATTTGAAGAGTTTATGTCTATGTATGATTCAGTATGTGCATACAGTAAATATGTGGATGATTGGTTTGGAAGAAGTGCAGGAAAGCATAAGATGTCGGAATATTGTGAACTTATTAAGAAAGTAAGAAATCAAAAATATCCTGTTAAGATAAAATTTGGACTTGAAATATGTTACTTCAAAGAGTATGAGACATTTATTGGAGAGATGACGAAAGACAAGGGGTTTGATTTTTTGTTAGGCAGCATTCACTTTGTTGATAGATTTGCATTTGATCATAAGCCTGAACATTGGATTGGAATTGATGTAGATACGATATATCGTAGGTATTTTGAAGATTCTATTTCCTTGGCAAAAAGTAAACTATTTGATGGCATTGGTCATCCAGATGCAATAAAACTATTTGGTCATAGACCGTCCTTTTCACTCTTGGGTTACTATGAAAGTTTAGCAAAGGAACTTTCAAATAGTAATATGTATGCAGATCAGAATAGTGGCGTGGCTCGAAGATGTTCAGAGACTTCTTCTTTGGGAATGGATAAAGAATTACTCCATGTTTTGAAGAAGAAAAATGTAAAAATCATTACATCATCCGATGCTCATTGTCCTGAAGATGTAGGTGACAAAATTCGAGAGCTAGAAATTTGCATTGCAAATGCTTAGGAAAAACAGATATTTTGTTTATTTAACAAAATCGACAAATTCCGCTTTGATGATTAGAGTGGTGGAGAACAACGAATTGATATTTTCCTTGTTAATGTTCTTTATACATGGTGCTAGCACCATGTAATAAGGGTAGTTAAGGAGAAAATCATTTTGGTGCCAAAACGGTGCCAAGAAATCAAGCAAATAAAAATACACCGCATAAAAACAACGATTTTACGCTGTTTTCCGCAATAAAAAACATAGAAAATATCTGAAACGCTATTCAAATACCAGTTAGGTGGTGGAAAAGCTACAAGTACAAAAAGAATAGAACCACAACAAGGATGTACTGTTAAGATTTGCAGACCATCTGGTGTTTGAGGTTCCTAATGTAACCATTGCTTCCAAATGCTGTCTGGAGGACCCGGAGTGGAAACCACCCTTTGAGGCAGGAATAGTAATTACCAACTTTGCATTTAACGGAGATGAATCCACACCGCACCTTCATATGATATTTGTTCCTTATTCCGATAATTGCAGTCGTGGTCAGAAAACCCAGAATGCATTGGCGCAGACTTTTACACGAATGGGTTATAAGACCATCATGGAGCAGGCACAAGGGGAGCTTTCCAGAGTGACGGAGGAATTGGATGAAGCAACCCGTAAAAAAAATCGCAATGGATTTATACCATGCCATATCAACGGAAGGAACATGTTGGATGTGTTCCGGGAGCGGATTGGCGAAGTGAAGGAGTGGGTGCATAGGAAGGTTGCCGGGATGGGCCGGTAGGGGAAGCCTCAAGTGGTGAAAATTGCTTTGGGCTACTCTAATATCATGATGTAGAATTTATTTTTGAAATAGGAGTTGGTAACTTCACATGTTTTGTTAAATCCAACCTTTTCATATACTTTTTGTGCTCGTTCATTAAAAGCTGCCACTGATAAACGGAATTTCTTTGAATTATATTGTTGTTTTGCAAATTCAATAACGAAGGTAATGAATTGCACTCCGTATCCTAGCCCACATAGTTCAGGATGAAGACCGAGTCCAATATCTAAATAATCAGAACTATAATTAAAGTTTTCGATGGTCGGAATCCAAGCATCAGAGCCATAATGAAAATGACCAATGAGAGTGCCGTGATTGTCATATGCAACAAAGGAATTATTTATAAGGGTATCACCATCTACAGTAGGTTTGCTGGTGGTGGGACGATTGTAGAAAGAATATATCCCATCGTATTTCCAGTTTGAAATTTCCCATGCATGCATTTTTGTCATTGGCTTAATTGTAAATTGGTTCATTGTAGATAGCCTCCCAGCTTTTATTGATTCTAATATATCAATGAGAGTCTATATTTGGCAAGTGAGATTATTGATTATTTAGGAATTATATTTATGTGGAAACAGAATATAATCAAACAATATGCTTGTAAGATGAATTATGATATATTTATGGTTAGAAAATAAAGAGTTGAAAGGAACGGGGAAAAGATGGCAGAGCAGGCACATATATTAGACGTTTTGAATGAACAATATTCAATGAATTTTGACAGCATAGAATTTATTAGAGATAGTGGTTGCGTTGCATATGTTGCTTACACTAATGGATGCAAGTATTTTCTGCGTGTTACAAAACCTATGTTTTATGATACAGCATCTAAGTCGCTTGATATTCATCTCTTTTTACAAAAGCAAGGATTTTCTGTTCCAAGGATAATCTTTACAAAAGATGGTTTTCCGTGTGTAAACGTAAGTGATGAGAATGGAAAATATTTTTATGTCTTATATGAATTTGTAGAAGGCGTAGAAGTTAATCCGGAAGAGGATGCAGAGATAATAGGAGCGTTCATTGGTAAACTACATACTGTTATGAAAGGATATCACGGAGAACTTGTAAAGAATGATAAACATTATTATCTGGACAGATATATTAATATTATGCGTACCAAACAGTACGACAAGGTAGATGAATTTATTGCGTATGGCGAATCATTATGGAATAAGGTAAAAGATTTACCGTATGGATACTGCCATGGTGATTTGTATAGAGGAAACATACTGAAAACAACAGATGGATGTTTGTATATATTAGATTTTGATACTTCATGTGAAGGATTTCCAATGTATGATCCGGCATTAATTTGCAATATTACCGATTACTTTGAATTGGAAGATGATGGATGCATTAAATCAAAGAATGTCTACGAACGTTTTTTGCCAGAATATCTTAAGTATAGTAGTTTGAGTAAAGTAGAGATAGAGTCTTTTTATGATTTGATAGCCCTGTATCATTTTGCTTTACAGGCTACAATTATTGAGATATTTGGAATTGATTGTGTGGACAATGATTTTCTGGATAGACAGCTTAAGTGGTTATATAAGTGGCAAGAGCAATGTACGAAGGAGAAGGTATGGAAGTTATAAGAGCAAATACCGATGATGCAGATATAATAGGATATATTCATTCTGCTGCATGGAAACAGGTATATGTAGGTATGTTTCCGGAAGACTTTTTGAATGAGGATACGCCTGAAAAAAGAAAACAGGAGTTTATTGCTTCATGTGGTTGTGAGGATGTTTTTTACTACATAATGTACGAAGATGATAAGGCTGTGGGAATAGTTAAGGTATTAGATGCGACGGATGCTTATGAAATAGCAAGTCTTTACATCTTAGAACAGTATCGCAATAAAGGATATGGAAAGCAAGTTATAGCATATTTGAGAAAAGAACTCGATAAAAAGCGAATTCAGTTATGGGTGTTAGAAGATAATACAAAAGCTAGACAGTTTTATGAAAACAATGGCTTTAAAAACACAGGGAATGCACGAATGATTTATCGAGGAGATTCTTATGTACAGCTTCAGTATGAACTTGTACCGGAGGTGTGGGCATATGAGATGTATTATGACAAGGAGAGGTGTGAAACATCAAATATAACGTGCTTACCATTCAAAGAAGAATATTTTGTAGAATACATGTCTGTCTATAATGAATGCTTTTATGATATGCGGAGAGCATTGGATATTGAACCATATAGTTGGTATTCGCAGTACGAACAAATAGCGGACAAAAAAGAGAATGTATTTGTACTTTTGCAAGATAATCAAATAGTTGGTTCTGTTGCGTGCTATGGAAACGAAATAGACGATTTGATTGTAAAGAAGTCATATCAGAAAAAGGGTTTTGGAAAGCAATTATTATTATGGGCAATAGAACATATTAGAAAGCACAATAATTCAGAAATCACATTACATGTTGCAGAGTGGAACCAATGTGCATTGAAGTTATATAAAAAGGTTGGATTCGCAGTTAGGAAGAAGGAAAAGGTGCAGTAAATTATGAAATTCAATAAGCTGATACCGGAGTTAACGGTTACAGATATCAATAAATCAAAGGACTTCTATACGCAAGTATTGGGATTTAAAATAGAATACGAACGTCCGGAAGATAAGTTTGCTTTCTTGTCGTTGGGAGAAGCACAATTTATGTTAGATGAGATAAACGATAACTGGAATGTTGGGGAATTGAAATATCCTTTTGGTAATGGCATTAACTTTCAGATTGACATAGCGGATATAGATGGATTTGTAAGGAATGTGAAAGCGCAGAACGTGCCGTTGTTTAAAGATATTTTTACAAGTTCATATCAATGTGATGATGTATGTTATGAAGAAAAAGAAGTACTGATACAAGATCCGGATGGATATTTATTACGGTTTTCGGAGACGCAGAAGGTAAATAATGATGAATGAGAAAATGATTTCTAAGTTGTGTTTGGATTATTTTGCGGAAGAGCCACAAAAGGTGGAACGATGTGCGGTAGGACAGGGAAACTATGTTTATGTTGTAGAATGTAATGGTGCTAAGTATGTTGTCAGATGCAGTGCGGAAAACTGTGCATATGATACTTCGATCTTTTGGTTGGAAAAATTAGCATTAATAGGTGTTTCTGTGCCTAAGGTAATTGCAAAAGGAAAGTATGACGAATATGAATATTTGATTTTGTCTTACATAGAGGGAAGGATATAGGCATTGTTTACGAACAGCTTACGGACGAAGACAAAAGAGCGATTGCAAAAGAGATTGTACATATTCAGAATCAGGTTGCCATATTGGAATTGGAAGATTTGGAGACAGATTGGTCTTGGGTGTCATTTATAAAATATATGCTGGAACGAGCTACGGGACGTATTGCTCAAAAAGGTTACTTTGATGTTGAGAAAGTGGAGCGACTGAGGAATCAGGTGGGGCAGTTGGAAGAGTATTTTTCCAGCATAAAACCCGTGGCCTATTTAGATGATATCAGTAGTAAAAATCTTCTGATTCATAACGGTCGAATATCTGGAATTATTGATATAGATTGGATTGGAATAGGAGATAAATTGACTTTTGCGGCGTTAACCTATATGGCTTTACTGAATCTGGAGTATAATACGGATTATGTGAAGTATATTTTGGAAGAGATGCTGATAAGTGATGTTGAGAGGAAAGCGTTTGTGTTTTATACATTAATGTATTGTGTAGATTTTATGGGCGAGCGTGGTATGCAGTTTATGGACAAGCGGATAGAGGTTGATAAACAGATAGTAGATAGAATGAATACCATTTACGATAAATTATGGCGTGAATGGTGCAACCGAGAATAGCAAATTATTCTTGCTTAATTGTTTTTATATATCGAAGATAGTATAATCTATTGTAATAAACAAAAGGAATAAGAAAATAGAAAATACGATATTAAATTGGACTTTAGCAATAGTCATAAATATGTCGGCATTGATTAGTGTTTTATCTGAATAATTAAATAATACTACGCCACCAACGGTACATCTTTATATGTCCACTTAAATGGCCTTGCTGTCAGATTATATTGTTCAATAAAACGTAAGATGCTTTCTTTCAGTTCATCAATAGAATCATAGCTTTTCCTTTTGGGCAGTTTTCGATTACTGCACGTATTGCAATATAACATATAAACGAGCAATGGAGGGTATAGAGTATTTATGTAAAGCACCCGAAAGCAAGTACAAGTTCAACCATTTTCAGAATATTAATGAGTTTTCAAAGATTTTATATGAGGAAGAACACGAGTTATTTCAATGGTTTAAAAATCAGTTCCCCGAAAGATTATGTAAATGCCCCAATAATCGAAGGGTTTATTTGGGCAATGAGTCTCGCCGCATTTGCGTACTGTCGAATCGGGCAGAAATAGTGAATCTCGACGATTATGATATTGAAAGGGCTTTGTGTATATTAAGAAAGTATAGGAATATTAGTCTGTAATTATGGAGGTATTATTGTGAAAATAAATAAATGTGTTAAGAAATCCTTTGTAGTAATTGGTAAGGAAGGTTCCACATCAGACGGTGAGATTTTTGTACAAGAGTTATGGGATAACGCAAATCTTCATTTTGAAGAAGTCAAGCATTTGGCAAAGAAAGATGAAAATGGAAATATAGTCGGAATATGGGGAGCAATGTCTGATTTTTCCCGTTCTTTTAAACCGTGGGAGGATTTTAACAAGGGACTTTATCTTGCAGGAGTGGAATGTATTGATGATGTAGAAGCACCCAGTGGTTGGACAAAGTGGATTATTCCTGGTTATGAATATATTTATGTAGAATGCGAAAATGATGATACATTTCCAAAGACAATAGAGTATATGAAGGATAACAATATTCCATTAGTTGGTGCAGTTCACGATTTTACTTGCCCGCAGACAGGGAAGGATTATATGTATTTTCCAATTAGAAAGTTATAGAGAATTTTCGTTTTCAATTTCGTTCAATAAATCTGTAACCGAATGTACCTCTGTCGGCCGTTTGGTATTTGCCATTCCTGCAAGATATTCTCCGGCATCATTCAGATAGCGGTAAAACCGTCTCGTCGCATTTACGCCCTGTCGTAAATACGGGTTTTACTGCCACAAACAGGGCGGCGTATCCATTCTGTTTTCATAGTTCATTACACCCATACTTAAAGCTGTTTCTTGTTCATAACTGGGATACTAACAGCAACGCATACGATACACAAGGCAGCAGCAACAACGACAGCCTTTATATATGCGTCTATTCCCTCTGCGCCAATCAAAAGCGAATTGGTGTCCATCAACATTGTGGGCGAGTACACCGTTACTTTTGGTATGATACCCAATAAATATGCTAAAAGCACCGTCCCGCCGGTACACAGGGAGACACCCGTGTTATTCTGCAACAGCGACGAGAACAGTACAATAAGGCATATCACCCATGCACCGAACAGCCACCAGATAGCAACCGAGGGGAATAAGTTATTCGCAATATTGTTGTCCCAAAAGTAGGCGTTGTAGCCATAGGTAATGGCAAAGCAAATCCCGTAGCCAAATGTCCAAAGTGACAGTAATAGCACAGTTTTTGCAAGCACAACATTGTATCTCGACAAGCCCTTTGTCAGTACAAGCAGTAATGTTCCGGATTTATATTCTTTGGTAAATATATCGCTAAAAATCAGTACAAAGGCAATCAGGGCAATAGGAATGTTT
This sequence comes from uncultured Lachnospiraceae bacterium, assembly GCA_947564305.1. The sequence continues at coordinate 8,384 of CANOBT010000126.1, read as the reverse complement.
TTGAAAAATTGTGTCCATGAGGTCATGGCGTCCACTTGAATATTTGTGACAATCAATCCGCTTTCTGCCATTGTATCGGACAGCATTTCCATCATCCACGGCGTCAGCTTCGCAATCGCAGGGTTCATAATGCCAAACAGCACAAACAGCAGTATGAGGATAATGAGTTTACATGTCCGTGCAGCTTCAAGATATTCTTTTTTCATAAAAGCAAGCAGAGACTTCATTTTATCACCTCCAAAAACAGCGATTCAAGCGTCGGCTCTATTTGCTCAATTCTCTGTACGGGTATTCTATTTTCAGCGATATATTGCATTATGGCAAAGAAGCGATCCTCGCTGCCATGAAAAACAAGCGCATTTTGTTCCGTGCGTTGGAGATCCCCAAATACTTTTATAAGCGTGTCCGCAGCTCCTTTTTGTTCTGTTTCGATGATAAAGCCGTCAGATGACCGCTTGTTTCGCAGTTCTGTGATAGTTCCCTGCATAGCAATTTTTCCGTCGTGCAAAAAAGCGGCTTCGCTACAGATACGCTCCACATCCGAAAGGATGTGCGTAGAAAAAAGCACCGTGGTCTGTTCCCTTGCTGCAAGAAGTACATCCAAAATTTCCTTGCGCCCGGCGGGATCAAGCGCCGATGTCGGCTCGTCACAGATTAGAAGTTTTGGTCGGTTAAGAAGTGCCTGCGCAATTCCCAAGCGTTGTTTCATGCCCCTTGAAAATCCTTTGATGCGGTGCCCCACCTGTCCAAGACCGACCAGCTTTAACATCTCTTTACTTCTCGTTACAATGTCAGCTTTGTCCATCCCGCAGACCTTTCCGCAGAGAGTTAGATATTCAAGCGGTGTCATATAGGAATAAAATTCTGGCACATCGGGCAGATAGCCGATGTGTCTATTGGTGCTGGTCTGCCCAAAATGCACCTTTTCACCCATGACATAGATTTCGCCGCCGTCCGATTTTAGAAGCCCAAGGACTGCTTTCATTGTCGTTGTTTTTCCTGCGCCGTTTTTACCGATAAAACCGAAAATGCTGTGTTCAGGCACAGATAAATTAAGTCCGCAAAGCACTTCTTTGTTGCCAAAGTTCTTTTTTAGGTTTTGTATTGCCAGCACATCCATATTATTCATCCTCCTTTCCAAGCAGAAAGTACAGGATCGGGCCAATAAATTCCATGCCGATAATCGCAATAACGAGCCACAAAGTGCGATTGCCTCTTTTATAATTCTTATGGGTCAGAATGTGATAAAGCGTGTAACCCAACAAAGCAAACTCTGCGACGGCCAGCGGGATCAAAAACGGAAGAAATTCCATAATCTTATCCATTTTTATTTTCCTCCTTTCCGTAAGTTTCTACACAGAAGCCCTTATGCCCACAACAGGTACAGGTCAGTTTTCTAAGTGTAGGTGTATGCCCTGCCCAGAAAGCCTCCTTGAAATTAGGCTTGAATACCTCATGGCATTGTGGACAGATATACGCAACTCTTTTGAAATAGAAGTTGGTTATCCAAACCGCATACGGAATGAGTACTAAAACATAAAGGGCAAAATGCCACCATATTCCTGTGGCAATCCAGAGAATAATTGATGTCCACTGAATGATACTAATAGGAATACCTGTAATCAGCAGGATAGCGTGTAGTTGTCTCGTTTTCTTTTTGTTTTCCATCACATAAGCTATATCACCGATAGATTCAACGGAGAAATTTTCCACGCCCTTTAGCTCTCGTTTAATCCCATCAAGCATAGCAAGTTTTGCTTGCCTATCGCTTACTTCCTCACGAAGAAGCTGCTCCTGCTGTTCAAGCAAAACGGAAATAACACTGCCGGGGTTATCTTCAGACAGTAATTCTCCTATGCTGTTGATTGAGATACCAGCGTCACGAAGAAAGCAGATGATTTTCATTCGTTTGAAATCATCCTCTGAATAAAGTCGTCTGCCGCCCTCGGTGAGTTCGCTGGGCGTTAAGATGCCACGGGTATCATAATACTGCACTGTTCTGACAGATACGCCGCAGAGCTTCGCAATTTCTCCAGTCGTGTATTTTGACATAGCTTTCACCTCCTTTCGCCCTCATCTTACTTCATTACGCAGCGTCACAAGCAATACGTTACGCAGGGGGATTTTTGTAAATTTCAAAATTTTATTCAATTTCATCTGCTCCATTCTGATTTCTAAATGTGCTGTATATATTATAGCCGTTTGGATGAACTGTATCAAAGGTATAAATATGAACTTTAATCAAATTCACCGAAAAAGAACAGCGGCAGAGTTTTTAATCTCTGCCGCCAGTCGGCTATGCGTAAATGATTGCCTCGTTCACAATCTCCATCGCACACGCTTGTATGTTATTGATCCGTCCGACCCATTCTAAGGTGTTTTCTGTCTGGGTTTTCAAATGGAAATTTACATCTAAGTTTGTTGAGAGGAAGGATGGGGGATTCATATTTTCTACCCCAAATACATAGATAGATTCCAGTAGTGGATGTTTATTGTATGTTTATGACGATTTGGGGCAAAATGCGATAAAATTGAAGATAAAAAGGAAATGTAAAATTTGATAGACTGGATATGCCTGTCGGAGCAGATCAAGACAAATAATAATACAATCCGCAATCTGACCGGGGAATATAAGAAGGTAGAGCCGGATTGCCGGGAGGAAGTGAGGGCGCAGTTGGAGCAATAAAGTGTAAGGGTATGGCATTCGTTGCCGTTGTTTCTTACTTGTTGTGGATAATTGGGAGCGTGGTATATTCAGAATAAGAATTCAGAATTTCGTGCGGAACAAACTTATTTATAACCAAGAATGAGGTTGCAATCATTCTTTGAAATATGTATGATTGAGATGGAAATGTTGGAAGGAGAGAATGTTTTATGCGTAGAAGATATGTTACTGCTCAGTAGTCTGGGCTTAAAATAAGATGAATCGTTAAGCTCGGATGAATCCCCACAAAATAACAGGAGGATTATAATGAGCTATGTTAGTGCAGAAGATGTTCTGCCAAAAGAACTTATAGAAATTATTCAGCAATATGTAAGTGGACAAAGCATATATATTCCGTGCAAAGAGAAAAAAGTCTGGGGAAGTCGGACTAAAACAAAGCAGTATTATAAAATACGGAACCATGAAATATGTACAAAGTATAAAAATGGGATTCCAGTAAAAATACTTGCCACAATGTATTTCTTATCAGAAAAGAGTATACAAAGAATCATAAGAACATCGAATGAGATGGTCGATTCCGAGTGAATGCCAATGGGAATTAAGTGGACATTTGGAGGATATGATGAAAGAATATAGATATATTACACTAATGGAAAAACCAATGATAAAAGATTTAGCAGCAGAATGGCTTCATAGTAAATGGGGAATACCGAAAGAGGCATATATGGAATTCATGAATGCATATTTGAATAAAGAGACAGAGTATGGTTGGTATTTATGTCTTGATGGTGAAAAGATAGTTGCTGGACTGGGAGTAATTGAGAATGATTTTCATAACAGAAAAGATCTTGCGCCAAATGTATGTGCGGTTTATACAGAAGAAGAATACCGCTGTAAAGGAATTGCCGGGAATTTATTAAATATGGCAGTGGCAGATATGAAGAATAGGGGAATAACACCAATATATTTAATAACGGACCATACAACATTTTATGAAAGATATGGTTGGGAGTTTTTGTGCATGGTACAGGGAGATGGTGAACCGGAGATGTCAAGAATGTATATTCACAGGTGATTCCAGGGGATTATTTTTCTAAAGTTATTGTATTGTATGTTCCCAAATCAAATGTCTCATATCCGAATTCTCTCAATATAGTACATGCGGTATTGCTTTCATCGCCCTAACGGGTGGTGACATGGTATAATAAGGAAGCGCACTGATGTGCGCGTAGGTCATCACCCTGACGGGTAGTGACATGGTACAATGTTCTTGTTGCCAAGAGCAATAAATAAGAAATTGGAGAAGCCACGGATATGAAGAAACTGTATATGAGTGAGCGAGAAGAATAATTTATACGAAAAACGTAAGAGCTTTGAGGTACATGATATGGACTTAAGTAGGATAGAAAAGTTTATTAAAAAGCAGAAGGTAAGTTTTATATGTTCTGTTGATGAAAATGGTTGTCCAAATGTAAAAGCTATGCTGAAACCAAGAAAAATAAATGGATTAAAAGAATTTTATTTTTCTACCAATACGTCATCCCTTAGAGTAAAGCAATTTCAAAACAATGCCAATGCCAGTATTTATTTTTACCGTAAGGGATTCATAAAGTATACCGGTGTTATGCTGATCGGTAAAATGGAAGTGCTAACAGACCAGGAAACAAAGGATATGATTTGGAGAAAAGGAGACACCATTTTTTATAAAGAGGGAGTTACAGATCCCGATTATTGTGTCCTGAAATTCACTGCCGGAAGCGGCAGATATTATTGTGATTTGAAGACTGAGATTTTTGAAGTATAGAGTTGATGGCGCTTGGGAGATAGTAAGATGTATGAAATACGAGAAGCATTTCAAAGCGATTGTGCTGGGACAAGAGAGGGTATTGGGTATATGCCATTTTTCAGGAGCGAGAAATCGAGATGAAAAGGAATGGGGAGAAGTTGTAGCAATTTATTTGTTGCCGGAGATATGGGGATGTGGGCAAGGAAGTGAATTGCTTCGATATTCGTTAGGAAAATTGAAAAAGAAGGGGCTTAAGAATATTTGTCTTTGGGTGAGGTTGAAAATATTTATTATGGTTAAAATACATAGAATCGTAGGCGGCAATGTGAATTGTTACATTGTGCAAGATATAATAGAAACAGCCAAGGGATCGGTATGCCCTTGGCTGTTGATTAGTATTATTTAATTTTGAGTTTTATTGTTGCCTTTTTGTTTGTTCCGTCCGTAGCTCTTGCCGTAATCGTTACCCTTTTATTTTTTCCGGCTTTTTTTGTTTTTACTTTGCCGAAGTCGTCTACCGTGGCATATTTCTTGTTGGAGCTTGTCCATTTTAAAACCTTGTTTGCCTTCTTACCGGTTGTCTTGACGGCAGCTTTAATTTTGACGGAACGGCCTGCTTTTACGGATTTCGACGGCACTGATAGCTTGATACGCTTTACCGCGTGTTTCATGATGTAGATCTCACAGTAGCCGGAGGTGGTTCCGCTTCCGTCTGCGGCGATTGCCTTGATGCTGACATATTTGCCGGCGCCCGCCTTTTTCAGCTTTAATCGGTTATTTTTATCAATTGTGGCATATTTGTTGTTACTTACCACCCATTTGACATTCTTATTCGCTGCGGTTTGCGGTTCGATATTGACTTTCAGCTTAACGGATTTGCCTGCCGCCAGCTCGTTTGACGGAATGTCAAAATCAATCGCGGCAACCTCCGTTTTTTCATTGCCCGCTTCAGCAGGCGTCCAGAGAGCGGATGACGCCTGAATGTGAAGCGCCGGTACAACGCCGTAGCTGTCAAATGTATAACTGTCGCTAATCATTCCGGCCATGTCACTCATTGCCGCAGAAGGCGAGTCATCATCATCGATCAATAGTCCGAGGGATCGCAGCCACCATGAGCTGCAGCCAAGACTTCCTTCAAGCTCGAACATCGAGCCTGTGCCTTTGAATAAGCCGTTTGCGTTTGCATAGGCACTCGGGCGTATTTGGCGGCTCGGCGAATACGGGTCGCTGCCGCAAAAGCCATAACGCGCATTGGTCGCTTCTTTTATTGAGAGCAGGTAAACCTTATCTGTCGTGTCTTTGCCGCTGGTTGTGCCGTAATAGGGATGTTTGTCATTATTTGTCACCTTCCAGGCAGAAATGGCGTTCTGTTCTTCTTTGGAAAAGGCGTCTTGATAAAAGCTGTTATTCAGCCAGCGGCGAATACTGCTGTGCTCCCATGAATAAGTTGAAATTTCAGCAGTATCAAAATACTGTGCACAGTCGATCGCGCGGTCTGCCGTGACAAACAAGGTGCCGTTATCGTTGTTGTCAAGAACCTTCCACTTGATGGGCTGCCATTTAAAGTAGCGGTAAACGTCTTCTTCGTAACCGGCGAAAACCCCTACATTCCAAATCCTGCGGTACTTCGTGTCGTTTACCCAGACATCCGTACACGATTTTTGTTTGCCGCGTTTGGCGGCGATGGCCTTTTCGATGGCTGCGATTGTAGCGGAATCTGTTACCTCCATCTGCGGATAGCTTCCGAAATAAATATAACTCCATGTGGTCGTGTCGTTTTGCCAATTCGCGGTATTTTCCGCATTGCCGTTGTAGGTACAGTGATGTACCGGGTTTGCGGGAAGAGCGGTTTTTTGCTGCGCCGCAGAGGTATTGTTTGTAACTGCATAGGAAGGCACGTTTTGGGCGGCAGTACATATGATGATTGCCAAAAGCAGCGACAGCAATCGCATTACTCTTGTTTTTCTTTCTTTTTTTTGCATCATTATGTATTCTCCTTTCTGCTTGTTGATGAAAAACGATGCGTTGTTTTACAGCGTATATCAAAATATTTCGATTCTTTTACCGTTAAGCACTATGATATAGTAATTTTTGCCTTTTGTACAGTTTTTTTAATGCTATTTATCGCGGGTTAAAACGCCGCATGGCAGTATAACGTATTCAAAAACGGGGATAATTTTCTTAAATCATATTATAGAAGGAGTTGAAAATAATCAATGATTGAATCGGATACAATAAAGCTGCTGCGGGAATGCGATGCCGGTATTAAAATGGGGGTGGCATCCATTGATGATGTTTTGGATTATGTGCATGACGACGCGTTTCGGAAGCGTCTTGCGGACTGCAAAGACGAACACGATAAGCTGAAAAAGGAAATTGAGATTCTTTTAGAAAAATATCATGATGACGGAAAAGAACCCAATCCAATGGCGAAAAGCATGTCATGGATGAAGACAAATGTAAAACTGGTTATGGATGAATCGGATGAAACCATTGCCGATTTAATGACAGACGGCTGTAATATGGGGGTAAAGTCCCTTCATAAATATCTGAACCAATACAAAGCGGCCGAAGAGAAAACGAAAGACATTGCGAAACGCCTGATCAATCTGGAAGAAAGACTTGCCGTTGATATACGTTCGTTTTTATAAGCATAAAGCACTTGAGGCAGGAGCGCTATGCGGCGGAGCAAAAAATGCCGCATATGCGATCCACCGCTTTTGTTTGTGTATTTTTCATATTTTTGTAATTTCTTTCCTGATTTCTGCCTTAAAAAAGAAATACTCCGCTGCTAAAAATAAAGTCACAGTGTTCGGTTGCACGAAAACCGGTTATGTCAGTTTTTTAAAGTCTACATAGGTATTGCATTTCAGCAGGCTCTTTGCCCTCTCTCAAATACAATAAAGAAAAACGTTGGAGGATGTTCCTTCAGCACCCTGAAGAACGAATACATGAACCTGTATGAGTTTCGTACGGAGGTTTTCTGATTATTCAAAAGCCGAAATACCGGATAGGATTCCGGCAACAATTATAAATCTAATTCCCATTTTTCTTCCAATACTGGGATTCCCCAATTTTCGTTTTTGCTGGTTTCAGTTATAAGAGGTTTGAAACAAATAAGTAATGGACAGCCAAAGAATAAAGGACACAGCAAACAAGCCATCTTTCGATGACTAAAAAGTAAATATAGACACAACACCTAATCAAGTAACTGGAACAGCATCATCTTTGATGATATATCCTCGTTGTTTCAACAGGCTAAGTGCCTGTGAAGTTGTCAGTACTTTTGATTTGTTCACAGGACGCGGCTCAAGAAAGCCTTCCGGTGTATATGGTTTTAAATCTGTGAGTATGTGCCAGATAGCGGTCAGGATCATACGACAGAGGGCAATGACGGCTTTCTTGTGACCACGGCGTGCTTTGATACGCTTATAGCGAGTGGTAAATTCCGGATGTTTCTTGGATTTGATTAAAGCATTTGCAACTTGTACCAAAACTGGTTTAAAATAGGAACCAGCACGGGAAATCCTAGTGGATTTAATTTTTTGATTGCTTTGATCATTGCGGGGACAACATCCTGCCCATGAAACGAGGTTTTTAGCTGTGGGGAAAACAGACATGTCACCTCCGATTTCAGAGAGCGCCTGAATGGCAGTCATTGGGAAATTATGAGGTTCAGCTTCAGGATTATCCCGGACTTCATTTTCTGTATCCGTTGCTTCAGCAGAAACAGGCTCCGGCTCTTTACGGAATCTTTTGATAGCTGTACAGGCTGGGGGATGTCCTGGGCTGCATATTTCTCGTGTTCATAATTATAGACAGCGACTGCAACCGCCATCAATACCTGCTCACTGGATTCGCTTACTGCTGCTCCGAGGACACGGATGATTCTCTGTGTATTGAAGTCAGGGATATCCTTGAAATTCTCACTTT
>CANOBT010000125.1 GCA_947564305.1 uncultured Lachnospiraceae bacterium | reverse complement strand
GGTTCACATCTGCCATAATTCCTAATTTATTTTGAATCTTATTCGGGATATCCTCCAAGAGTTTCTTGGAATTATTAACTCCAATTATCGTTCCGTCATCCCGTGCTCCAATATATATTTTCCGCTTTTATATATGACGTTTGTACCATTCAACTAAATCTTTTCTACTTTCATCAAACCACTCTGTTGATATATATACATTCTTTCCTTTGAATTGAACAGGCTTGCTGTAATATCTATATTTCTTACCTTTCCCTTTGTTATCTTCCCTATTGTTAGCCAACACTGGATATACTACTTTATAGAATGCTTTTCTTGAAAATTCTTTTTCCTTGAGTTGTTCAACTTCTTCTTCCGTTAATTTGTCCTCTGCTAATAACTTTTCAATAAGCCTGTACGCCAGTTGCCCGGCTGTTATAGCATCATATGTTGCCTCATTATTAATATCAAATGTGGCTTTTACTAAATAACGCAAATCAGAAGAATCAAACTTGAAATATTCACATAGTTCTCTTATGGCGGCTGCTTTGGATTGAGAACTGAGATTAGTAGTAATATAAATTGAAGGTCCTATCTCATAAGGACTGCGAATTCTTCCTGCATCCTTTCCACTCCAGGAGTTTTCCATTGCAACATAACCGGCAGGATCCATATTATAAACAGTTACATTAATTTTCCGATAAGCATCTGTAATATTTTCGGTCAGTAGTTCATCCCCTTTGAGCACAATTTTTTGAATAGTCTTATTTGTAAAATCATAATCTTCGTCATCCCAGCAAATCCACTTATCCTCTTCTTGCGAATCATAATCCGTTTCAGCCATAGGCCAAATCTGTTCAGCCAGTCTATATAATTGTCGTGCTCGCCCCAGGATTTCACTCTCTCCCCAAGACACACAATTTTTGACATACTCATTCAGCCGTAACTTACTTACCTCAAATCCTTTCTCAGGCAAAGTTTTCTTTTTTATAAACCCGAGATTACTATAATCACTATTATATGCCGTCAATGTCAAGTTTCCAATTGTATCAATATATTTGGAATGTATTAATTCCCATTGTTCCCCTAATCCAATTTTCCATTCTTCCGTCAATTTTTGAGGCATAATATGTTCAATCGTCAAAGTCCCATCGCTTATTTGTTCTTCAACAGCTACCATCTCGCGATTTCCAAAGTTTTCAAATCTTTCAAAAAAATATTTTCTTGCGGATGTTTTCACATTGTAAAGTTCAAAAGTCATAAATTTATCCATGAAATCATGATTGCCAGGAAATCGACTCTTTCCTGTTTTGCTTAACAAGGCAATTTTAAAGGCATCGATATATGTAGCGCCATCTTTTTCTAAAAATTTTTCAATCTCTGCCCCTAGACTGACAAACAGTTTGTTGTAAGACTGGGTTCCCAAACCGCATATGATTCTTCGTGCTATGTAACTTTCTAAAATAGAAAAAGCTTCTGTTAGTTCGGTATCATTTAACTGATTTTGTTCATGTGCAATGAATAATTCCAATAAGGCAGGAGTACAACTGTTGATTTCCAATTTATTGATTCGAGCCAAAACAGCCTCGTAACTGTTCCTTTTATTTACAGGCTGACGGATGATATTATAAAAACCAGCGTATAGCAAGACATCTCCAAAAGTTTCTTCTATTGTACAGACTTGATGCATACGAAAATTCTTAAATCCAGAATACAACCTGTCTTCTCTGAATAAATCCCTTGTTTTCACCGCCAAATAATAACGAATAAAGGTTTTCATGTCATTATGCGGCACAAGTTTCTCCAATGGTTCCCAATATTTTTTATAAAAAGACTCCTGTTTCGACGCAGGCATTCCCATAAGAACATAATTTCTAATTTTGTCTGACTCATCTAAACCTAGACCAGTCGAATTTAAACTTTCAAAAATAAGTTGTGGGTCATCACCATCCTGTGGTTTTAAACTGATATTAACAATAATAAGTTTCATAATAGAGTCATAGAGTCCTTTAATTTCCACGGCATTTCGTTTTGATATCTCCTTAAAAAAATAATTATAATTTGCCGTAATATTATTATTAGCGATTGGCTCACCATTTTCTATCAAGCGGTCATAGGCTTCATCATCACCTTGAATTAGCTTAAGTTTCAGCTTTTTCTCACTGTTTGCATACACATCTGTCAAATAAGCATCTGTAATTTTTCTCGGATTCACCCCTGTATCAATATCTGGATGTTCTATAATATAATTTCTGATTGCCAACAGAAGTAAAGAAATGGTAGTAATCCTCTGCTGACCATCAATTATGATATGCTCATTACATCCACCGACATCATTTGAAACGTATACAATACTGCCAAAGAAATGAGAAACATAGTTTTTTTCATAAACACTTGTCAAATCTTTCAGCAATGATTCACAATTTTCATGCTTCCAACTGTAAGCCCTCTGATAAACAGGGATAACAAATTTTTTGTCTGCTCCATCCAAAAAACGAAACATTGATATTTCTTTGGCATCCATACTTTGTTCCATCCTTTATATATTTTTTATGTAAGTTTATAGTTAAAAGCAGTTTGCCGCTGTTACACCGCTTTCTTCTAGTGTCTCTGTGTTACATTCCCCTCACAAAACGGATGAATCTGCCATATATCGGAAGTAAATTTTGACAGATGTTTTACTGATTCTTTCAACGATAAGCCTTTGTACGAAAATTGCTTTTCCTCGTTAAAATCATATTCCAACGTTGCTTTTATGCTATCTGCCGATGCATATAATACCGTTTCTCCACGAAGCACCCATTCCCTTTTCGTAATGTTATATGGACGGATAGTTCCTGCATGTTCGTATATGCCCGAAAACAACCGCTTATGAAGCGTCATATACTCTGCCGGAGAAAACTGGAACGTCTTCTCGCTGAGAATCTCTGCAATCCTCACTGAGACTTTGTCCGCCTCTTCCGTCCCGCACCCTGCCTCCATCCATTCTGCCCTGGATTCATATAACTCCGCTTTTCAAACAAAAAACCGCCTCCTAGTTTGTCTCCTTTAATCAATCGCGGTATCCTTATCTTTATACTACCTTCCGATTTTCTACATTCCCGTATTTTTTATTCAGTATACCAGAAATTCACTTATATGGAAAGCCGGTTTCATTCTCCATAACAGCCCCTAATAATCGCCACTCTCCCCAAGCTTCACACTATCCCTGAAAAATACATACACACTTCCAAACATCACTCCCATCCATACACCTGCCTGAATCCAGACAGGCAGTTCCTTTCCCGGAGCCAGATGCACAAACTGCAGTTCTGCCACAGTCATCAGCATTGCATTCAAAAGCAAAGCGAGAATATACGAGCTTACATATTGCCGCTCGTGATTCCTATAGAGACGGCGCAGGAATATCCAGAAAAATGCCATAGGCTGAACTACCCCGATATACACAAGCTGCTTCCAGAATCTTAAAGCAAATATCAGTCCCTGGCTTTTTTGACGCGAATCAAAATATACAAATTCAACCTGGAACCATGCGTTTGTCTCTCCGGCAAACTTCTCCATCAGACCGGACGCCGTTATCCCCATCCAGATTAAAACCGCCGCCAGTACAATACAAAGCAAGATTCTAGCCGCCAGAGCAGCCGCTTCTGATACATCCCCGTTTTTTTCCAGGGGATGTATCGCCTCCCCATAGGGCGCAGCAAGAACTACATACGGCTGAAGGCAGAGCCCCAATTGCAGCCCCACAATAAAAAATAGATTGGCAAAGTAAAATACACTCACAGCATGAATTCGGACATAGTCACAGGCTTCTTTTGGAAGCAGCCAGATAACCGCCATTACACACAGGTAGATGCCTGCTGGGATATACAGCTTATAGAATACTCTTTTCGCCTCCCACAGAAATGCCCGTATCAACTGCTGTCCCATACTCCACTCTTTGTGTTGATATTCCATAACAAACCTCCTCCCTTTTAGATATCCCGCCGCTTTAGAAATTTAATACCCTCGTCTGCTTGCTGACGTATCTCTAGCCAGATTTCCCACTGCCTGCGAAGAGCCCTTTGGTTTATGAATCTTGTCCAGAAAATATTGTTCCACAGACATTCCGCTGCTTTCCCTGAGTTCTTCCGTATCCATCTGCACAATTTTATCCTGTTCCAGAAAAAGCACCTCATCAAATAATTGCTCAAAATCTCTCAGTAAATGGGTAGCCATCACAATGGCTGCGCCTTCCGGAAGCTGTTCTACCAAAAAACGCCGGATATCCTTTTTGAATGCCGCGTCTATTCCACTCACAGGCTCATCCATAAAATGGGATAACCCTCTGGAATGCCTTGAAAACACTGGACTTAACAGTATGCAAACAAGTGTATTGTGTTACTTTTTATGGTTTAAACTATATTTTCTAGCTCGCTCTGGTATCTGACCTTTCGCTATGTTTTTTATGTTTTCAATCAAAAATAGCCTTCCGCATTCTTTACATGATTCTGGCCATTTTCGAATTACTTTCAGTCTCATTTTTACTTCAAAGAATCTAAATTTTGATAATCCTGATTACTAATTTGAAGTTTACCTTCCCATTCAAGAAGTCCCTGCTCAATTTGTGTTTTCTTTATTTCCGCTCTTCGAAACTCTTTTAAAACTTGATATTGCATTCCCTTTTCCGGAATTTTTTCATTTTCAACCCAATAATGTATATTGTCAATACCACACATAATATTAGAAAATTCTTTCAGGAAATCGTCAAAATCCCTATTGTGAGAATGTCCGAAATCTGATAACTGCATATACAAATTAGTAATTTGATACTTCTGTTTATTAACTTTCAAAATAAAATCATTCCATGTTTCATTTTGAAAAGTGTATAAAAGTTCTTCATAAATTTCCAAAAAACTCTCCCATACTTTTTTATGATAAACGAATAATCTTTTGTCATCCTCAAACACATTTTGCTGATCAAAATCCGCCATTGTACTATATGAATTACTATACGCCCAATAATACCCTTTTTCATAATATTCTAAATGGATTGGATGATACCGCTTTTTTAGATTTGGATCAATCCATTGGCAACGTAAAATCCAATTAGAAAGGATAAATTCATCTCCATTACGAGCCACATATACCCATACTACATTTTTATTAGGTTTATGCTGTTCAATGATGTTAATAACTATTTCTTTTATTTGATCAATTTGCAGCATATTATCATTCAAGACAACCATAATTGAAATTCGTTTTGCATGGGGATGCGAAATATCTTCTATTTTTACAATACTATATTTCCCATCTAATGATATGTTTGTTTCTTTATATTTTTCTTTTATATAACTAGCCACTGATGGTAGCTCAGGATAAATTTTCAACTGATTAATACCATATTTTAAATCAAGTTCATCCTTTATTTTCTTTTTATATTCGTATGGTATGCGAATAACAAGATCAGCCACCATCGTATCTAATGATTTAAGTGAATGAGTTATTTCACCGTTAACAACCGTATTTCCACAAATCAAAAAAGTCCCTTTTTGGCTATATAGCCGCGGATTTGTTATCTGCAATCTTTCAGAGTATTTTATGATAATCGGTTTATCCACCAGTTCTAATATTTCTTTATCAGAAAGGCACTCTCCGAATAGCTTCTCATATTCATTTCTTATATACTCTTTCTTTCGAACAGAAATGGTCGGAAGTATAGATAAAGTTCTGGCTTCTTTACTGTCAGCCAATCCCCCTTCAACCAAATATAAATAAACATTAGCAGGTGATAAATCTTCCACATTTTCAACGGCAAAATAGAGCGCAATTAATGGATCAATCGTCACATCCACCAAACGCGTAGGAATACCATAATGCTGCAATTTTGCTAACCTTTCTATCGGTGTAAGTAATTCTTTAAACTCATCTTCTTTCATTTCTATGGATTCATGATAAATTTTACTTTCACTTAATAGATAGCCTCGATCCCTCGCAACAGATGATGGAATAGTCTTATATTTTTCAAGTTGGCCTCTATAGTACTTTTCTGGATACTCTTTATAACGTTCTAAAATTCTCAAATAATTTTCAATACTATTTACTTGTTCCATATGTTTTCTCCTACTTGAAGATACCAAAATACAAAAGTTATAAACTATACTACATTCTAGTTTATCTTATAATCCTTCTTTCGTCTATTAATATTTTCATTAAATGATACTATTCTCCATCCAGGTCATGGGTGACTATTTCCCCCGTTCTCTTTATACCTAATCAAAAACAGTCTTCCACACTTCTTTCATGCTTTCGACCGTTTCTGAATCATTTTCTATTTTATTCTGAATTCGACTCTCATTTAAAGGTTCTTAATAAAATTCATCTCTTTCTTATTCAATGCTTTCTCCAACTTTTTCATCTCTTTCTTCAGTCCTTCGTTTTCCCTTTTCTGTTCCCGAAGCTGTTGCTCTAATAACTCAACCCTACTCTTCAGTACTATATCTCCAATATATCGCTTAGGATCTACCATCCCTGCCTGCTGTTCCAATGCCCGATCATACTCTTTCCTAACTGTCAGGTTTTTATAAAAAAATCCTTTTGACAATCCCGTCTTTTTCATCAACTTAGGAATTGTCACTTTTTCACCATCTTCCAACATTTTGTGAATAGCCTTTACTGCCTTGTCTATTTTTTCTTCACTACTTCTCTTATTTAAAGCAATCATCTTGTCGTATTTGCTCATATTCCTCACCCCATCCATCTAAGTTTTCCAGTATCATCTCCGAAATCATATTTCTTACCTTACGAGTTTCATCAGCAAGTACCTGATTGCTCATCTTTCGATAATACTTTACGTTCTTCACACTGCTATGGCCAAGCAGTTTTGCTATAGTCCAGTCATCCAAATGCATTTCCGTCAACTTTACACCATAATAGTGGCGGTACATATGAGTTCCAAATCCGAATAAATTTCCATGGTCATCTCGAAGGTCTTCTTTATATATCATCTGTCTTACTCTATTTTGTAAAGTTGCGTACTGTATTGGCTTCTTCTGATTATTTTCATGCACAAATATGTATTCTGTTTCTCCGAATCTTTCTCGGGTATATTGAATTGCTTTTCTGATTAATGTTGCAAGTTCCTGGCTAATCGTTTTCTCATACACATTTGTTTTCATCTGTTTAATCCAAATAATTGTCTCTCCATTCTTTTCTGACAAACAGTTCATCTTTAAAGTAAGAGTATCTGATATTCTGGTTCCCAACATTTGATGGATAATCATGAGTCTTGCCGTCTGTTCATCCATTTTTACCAAAAAAGAATTTAGTCTCTTCAATTCATCATCTGAATATACTTTGAATTCTGCTCTTTGTGTCGGTGGAATATCACGGTTCAATATAATATTTTTTAAATGCGGATACTTATATATTTTTCCTATCGTTTCCAGAACAGCCCTCAGCCTCGTCAACTCTGCTCGAAATTGCTTTGCTCTCATCTCTTCTGTTTTTAAGTAGATTAAGTATTCTTCAAACAACTCTCTCGTTAAATCCATGCAGGAATCTATTTCCGGATAATTTTCTGATAAATATTTTGAAAATCGACGCAAGGCTATCATTTCCTTCTGAATACATCCAACAGCTTCTGTCTGTAAATGGAAATAAATTGCTTTCTTTGATTCGTTACATATGCCCAACTGGTAAATTTTAGAAAAATTAATCGTCCTACACGGTCTGGTGATATCTTGTCTCAATTCAATTTCCAGCTTTTCCAGATTCCAAATATCTTTCTCTATTTCTGGCTTTTCAGGTTCTTCCTCCAGAAAATTTATAACTCGTTCAATATAACGCAATGTAGGTACCGTATACGTACTCTCTTTGCCTGCATTTTTTCTTTTATATGTTAATGGCTTTCCTTGTGCCAGAAGCCAGCACCTCATCTGGCGATGCCACTTCTCTTTATCCCAATCGCGAAAACTTTTCAGCAGCTTTCCTCTCTCCTGTATTAATTGACACAAATGATGGTAGAACCTTCTTTCATAGAAAAGTTGTTTAGCCGACACTTCTTGACTACGCTTCATAATATATGCCCGCATTTCTTCCTGCATTGCCTTCACCGGCAATAATTCTAAATCAAAGCATGGATTTTCTCCCATCTGTTTTTTTGCCTTTTCACTCGCAGACTGGTATGATTTCAGGTGCCTGAGATAAATTTTATTTTCCACGTTTACACCTCTTTATTCCCGATGCAAGTACATTTTCTTCTTGCTTAAAATATTCCTCATTTGCCTTGGATATCTTTTGTGGCATATAGTCAATGTATTGTTTCGTCATTTCCTCATTGTCATGTCCTAGATAATCTCGTACACTTTGAATAGAAACATCATTATCATAATACATCGTTGCCACCGTGTGCCGATAATCATGGGATTTAAACAAATACTCTCCATTTTTAATCTGATTTTTTTCACAGCATTTCAGCATCCTATATCGAAAGGACGCATAAGAACAAGCTCCTCCCCTTTTATTCTGAAATATATAATCATTCGAACCAATCTCATATTTTTGTAAATAGATGTCCATCAGTTTATATATAGCCCATGGTATCGGGATTCTTTTATAATTCTTCATTTTTATCTGATATATCTGAATCCACGCATCCTGTTCCTGTATATAATAAGCGTTTCCTTTTAGGCTGCATACTTCGCTTGCACGTAGACCAATCCCCCACAAGTGCAGGAACATCAGTCGTAATTCTTCTGGAAAAAATTTCAGTTTTGCAAGTATCTCCGTATACACTTCAATTTCAACACTTCTGTTATGGTGTTTAGATACAGTTTTCTTTAAATAATATTGTCCACAAAAAGGGACTTTTTCTATAATTCCCTGCACTCTAAGGTAATCGAAAAAATGCAGGATACTTGTAACTATCAGGTTAAATGTTCTTTTTTGGATGTTGGGCTGATCCTGGCATCTGAAATACGCTTTCATTGTTTCTTCTACAATATGACGAACATCTTGCGGGTCATTCTTTTCCAACCAGACCATAAAATTTCTGATATGAGTAAACTCGGAATAGATGACACCAATTGTCAAATGAGTAATGCCAAGGCAATACTTCATATATTTCTGCAGATACTTCCTATTTTCCTTATCTTCTATTTCGATGAATGAAATGGTTCTTATCGGTTTTGCGGGATTTATTCTCATTTTCTCAAAATGGAATCTATCCAGATACCAAATATTTGCATCCCAAATTATTTTATCGGCCTCAATAAATAAAATTTTCCTGCATTGATTCAGCATTCTCATGGCAGCTTCCTGCTTTCTCTTGCAAGCGATAGAATTCCTGAATCTGTCGACCTGCTCCTGTTCGAGATATTCTACATTCTGCACTTGCTCTTTAATGCAAAATTCGTAAATACTTTTTAATGCTGTCAAGTTACTGCACCGTTCTGATGCCCTCTCATGTTGCCGAAGCATAAAATGCAGTACACTAAAAATTTGCTTTTTCATCACCAGCGCCGCTCTTTGACTAAAGTCCCAAATCAGATAATCTATTTTAACGAGTGTGGTAAATTGATTTGCTATCTCTTGCTCTGGATGATATGGCAAGAATATAAGTTGATTCTCTAAATTTTTCAGAGCCTCTCTCTTTCCACTTAATGTCTGTACCTGTTCCTTTAAAGAATGCCGTTTAATCTTGTCAAATGCTTTCACATATTGGGGAATTAATTTTTCTGAAATATCCTTTCTAAGATACTCTTGATAGGACATTCTGACAGAAAAATCAATTTCCTCTATATGCCAAATTCCTATCTCTAGCAAAAACCTTTTTATCTTATTTCTGTATGGAGGTTCTATATCCACACAGCAATCTATCTCTCTGCCTAACTGTTCCTGCAGGCACTCTCTTTCATTTTTAGTTATAACCTGCAATTCCATCTGTTGCAATCTATAGGCAGACACTTATCCTCACCTCCCATTCAGCAGATTCTGAATCCCATACAGACTGGAATATCTGCTATAAAATTCTTCACTTGCAACCTTCATCTTGTCATCCAGCACATTCAGATACCGTATCGTTGTATCCAAATGCTTGTGGCCGAGGGCCTGGCTAATCATCTCCAGTGGCCAGTTAGCCTCCCATCTTGTATTTGCGTAATACCGCCGGAGCATATGGGGCGTAATTTTAATCCCCGTCTTTTTCTCCATACGCTCAAACATATCGTAAACGCTGTCTACTTTCATCGGCTTTCCCGACGTATCACCTTTGATATTAATAAACAGGTAATTCTGTTTCTGGATCACATCCCAATATTCGGACAGGTAATATAGCAAGAAATCGAAGGTATCTCTGCTGATCTTTCCCCTGCGTTCCTCCGCGTTCTTCGCCCTTGCATCATTCTCATTGTCATCCCGGAAATCCACCCGGATCTCGTGATTCTCATAATCGATATCTCTCGTATAATCAATTCCCAGGATTTCTCCTATCCGAAATCCCAATTCCGAAGTCAATAAGATCAATACCTGATCCCGGCAATTCGTACATGCTTCCAGAATCCTCACAATCTCACATTTTTCTGCTGCACGAACCTTCCGCTCTTCCTCTTTCAGATACCCTTTGAAGGCTTTAAAGCGCAGCGTTCTTTTCACTCCGACCGAATTTGGAACAGTCATCTGGTTATAAGATAAAACCGATAACTGCCCCGCCCGCTCTGTTTGTAGTTCCAAAAAAAGATAGAACCTGAACACATCTTTTAAATATGCGTTGCAGGTTCCATTGTCCGGCAGCTTCTTCGTATTCTCCTTATGCTTTCCATGCTTCAGCCATATCAGATAATCCGAGAAATGTCCATATTGTGTTTCAAAATCCATCTGGTATACATCTTCTATTTCCATCTGCTTTTCGTCCATGTATTCCAGGTAATAGCAGATGGCAAACGCACTCCTGCGGATGGTATTCGGAGAACGGTTCGCCCTTGTCAAATGCGCCAGATATTTTGTCGGAAACAGGCTCAGTTCCAATGTTTCCACATCCCGTATAAAATAATACTTTACCGTCCCATCCTTCTGGACACCTACTTTATACCGCTTCATTGCTTTCACTTCCTTTCCTCTGACGCTATGTACAGTATACCCACTTCATGTACAGAAAGCCATTTGCCAAAACCACCAAATCTGTGCAAATTGCTCCTAAAATACCAACAAACATTCTGTTTCAACTTGTCCCGTTTTTAAGCATAACCAACAATGCTGAATTCTCTGGCTCACTGAAATCTATCACTCACATATAATAATCCACATTCTTCCTCCTACGGATGAAATTCTCTACATCTTCAATAGACTCCGCCATCTGACAAGACGGCAATGCGCACAGCACGTCCTCATAGTATCTTCCGCCTCTGACCGCCCGCTGATCCAAAATCGTCACCACACAGGTATCCGTCTCCGTCCGGATGGCTCTGCCGAACCCCTGCCGCAGCTTCTTCTGCATATCCGGCACTGCAACAGCTTCTATGTATTCTCGCAGATTTCCATATTGCTCTTTCTCCGCCTCCCTCACTGGATCAGGCACAGCGAATGGAAGCCTTACAATGATCAGGGACGATACCATATCTCCCGGAAAATCCACGCCCTCCCAACAGGAACCGGCTGCGAACAAAACCGCATTCTCCAATGTCTTAAAACGCATGATTTCCTCCTGCGTATGCCGCCACACTTCCACCATGGGAAACGGCAGGTCACTGCGCAGAATCTGGTATACACTCCCCATTAGAGAATAAGACGTGAACAGCACCAGCGTATGTCCATGAGTAGAACCCGCCAGTTGTTTGATCCGCTTTGCGATCCATACCGCTTCTTCCCGGCTTCCATGCCGGATCTGCTTTCCATCCTGCGGCAGATAAAGCAGACAGTTTCTCCTATATTCAAACGGCGATTCGGCCACGTATTCCTGTACCCCGGATTTCCTTTTCCGTTTCTTTCCATTCAATCCCAACATCTGCCGGGTTCGGAGAAAACCGTTCCCCGCCTTTAAAGTTCCGCTTGTGAGGATTGCCGGAATCTCCTGATCCCATAACACCTTCTGGAGATAGGCCGGAACCTCCCGGCTTATGGCGCAGAAAACCGGAAGCCGTTCCGTATCCTGCTCCAAATATAAAACGTACTTCCTGCCGGGGACTAAAAAATAGCAGAGAACTATCCCTGCTTCTTCCAGCCGGTTGCGAATCCATTTGGAAATACTCCCCCTGCACCGCCTGCCGATTTCAAATAAAAGTGTGGAACTCTCTTTCAGGATGGAAACGCATTCCTCTGTCTGCCGGAACGCAATCCTCTGCCCATTCTCAAAGGAATGATTCTCTGCAATCACCTGAAAGAGTTTTTTCATCTCTGCCTTTAAACGTCTGGCACGGATTCCCTGATGCTCCTTTTCCAGTAAATAGCAAATCTCTAAGATATCATCACTGCATAATGTTTTTCCGCACATCTGCACCGCCGCTTCCGGGAGCTTATGGGCTTCGTCAATCACCAACGCCCGGTAATCTGATAAAAGCGGACGATACCCCTTCGTCCGGTGGGAAGCATCCGCAAGCAGATAATTATGGTTACAGATTTGAAAATGGATTCCTGTACTCCTCACTCGCTTCATATATCTCCGATAACGACAGTTTTCCCTCTCTGTGCAATTCTTCGGGCAGAACTTAGGAACACATACAAGCCTCCTATCGAACCCACTCAACCCATGCACTTGATCCATGTCATAGCAGGTACGCAGGGCAAGCAATGCCTTTTTCTGGTTCCCGTTTTTCTTCTTATCCTGAATGGAAGCAATCCGCTGATTCAGGCGGCTGTCACACACAAAATGTTCTTTTCCTTTTCGGACGACAGCTTTCAGCGGTTTGCTGATCAGTTTTTCTTTCAGCAGGAGCCGGGATAGAAACGGAATGTACTCTTGCAGGATTGCTTCTTGAAGCGCAATGCTGGAGGTGGAGATCACTGCCGGATAGTTCTTTGAGCTTGAAATATTTCCAACCTGCTTTGTGTATTTTTCTTTCACAATACACGCTACCAGATATGCGTATGTTTTCCCTATCCCTACTCCGGCGTCACACAATGCTATCTGGTTCCCCCATAGTGCATCCAACATTTCGTGGCTCAAACGGAGCTGCTCTTCCCGGACGGTCAAACCATGTTTGGGCATGAGTTCCTGAAAAATGCGCTCCACTTCCGCATGGGCTTTTTTCTGGTGCCATCCCATCGGCACGATTCTGTCAGAGTCCCTCATTGGCTCTGCTCCGCTTTCTGATCTTTCTGTTCTGATTCGTCCGATTGTTCTGATTCTTTTCATTTTGAGATTCCTTTTCGGCCTGTACCGTTTTCTCTCTCATTTCTTCTGGTACGGGAACCATTGCCAGCTCCCCATTGATACGAACAAGCATTTCAGGCACCTGATACTTCTCCATATATTTTGCTGACAATTCCTCGTCTAAAGACACAAAGTCTCCATCCCTCAAACCTGTGACTAGAAATGGGCCTGCGATAATATCATATAGTTTTCCCTCGTTATTGTAGAGACCACGATTCGGCGTCATACCATTAAGCTTTCCCCTATCATTTAGCACAATTGCAACCATATCTTCAAAAGGATACGTTGCATCAATCAGTCCCCCAACTTCTTTCTGCAACGACTTTAAATTTCTAGAAATGGTTTTGAGATAAGGCTCTTTCAATGGTTCCACGACCAGAACTTTCATCCCCTCTGTTTCTTTCTGACCAGTCTCCTGGCCGTCATAATCGTAATTCATAACATAATTGCCTTTCTGAAACTGTATGGCGTTGGTATCACATGCATGCGGCCGTAGTACCCCACAGCCGCATGGTATCTGATATCAACGACACACTTCGATTGATTTCATTTTTCTGTTCAGTTCCCTCAAAAATGTTCCTCAGCTGAACAGATACATTTGTTTCTTTTGGCATTCGTATTTGCCCCCGCATCCCCGAAAGCCGTCCATCTTCTGTGATGGTTGGGAACATTACAGGCAGGCATCTGGCGTGTATGGCATTTGTAAATTTCTGATAGCCGAGTATGTATTTTCAATTAAATAATCAAAAATACGCATTTAGACTGTAAACTCTATTTCTCTGTATTTATAGCAAACAACATTATTTTTGGTGCTTGACTACATGAAATGTGACAATACTACAGTATTTATAAAATGTGCAGGTATAAAACGAACTGTCGTTTACTATACACTCGCATAAAGTTTTCCAGTCTGATGATCTGAAAATTCCGTCCTGCTATACCGATGTCGTTCACGGATGTCCGAAAGGTCTTGCTGATTACAACCTGAATTTCATCCTTTTGCTTTTTGGCAAATATGTGTATCATTATCCCCCGCTTGTGATCATGGCGAAAAGCCAGCCGCAGCTTATTTCAAGTATAAGGGATCGCTCGAAACGGAACAGACACTGCATGGTAAGGAATGGCCCTCCCTTTTCCAATTTCCGATATTGAAAAAATCCATCCCCTCCATGCAGTGGCTGTTTCCGGTTGTCCTGGCGCTTATCTTGTCACGCTTCTACTTGCGGGAACGTACCTGTAATGCTGGTATAAAGTTGTCAAAGTGCAGCCGAAGAGATTTTCCCTTCTACTATATAGCCGTTGGGAACCCCGCTTTTTAGTCGCACTTTATAAATTTTTTTTAATTTTTTTCTTCAAACGCTTTATTCTGTTATAAATAGAGTATTCACTTATCTTCAATTGTTCTGCAATATCCACTACTGAAAACCCCATCATCTTCATCAATAGTATCTGCAGAGTCCTCCGGTCTGTGTCCCGCAGGATATGTAAAAGACGCTCGTCATCAATGGAATCCAGTAATAAAGGAATCGTATTGATTTCCCGCTCATCTGATACCTGCCCCTCCCAATCCTGATATTTTGGAAATGCTGTCCGATGATCCTCAAAACATCTTTCAGCTTTAAAATCCTCCCAGTCACTATCTCTTAATTCCTGGATAGATTTTTCATCCATTCCAAAGGCTCGAAGTGTTTTTTCCTCTTGTTCCTTCCACTGTTTCCATTTACGTTCCTCTCTTGCTTTATTGTAAGCCATTATTCTTTCCTCCGATCTGAAATTTTTGAAATCAGATCGGAGTGTGGAGGCGGACGAGCTCTCCATGTGAATTTTGGCATGACAATGGTGGGTCACCTGTACCTTATTGCACCACTATCCGTTTTTATTAAAATTAAACTTCTTTATGATGTTGCTTACAATCCTTTTTTTCAGTGTTTTTCTTAAAAAGTCGAAATATTTTTGCAGTATAATACCAAATAATCCATATACTCATTTGGAATGACCAAATAATAGGAATTACTGAAGAAAAGGTACTGTGCTATAACACAAACATTCAAATTTGCATTTCAGAATAGAGATATTATTTCTAGGTTATTGCAAAGGACATATTTAAAATGTTTTTAAATTATAAACCTGGACTCAAAATTGCATTGAACTATATAATTTCCTTCCTCGTCAATCCCTAAACCTTCCCATTCCTTTTATCCCCCTTCTTGAAACTGCATTTCTGTTCTACACCATTTCTTTTCATCCTTCCTCTTAGCTTTTTCACAACAAAAAAACTGGCCTTCAGAGGCATCATTCCTCCTGGCCAATCATTACGTTAACTGTTTATTCTATACACATGTTTCCCTATGCTTTGTGCACTCTGTAGTTATATTCTATTAATTTTAAATATATATGGATTAAAAATCTCTCTCCAGTTTATAGTTGCGATTATATAACACAAGTATACGAAAAAGCAGTCCCTTATTTTTTCATTCAATGATATGCAACAAGGGGCAGCCGACTTATTCAACTGCCCCTTCTATCACACATTTAAAACGGATGCAACGTTACCATTGCATATACATGGTTCTCTCCAACAGCAATATTATGGAACCTGAATAGAAACACTAGTATTTCCATAACTTACATTAGTAATTAGTTTATACCCTACTCCTGCACCAATTCTATCTACAGTATCTAATTTTTCATATCCGACTACATCATATTGGCCATTATTATAAATATTTAGAGTACATGGTCCATCATTATATTGTGCGCTATACGATTCTACAGGGCAGGACATCATTCCGCCAAATATCTCTTTATCAGAAGAATATACTGACAAATGGTTATTTTCATAACCTTCTACAAAACCGTCTTCTCTTATTGGAATATCAGGGAATAAAGTTTGTAATTTTTTAAATGGTACAATACTGGTATTTTCTGCTTCATTTTCCAAAGTATCTTTTGCATAAGTGTTAATACCAAAAGATAATAATACGATAAGCATTAATAAAACGCATATTCTTTTTTCATACTTAAGTCTCCTTTGC
>CANOBT010000124.1 GCA_947564305.1 uncultured Lachnospiraceae bacterium | reverse complement strand
TAATTCAGTTCTAAGTAATTTATGTTGTAACAATAACCAGTTAACGACATAAATTACTTAGAACTGAATTATTACTCACATCTAATTTTAATATTTTATTATAAGAACAGTCCAGAATTGTTATATTGGGATTCTGGCTTACATCTAAGGCTATTAGTTGATTATTATGGCAACGTAATATCTGTAAATTTAAATTTTTGCTTATGTCCAGATCTGTTAATTGATTTCCAAGACAGTTCAATGTCTGCAAGTTTGGATTTCCGCTTATATTTAATTCTGTTAATTGGTTATCCTGACATTCTAAGGACTGTAATTTTGGATTTTTACTCACATCTAATGCTGTTAACTGATTGGAAGAGCAGCTAAGTGATTGTAAATTCAGATTTCCACTTACATCCAAAGATGTAAGCCCCATCCCTTTACAGGTTAGACTTGTAAGATTAGTAAAATATCTAATCCCATCAAGACTTTTTATAGCAGGATTTCCATCAAAAAGCTCTATACTTGTTATATCATTAATTTCATCCTGACTAAAATAACCATCCCAATCTTTATCAAATCTATTTTCCAAATATTCCCGAAAATTTTCATCTGGAAAATTATCTTCGCTGATAGCAATATCTCCTGAATACAGAATCGGCAGACTATCCTCATCATTTTCTGGAGTGTCCATCATATCCTCTGTATTCACTTCTAATATCTCTTCCGGATTCACCTCTGGCATATCTTCCGCCCTTGCCACTGTACTGCCTGCTAATACCATAACGGACATCACTAGCACTGTTAATAATTTTTTCTTCATCTTATTTGCTCCTTAGTAGTTCTTTCCACATCATCTATTACTGAATTAACTAAAACCATCTTTAATAATGCATCGATATCAGCAAAATTCTTTTTATTTTCTTCAATAATGTCTGCAAGAGATTCCATAATTTCTATATTCGTCTTACTTTCCGTTTTATGCAATTCCATTATATTCGTATTTGACTTATTTTCCACTTTATACAATTCAATCAGCATATCTTTTAATTGGAAATATGTATTATCTATTTTATCCTCTGTTATATTTCCAACCTTACACACACGTGTATCAAGGTTCTCTAACAGTTGATTAGTCTTTTCCAATTTTTCCTCAATCTTCGTAAGTGTTTTTATAATATCTTCCTGTTGCTGATGTCCATTTTCTAATTCATTGTATATCTGTGTCAGTTCTTTTCTCAGGATTCTTTTTTCATAGTTGTACATTTTTCTTTTTTGAATCTCCTTTACAGTATACTTTCTATCAATTCAGCTGTTCTCATTATAACTAATGGTTTTATACAGCTTTTCTCTATCTCAGATTCCTTTTCCGTCCCCATCTGAAGCATAGAATCATACTGCTTTTTTATATTTTCTACTTCTTTTTCCCGTGATTCTGAAAAAGTTGTAAAATAATCCTCAATGCTTTCTGACTGTTCATCCAATACACGCCGCACATTCACAGACAAATTATCAAGAGCATCACGGACTACTTTTTCGCTGAACTTTTTCATTTTTTCTTTTTTCTTTGTCCCAGAATCCATTTTCAATATTTTAAGACACTCCGAATCATCCAAAGACATTCTTTTTGCGAGAGGCTCTTTAACACTTCCTGTAATAGTCTTTCTAATTTTTGAACGGTTATTTTTTACCCTTCTTATGTTGAATGTATCATTTGTAATTCTAGATGAATCTTCTAAAAAGCGAATTAAAGAATCACAATAATTCTCCACACATTTTATACATTGATTCTCTATTTCTACGGAATGTTTCAAATATTTTTCTGAAAATGTTACCAGGATTTCATTTAAGCGCTCTGTCGTGTAAACATTTGCACTCTGTTTATCATAAGAACTTTCATGGGATATTTCTTCAGAGCAAAAGTCCTGAATAGCTCTCCCTGCATTGCTAATTCCATCCCAACCTGTTACATCCTCAACAATATCACCGACAAATTCTACACCCTTTCCTATCAAGTCACCTATAAAACTGAATAACCCCATTGCTATTCTCCCTTCAATATATCCTCTAATGCGTCACAGCATAATATAATACTGCCTGCATTCAGTATCAACTGCTCTGATTTCTCAGAATAATTCTCCGCATCTATAGCTTCTAACTGCATACAGTGCCTATTTGCATCATCACCGGCTTTTTCAATCACATCTAAAACCTCTTCCTCTACCTCTTCAAAAATATCCGAAAGCGTCTCCCTGATATTTCTGCAGTATCTATCCAAGGCGTCCTTGATGACTCCATTCGAAAATTCTTTCATTGCTTCTTCTTTTTGTGTTCCCGGAATCATTTTATTTATACTTCGCAGTTTCGGGTTTCCCAACGAAATATTTTTAGACACTTCATTATCTATAAATCCCTTCATAGATGATGTCAATTTCGTAATTTGCCTTTCAATCCGTTTTTTATTAATCCCATATTTCTTTAGGACAGCAGAACTGTCTTCAAATAGCTGCCCCAATTCTTCTGTATAACATACAACTTCATCATAAACAGATTCTTCTATGCCTGCAGCTATCCCACGCACCTCTTCTTTGTATGATTCGAGCATTTCAATCATACTGTCAACATCCACTACAGAGGACTTTTCATCTACTGGTTTCATAGAAGATGTATTCCTGGTAAATCTTGTAACAGCATCTATAATAGAAGGTACAATTTTACGCAACATTGCCTTTATATTCCCCATAGGATCACCTACAACCATATAATCACCTTCCTAACGCCTTGATTGACTGCTCCAATTCATCTGCTCTTTTCTGTGTAATAATCCTCAGTTTGTTTATAAGCACTTCCAGTTCCTTCTTATCATTTTTTGCTTCTTCATATTTTTGAGTGAATTCTTTCTGTTTTTTAATAATTTCCTCAATGCCTCCTTTACTCGTCGTAATGATATCTTCCTGCTCACCTCTGATTTTCTTTAAACATGTATGAATTTCTTCTTTACAAATGAAATATGAATTTTCAATATCCTCTATCATAATTTCTTTATGACGGCTTACAATCTCTCTCTCTATTTTATTCCTAAGCAAACAGATATTTGTAAAATTCATCAACTCTTCATACCTTGAGTGAAAATCCGTTATCCTTATTCTTAATTTGCTTAAAATAGAATCTAAATCCCAAGATTTTTCACTTTCATCATCACTAGCATAAGTGTCATATTGTAACAGCAAAGTATAAAGATACGCTGATACTGGAATTAAATTTGCTTCTGCCAATTGAAGGTTGCCATAGGCTCCCTTTCCCTTCAGATATTTCAGCCATTCATCCTTCTGTTCTTTCCAACTCTTTTCAGGCCTGTTCAGTGTATCCAACTGGGTTGCAATAATATATACTTTCTCTGGTTGATATCTTGTATTTGAAAAAACACTATAAATCGTATGCATTTCCTGCCCGGTCAAAGCATCTGACTTCACACATACAAGCACTGCATTCGCCCGGTCAATATAATCTCTGGTAATATTAGAACGGTATTCAACTACATCATCCAATCCTGGAGTATCGACTAACACCACTCCTTCTGGAAACCGAAAATCCTTAAGTCCGACTTCTACCTCCTTCACAAAATAATGCACTGGTGATTTTGAAGATGTCCATTTCATAATTTCATCTGCCAACTCACTCTTTCCGTTACAAATAATTGTTTGCTCTGGATGACTCAGCCAGTTATTTTTCTCTGACTCTGCCTTTAATACATCATATTCTTCCAAAAAGACTGTTGCTTTAGCATCCTGGGCACTTTTCCATAGCTTCTCCCATTCTTCCTTTGTGTAGAATGAAACTTTAACAAGATTTTCGTCTGCCTTTCTAAATTTAGTTAATGATGCAGTCTCCGGTGTAACCTTTGTAGATGCATACTCATATTCCAACAGCGCATTTATCAGCGTCGATTTTCCCGCCTTAATAGCCCCTACTAATGCAATATGAAATTCTGCATTTGCACATCTGTTTAAAAAAGTATCAATGTTCTTCATCATCCCCATAGTAATGTAATCATGGATTTCTTCTGAAGAAAGAACTTTTTTTGCCCTCTCCATAGCTGTCGCGTACCTTTTGACCGTGTTATCCCACAGATACGCTGAATCCATGATTGGCTCATCTGCCAAAGTCTTTAATTCCGCTGCTTTTTTCTCATATACTTTTTGAAGCTTTTCATCCTTAAAACTAAAATTTTGCATCTCTTTCTCCTTTGTATTCTTTATTTCAAATTTTATTTTTCTATGTATATTACTGATTTGGCTTTTGATAGACTCCCTCCTCCCCTATCATTATTCCTCATACATCTGCTTCATGGAACTAACCTCAGTTCTTATGTCATTTAGTAGCTTCTCCGGCCCCAATACCTTCACCCAGTTTCCCTGCGACAATAACTCCATAATAGTTCCTCTGCTGTACTCTACCATAGCTGTAATCTCCGTTCTCTGCTCATCCTGAGAAACAATATCTGCTGTTGGGAATTTATCTAATATAGCTTCTACGGACGGGCCTGTATAAACAAATCGTATTTTCATATATTCACCCATAAACATTTTTTGATTATACAATCTAGCCCTTTCCAAATGCCGCTTCTCTTCAATCTCTATGGGAACTTTCTCGCCCCTTTTTTGTATTTGTTCTATCCGGTCAATCCGATAATAAACAACTGCCGAATGTTCCATATCCCCCCTGCATGCTAACAAGTAAAAATAAAAACCTGAAAAAGCCACTGCTATGGGATACAGCCACCGCTCCACCTGTTTTCCATTTAGCTTTTTATATGTAATCTCTATACTTTTTCCTTCTTTAATCCATGTTTCAAGTTTCCAGACTAATTCATATAAATGAAAGTTTTCCTTGGAACCTGCCGGGCAATAATATCCCATTTCATTTTTCCAAAACTCCTGAAAAATCTTTCGTTCTGTACAACTACTGTAAACAGTGAGTTTCCCAATTAAGTCTCTCAACTCTTCTTTCTTAAACACTCTGCTTCCTAACAAAATCTTTAAAATAATAAGCAATTCCTTTGCCTGAATCCCATCGCTCCTGTTAAATCTATAGACATTTTGTTTCCTGTTATATTCCAGTTCTACGTTTCCTACCAAATCTCTGTTTTCTGCTAAAAAGGAACGAATCATGCTGATGTCCCTCAAAATACTTTTTTCTGAGACTTGATAAACTTCCGCAAGCTCTGATACCGTAATTCCATTCCCTGAAAAAAGCCTATATAAGATTGATAAAATTCTATTCTTCTTATCCATAGATTACCCTGACCATTTTTCCTTTTTTACATTCCGGCGTATAACTCACCGCAACCTAATGTATACATTATATTATGTAAACATACATTATGCAAGCATAACTTATATTTACATCATTTATGCAAAGATTGATTTTTCGCTATAATCATCAAAAAGGAGGATGTCAGATGGTTCGCTTACGAGTATTAGAAATCCTAGAAGAACAAAACCGCACAAAGTACTGGCTTTTTAAACAGATGGATTTAAGTTATCAGAACTTTAACCGCATGGTGACAAATCAGACAAGTTCTATCCGATTTGAGAATCTTGATACACTAAGTACAATTCTTAACTGCACCGTTGGTGATTTATTTGAAAAAACAAACAACTCCACCTAGTAATCCGGTTCATTTTACTGTCCCATAATAGGCGGTCACATGAAAGCTTTCAGCCAATCAAGAAACGACTGTCCGCTATTTTTGCTTTCATGTGATGCCTTATTAAATTTTGTCACCAATCTGACTTCTTAGATTAATTGCATGCTTATGTACTATATGCCTACTCCTACAATACTTTCATCACCAAATAGCCGCGCAACAGCCTGATGTATTCCCTAAAGGTGCTTATTTCTGATTACATTCCAGAAATAAATGATATGCATACTTAAATCCTTTTACAAAACCATTTTCCTCTCCGACAGCCCCTATCATAAAGGCTACATCACACATTCGTTCAAATTCTGATTCGTTTTTTGTCCCTATTTCATCTTTTAATATCTTTATTATTTCTTCCTGAAAATCTTTGCTGATTGCATCTTCTTGATTTTCTTCCCTTCTCATATAGAGATACAACTTCCTTATCATTTGCTCCATATCCTGTTAGGTGGACAAGGCTATCTATGAAAGTGAATCGTATGATATGCATACAAAAACGCCTCTTATAGTCCTGTATACTTCCACTTCTCCTAAAATTTATTTTCTATTACCTCAATTACATTTACTCGTTTATTTTAGCAAAACAAAAAGGACACTCATCTGTCCTGCTATTAAAATTCTAATATAATTTTTCCTAAATTCTCTTATTATGAAAAACGGCAGAACATCCCCTGCCACTCCATGATTCTATTCAAGGTATTTCACCCTATCCTGAAGTCCATATTTTTCTACTTTTTTATCTTTATACAAATCTATACCTGTCTCATCTCCGCGTACCAACTGTCCATGATAACCTCGATAGGTAAAGGACTGCAGTGGAATATTAAACATAATCTGTAACCATTCTGCTATCTGCCATCCTAGCTCCCTCCAATTGTCTCTGCACATCCGTAATGTATGTATATTTACAGGATTAATGATTATATGGATATGGTAATGGGTCGGCTTGTTCTTATGATAAAATAGAATATGCTGATACTCCTCAAATAGACTCCCATTCAAACAATACATGATGGATAGGATTTCAGAATCACCCAGATCTCCTTCCCATCTTCCCGTATCAAAACTCAGGATATAATGCAATGCCCTTGTATTCAGCCGTTTTACCCGTCTCCACTGCAGATATAGAAATTGCTGATAGATGCATTCCATTCCCAAATCATATAGATTCCCCATAACCGTAGCAGAACTATGGTTATAACAATAAAACAATAAATTTCTTAAATCTTTTTCCTTCGGATATACCTCCATCTTCCCGGTATCTGTTCCTGCTATTGTAAATACTGCCATAAATTTTCCACTCCTCCCTCGATATCTATGACAAACGGACGTATGGGACATTCTTTTCCGCATTGACCGCAGCCATTATGATAAGACTCCATTATACAGACTGTTGCTGCCGATATTTGATTAATAGCTTCTGCAGCTCTAGGAAACTGTAAATCATCCCTGTCTTTTCTTATTAAATATTCCACATAGCTTTTCTTATCTAACTTCCTCTCCCTCGCTCTTTCCTCAAACAGATTATATGTATCATTTGATAGTCTCACGTGTAAATCTTTAGTTTTTGGTTTTCTTTCTCTTTCCTCTACATTTACCTGTTTCTTCATATCGTTCTCCTTCCATTTTTCTACCTAGCCCAGATATATTATGATTTTCCCTTCTAAACCAGAAGATAAAAACCCATCTGACTTCAAAATCAATCTATGGGATTATCCATACAGGGATTTCAGTCTATCAGCCACTATTAGCCAATCCTAAACGTATATATTTTTTTCGATATTATCCCGTCTCCCTTCTTTGATTATATATAGATTATCTATCTGCTCACTCCCTTCATAAATAGACTTGCATGGTGCTTTCTTTCTGAACCGCACCATAAACTCCATGCTCTGGAAATTTCACATTTCTAGGACTATTCAGCCAGTATAGCAAAAGTGTACACACTTTTTTTGCTATACCTTGTATTTTGTTAATCATATATAGCCCCTCCAGGCATTGATTACATTATTGTTGATTATGTTTCATTTTCTAATCACTGCCAGTCGTTCCTAATCTTTTCACGTCCCAAATGGATTAGTATGAACTCAACATTCATGAAATACTTATGATGGAAGGAGCTTCTATAAATGAACCAAGAACGATATCATGACTTAATAACTGTAGAAGAACTGTGCCAGACACTGGCAATCGGAAAAAACACTGCTTACAGACTATTAAGCAGCCATGAAATTCCTGCTTTCCGTATTGGACGGATGTGGAAAATACCGAGAGAATCTCTGAATACCTATATCAGAAAAAACTGTCAAACAAAATAAAAAAGACTGGTGTTATCCAGTCCTTTTTATCTTTCAAAACTCAAATCTTTCTATGAAAAAACATCTTGATTATCCTTCAATCCAGAAAAGGTTCGATTGTGACACATTCTAATATAAATCTCAATCAATGCGGTATCCTCTGCAGTTACACCCTCTGCTTTTTAAATAGATTCAAATATTCCTGTGCTTTCTGCAGAGAGATATCCAATTTTTCCTGCAGTCTTACCAATATATCATTTTCAGAAAGTTCAAAATCTAATCCGGTCTCAATAATGCCTAAAGCCTTGCCCCTTGCCTCGCCTCTTGCCTCGCCTTTTGCTTCACTTTCTCTTTCAATCTCTTCAAATAAAGTACACACGGTCACCTCTCCCTTCTCAAAAGCGTTGTAATCAATCTTGCTGTTCGTTGCTCCTGCCATAGTCATAACAACAGATTTATCCACCTGATGCTCTTCACCATATTGTATCGCTTTCTTCTTGGATTCATTCTTAGGAGTATTTTTATCCAGAATGATTTCCAACAGGTTGAACAAATCCACGTTGTTCACATGATGCAGGGCTAAATCATTGCGTCTTGCCTCCACCAACTGTATCTTATAGTCATTGACATATCTGGCAACCTCGTCAGGGATGTTTAACATCTCATGCAGGGTAGTCGGCCCATTCCAAGGGTTTTCACCATAATAGACGACAACAGAAATAACAGGGGCAAGACGGTCTGTCTTTTTCATCCGCGACAGGTATTCGTCATCTTCGAGTCCTTCTGACGTCTTGTATTTTACCGCATTACTATCGTACTGCTTTTTGTATGTAGCATAATCATAGCCCATGACACGCATAGGCATGGCATAATGGATATGCCGCTGAGATTCATTTCCTAGCAGGACATACTCTACTCCATGTACTGTGGATTTCTTTCTTATCTTGATATTGTCTCTGGATGCCTGGATGCTCTGGGCATATTCCTTATGCTCTAATACGGTGGATTCTTCGGTATCAACATCTTCCAGTTCTTCCGGCTTGATAATTGGTCTGCCATCAAACAAAACTGCATTAAAGAGGTCGGCAAACTGCTCGTTATTACGCCAGTAATCTTTCAGCACTATATCTGGTTTTAACTTCTGTATTTTGTTAGACATCTTGTAATCCTTTCTTTCTGATATTTTCAGTATACTATATGGGGGACGATATTTTCAAGGTTCTTCGGGCATTTTACACCTCCTCTTCAAAAAAGATTCTTTCAAAAAAGCTATGCGAAATTTCTGCAATCTCATGGCATAAATCCGTAAACTCCACACCAGACAGGTTGCTGTACAGATGGATATCTTCCGCGATTGCGATAATATCCTCTGTCGTGATATTGGGTTTCTTACATCTGTTTATTGTCTTTTCAAAACATTCTTGGTCGCCTAGCGTATACCATTTCTTAGCCGCACATAGATTTTTCAGGTCATCTACAAAAATCAACCGTCTCTCTATAAATTTCACTGTCTCCATATCCTATTTTCCTTTCACTTTTTCTTTTTTCTGGCACCGCATCACAATATCATGCAGAAGATACAAATCTTCTTTACTCACACGGTCTGCACAATGCATGATGATTTTCGTCAGGAATACAGTCCATTCCATATCTTTCCAATGATTCTGGGATGGTATATTGGAAGCGGACACCTTGCTTATCGCCTCGGAAACTGCCTTTGTTGCATCAGTGATTCCTATGTTTTCTTCCTCCCACTCCCGCAGGATTTTCTTATGGCGGAATGTTTGCTCTGTACGTGATATTTTTTTCGTCGGCTGTTCTTCCTCTGTCTGCAGATGCCGTGCATTCTCTTCCACACAGCCTTTACTTCCGGCACTTTCTTTGCCCTTCCCTGTAATCTCTTTTATAGAAACACTGCCTCCTTCTGCAGTTTTCTTCGCGATAGCTTTCTGCTCTTCCGGCGGGAGTTTTGCCGCCTCATATGCGGCGGAAATCCCCAGTTCCCCTTTCTTAAATGCCTCCTGGATTTCCGGGACCGTGTGATTATTAATACACTCCATCTTTGCCACATTAGAACTGCTCTCATTCATCAAACCTGCAACCACATCCCTCAATTTTCCCTGTATCTTCAAACCATCTTCTTTCTTCGCCCGCAGGAGCGCCTCTTTCAGACGTTTTGCCTGCTGAGTTTTCTCCCATGCGCTCAGTTCCCGGTTATAGGCATTTCCCATCAGCAGCGACAGTTCCAACATGGACTGGGACATATCCTTATACAGATAACGGACCTGTTTATATTCCTCATGCCCCCGCTCTATATTTAAAATATTCGCCCGGTTCCTGCGGTGGCCGCTTACAATCCAGAATTGCCCGTCCACCCGTGCAAGGACTGTCGGCTGCTGTTGTCCCACCGTCAGAAAGCTGTCGGCAAGCTCTTCGATATTTTCCTGGGCATAAAAATTACTGTCAGATGGCTTTACTTGATAGGGGCTGAGCCAGATTTCCTTATATTCGCTGACCGTCTCCGTTTCGTCAGTTTTGCTTTTCATCTTGATGATGTCATTGATGCCAAATGTGGACATACTTTTCACCTTCCTTTCCCGGTATATTCTGTTATAAAGTGCTTATAATCCTGTGCTGCAGCACAGCAGGGACTGTATTCGTAGATTGGCTTTCTCAGAAATGAATTTTCCGCCACTTTCCGGGAATACCTGATGACTCCTAAAACCGGATATTTCTGATAGCGGCTGCTGTCAGGATTCGCCCATTCCTGATGCAGCCATTCCAGACCTGCTTTTTCACCGTCCGTATTCTGGTATGCCGTGATCAGGATGCCCCGCAGTTGGAGAGAAGGATTCAGCGCCTTTGCATCCTCAATCTGTTCCGCCACGATATCAAGTCCCTCCAGTGCATATTCATCAATCTTGACAGGCACTATGACCTCATCCGTCACCACAAGGGCATTGATGACATTCAAGCTGATATCCGGTGGATTATCAATGATGCAGTAATCATATCCCCTGAAAATATCATTTTCCGCAGGACACCCTTCCTCTGTCTGTATGGCTTCCAAGAACTTCTGGTATCTGTTGACTATATTTTCTGTCTCCCCTTTTATCAGGTTCCAGACTGCACCGAAGAGCGACATATTAGAGGAAACGATATCTATGCCATCATACTCTGTCTTCTGTATCAGTTCTTCCGGATTCTGCCAGTCGCTGCAGAGCAGTTTTGTGATGGGGGCTACCTTTTCAGGGTCATATCTCTGATACGCTTTGCTCAGATTTCCCTGTTTATCGTTGTCTAATATCAGAACTTTGTAGCCTCTGCGCCATAACTCATATGCAATATTCACTGTAGAAAAACTCTTCGCGACTCCGCCTTTTAAGTTCAATAAACTAATCGTTTTCATTTTATTCTCCTCTTTTCATTTGTGATTTTACGGATATTTTTATCCTGTAGAACTGTAAGATACTTCTTGAATTTTACATTCTTCAATCGGTCACGTTTCTCCTTTTCTTCCCAAAGGATATGTTTCAGGGCATCCAACTGGTTTGTCCCGCAGGGACGGGAAAGCCACAGAAATGTCCGGTCCGCTGCATTCGGCATAGACACTGCCTTTTCAGAATCTTTTTTATCAATCTCAAAATTGCCCTGATAAAACTCTGTGTTTTGGTATATGACTGCTCTAAGAGATTCTATCAAATCTATATCCATATATTTATTCATTGCCACCACCTTCTTTCTTCATGTTCCGTATCATCCATTGTAGTTCGATTCTGTCACAATACAGAAAGCTTGCCGCCGGCAACCTTTCTGCATACTATGGTATACAAAAAGCCAAGACATTTCTGCCTTGGCCATACTGGTATTTTTATGAATGCTTGTGATTCTTAATGTAACTTTTTACCTGTTCTTGATAAATACATTACTTTTGTTCATTTACCTTTTTATAAATATCACATAAATATAGACTGTTTTAAGGTCTCGCTAAATTTCTTTCTGCCCACCACTGCTGAAGAACATTTAATCCGGTTTTTAAAATGTCTGCAATTACATCATCTGAATAGCCTTTCTCCTTCATATTAAATGCTGTTTCCTTTGTACTTTCTAATCTTCCCTCCAATTTGCCTTCATTATAAATTTTTTCAGAAATTTCACACATCTCCTGATAACCTCCTTCTTCACATTTCAAAAAATGGATTCGTGCAGATAAATCCCCCTGACTCATATCTTCTGCATTGGCTGTTTTAAAATAGTTCATTAATTTTGCAATATTACTGCCATCATCTATCTCTGCATTCACATAGGTGATATAAACACCATCATCATAGGGAAGCTCTGTCCCTTCAAATTTCTTTTCAACTTTATATACTGTCTTGCCTGTTTTCCACAAATCCGTTTCACTAATGTATATGATATGCACATCCGGCATCTCATTATACTCCTTACCTTTTTCCAGACATTCACTGTCAATCATGGCCGCATAAAATCTGGTTCTCCTGGCATGGTCGATAGTATCTCTTCTTTGGATTTCCAAATTTACTAATCGCGCCCCTGTCCATCTTCTGCAAGAATGTCTAGAATCGAATCATGTGCCGTGATTTTTGAGATTCTGTACTGAGACCTTACTTCTCTCACAATCAGGTCAGGAATACCTGTTATAATACGGATAACATGTTGACATGCAGCAATATCTTTTAAGGCAACACTCATGAAGATATTGCTTAAAAGATTGAAACCTCTTGCTTCTTCTACCAAACGTTCTTTTATATTAATAAAAGACGCATCTGCCGGAACTGTAATATTCGTAACAGATTCGGTTTTTGCTGTATTTTTTTCTTTTTCCATAATATATACCTTATCCTACATGAGATATTGTATCCTTTTTGATATTTTTATTATAAATATAATCTTCTGGCAATGTTCCTGCAAAGGATTCTAAAATACATAGCCTCTTAACTCCCATCAGGAATTGAAAATCTGGTTATATTATACCAGAAAATAATCCTGATAGATACTTCTTTATTTAATTTTCTCCTTGTTTCTTGGTTTACAGCCAGTTCTCTGCAGAAAGCAGAGAGAATTCTCGAATGTGTCACAATCGAACATGTTTTTATATCATACAAAAAAATAACACCCTGCGGTTTACCTCAGATTGTCTGACACAGTTTCTGCTGCAAAGAATCACCTGGACAATATTCTGTAAACTCTTTTTTGCAGGCAGAGTTTTTCTCTGCCCACAGCACCAAATATTTTTCAATCAATTTTATTTCTCAGATGAACACGCAAACACTTTTTGAATAAAATTATTTTACGGTTCTACTGTAAGCTGATTTGATATACAACCCTCCTCTTAAAATAAATTAGCGGCAGGACAACCGTATCCTACCGCCAGTATCAGCTTCTTCACAAGTATAATATATAACTCAAATATTGTATTTTTTCATAAACCTCCATGCTGTCTATTCTTGAAGTCAGCTCAGAAAATATCTCATATATTCCAGAGCTATATTCTCAATTCTAGCATTGCCTCTTTATTCACTGATTTCACCTGTATCTAAACATTTTCGTATAATACACTTTCTGCTTTTTTATACTCCGTCTCCGTATATCCGAAAGAAATAATCTGTTCTTTAGTCGCACTAGCTTTAATCATTATCCTTGCCGGCAACCAATGCAGCAACTATTTGAGTCATTAAACTTCTTTCTTCTTTTACCTTTATCGCAACTTTCTTTTCCGCATATTTTTCAACAGCCTCGCACATAACTTTTCGCTCTTCCTCTTTAAAATGCTCTACACCTTTTGCCAGTTCAGGATAGTAAATATCCTTTGATTTCTTACATCCAAAATCATGCATCAATCTGCCGACCGCATCACCATTCCTGATATCAGCCGCTTTTGTTAAACATATATGATGCACTCTTCACTATAACCAGAAAGCAGCGAATCGTGTGTGAGAAATTTCATGTTTTCTGCTTTTGACTGGCAGATTAAAAGACGGTCAAAAGGATCATGATGCTCCGGCACATCCTTCCCCTGCTTTCTTTTCAATGTTTTTAGCATTGCTATGTGCCGTTCCTTGATAGGCAGTGAGCGAAAACCTGCCATCTTGCATCCTTTTACAAATTCCTCATCATTTAAAAGCATCTGATTTGGCTTTTTAATATGCTTAATCGCAACCTCCCATACCGATGCCACACTATAAAATACTATGCTTTCCTCATCCAAAATGATATTTTTAGCTTGTACCGGCAATCTGGAATCATCAATCAATGCCCATAACAATAAATGTGTGTCTAATAGAATATTCATAAATTATATCTCCCCAAATAATTTTGCTATTTCCTCGTTATCCTCGTCAAAATCATAGCCGGGAGCGAATATATGCTTATTCTTTAATACTCCAATCCGCCTGTCAGAAGAAACTGCTGTAATATCATCGTTCAAAGAAGTATCCGGTTTCATGTACTTATTTATCATTTCCAAAAGAAACTTAAGATTTTCCTCCGATAATCCTTCCAGTGATTTAGAAACTTCTAATTGAAGCGCTGACATATTATCATCTCCTTTTATATTTCTGTTTTCAATACATACTCTGCTAAATATTCCATCGCTAATTCATATACTTTACGCTGTCATTGTCTTTAGGATTTTTTAATCCCATCACTACTGAGTATTTTCATTATACCAGAAAATTTCTAATCCATGTATAAAATATTTTCAAATCTCACCTTGCTATCATTATAATCGTCTCTCGACGAATCATGGTTACTGGCATACCCTGTTCATATCGTTCTTGCAGTTCTTAAATCTACTATATATAGAGTATTCACTCACAATTATATCTATATCTTGTATTCCGGTTTTTGTAGTAATAGTAGGACACAAAGTATTCAACGGCATTCTCAGGGAACATCTCCTTGAATTCTCCGTATAACTGCGCCGCAAGGGTTTTATTGTGGGCGATAACCAGCGTCGGCTTCTGCAAAGCCTGAATGACATTTGCCATCGTAAATGTCTTGCCCGATCCCGTAACCCCTAATAAAGTCTGGAATTGGTTGCCCTCCTGAAAGCCTTTCACCTGCTCGGCGATCGCCTGCGGCTGGTCGCCGGTGGGCTTGTATGGTGCATGTAGTTTAAATAAATTCTGCTCATTTTTCATGGTCGAACCTCCCTACTATCTATACTATTGGCCCGAAAATTTCTATAATTTTCAGTAAAATTTACGTTTCAGAGTATTCTTTTTTATCAAAAATGGCAATTACACGAATAAAGTCACTAAAACTGATTTTCCTGACCTGGCAATACCGTATGATACTCTCCAGTATTCCATAGGATAAGCTAACACGAAGCAGCCCTGATGAAAAGCCAATTTTTCAGCTCCGTTTAGAACATTTGTTCTTTCCAATTGTATCAAAAGACACGTATAAATACAAGAGGGAAAATGTAAAAATTTTTCCATCTTAGTATTTCTTATCACATGACGTACAAGACAGCCATACAGGGCACCCTTAAATACTCGCAGGTTACAAAAAAAGAGACAGATTTACTCCCCCTCTCCTAAATACCATTCATCAATATCAACCAATTCTTCAACATCTGAGTAATCATAACATTTTACCTTATCGCTCCTTTCCGCTTCCCTCTCTTCATCCTGAAAGTCGATTTCTTCCCGGAACATTTCCATCAGCATTTTTGCGTCTGTACTATCATACGGGTGAACTTCCTTAATAAATTTGGGGATATCCGCTTCACAGTCCTCAATAATGGTCTGCATATCCGTATAGATATCCACTGTTATTGAGATCTTCTCATAACAGTCTTCATAAACGGAGAACCGCATGCATTATATGACATAGCATCCGGCGATGCAGTCCCTGATGAAATCATACAGGCCATCGTATCAGAAGATGTAATAAAATGGGCGCACAACGCTGCCTTTGAGCGGGTATGCCTGTCCGTCTGAATCCGTAAAAACCATCCCCAGTATTTCCGTTCCTACGGAAACCCGGATGATACTGTCGGCAATTACCTCAATCCCGTATCCTGGAGATGCTACATGATGCTCGCCGCCTACAACGGACTTGTCCAAAGTACTAAGATATTTCGTGGAAAATCAAAGGCAAATGTTATAAAATCCGGACATTATAAAAAATCACAGCAGACAGCTCAAAAAAGCTGTCCGCTGCGTTTTATCTGTCAGATTAAAATTTGCAGATTTATCATAGATACTATCAGACTGTATAATGGGTTCTAATATTTCATTGTTCGTAAGTCCATATAATTTGGAAAGCTTTAACAGGACTTCCAGATCAGGTACTGTTGCTCCTCTTTCCCATTTTGAAACAGCCTGTCTGGATATATCCAATTTTTCTGCTAATTCATCCTGCGTAAAATGATAGCTTTTTCGCAAGAATTTGAAATAGCTTGAAATTATATTCGGATTCT
>CANOBT010000123.1 GCA_947564305.1 uncultured Lachnospiraceae bacterium | reverse complement strand
CCGGAAGGGGTGGATGAGCCGGAATCCGAGACAGAGCAGGCTTCAGCCGGAAAAGCGCTGGTGGTTTATTTTTCTGTACCGGAAACAGACAGCGTCGAAGATATGAATGCAGAGGAAGAAAACAGTACAGTTGTAATTGATGGCGAAGTGTTAGGGAACACCCAATATGTTGCGTATGTGATTCAGGAAAACACAGGCGCAGATATTTTCCGTATTGAACCGGAGGTTCCATATCCAATGGATCATGCAGAATTGGAAGAAGTTGCAACAGAGGAAAAGAGTAATGACGCTATGCCGGAGATTGCAGCAGAAGTTGAAAATATAGAGCAATACAGTACGGTTTTCCTGGGTTATCCAAACTGGTATGCAGATATGCCGAGAATTATCTATAGCTTTTTAGATAAGTATGATTTATCAGGTAAGACAATTGTGCCTTTTGTAACTTCCGGAGG
The DNA here is from genome assembly GCA_947564305.1 of uncultured Lachnospiraceae bacterium. Next base: position 16,090 of record CANOBT010000123.1, on the reverse strand, counting down.
CAGTGGTTTTTCTGACACAATTAATACGATAACGGAATTAGAGCCAGATGCAAAAGTTGTTACAGACGGGCTTTCCATTTCACGGAATGTGGTGCAGGATGCCGAGGGTGATATTATAGAGTGGCTGAACGGCTTAGGATATATTAAGTAAAAATATAAGGGATAACATGGAATTAAAAAAGCAAAAACTGCAGGAAGAAAAAGAAAGTTTACGGCAGTTCCATCGGACGCTATTTGCAATGGTGCTGCCGATTGCGTTTCAAAATTTTATGACGGCTGCCGTCAGTGCATCGGATGCGGTGATGCTTGGCTTTTTAGAGCAGGAGGCATTATCAGCAGTTTCGCTGGCGGGGCAGGTTACTTTTGTATTAAATCTGCTTGTTACAGTGGTGGCTCAGGGAACAACAGTGCTTGCCGCCCAATATTGGGGCAAAGGTGACAGGCAGACGGTCGAGCGGATTCTTGGGCTTGCGCTGCAATATATGTTTTTGGTTTCTATGGTGTTTTTTTGTACGGCATTCTTTTTGCCGGGGCAGCTTATGAGGATATTTACAAATGACAGGGAATTGGTTGTCAGAGGTGAAGAGTATCTTCGTATTGCCGGCGCATCGTATGTGCCTCTTGGGATTTCCCAGGTATATCTTTGCATTATGAAAAATAGCGGGAAAACAGCAAAAAGTACAGTGATTGGTTCATCCTCCATGATATTAAATGTAATCTTCAATGTGGTTTTTATCTTTGGGGCGTTTGGAGTAATCCCTGCCTTGGGCATCCAGGGAGCTGCACTTGCCACGGTTCTCGCAACTGTGATCCAGATGGTATGGACACTTCTGGAGTCTGGGAAAAAAGAAAGCATCCATATCCGTATTCCTTATCTTAGGAAAGTAGATACGGCGATCCGCAGAGATTTTAACCGCTATACCCTGCCGATTGTGGGGAATTATTTCTTTTGGGGCGGCGGTGTGACCATGTATGCGGTAATCATTGGACATATGGGGGCGGATGCGGTGGCAGCAAATTCGGTTGCTAATATCGTGAGAAATCTGATTGTCTGTGTAACAAAAGGGATAGGAACAGCCGGTGCAATTCTGGTCGGGAATGAACTTGGAAAAAATGCCATCGAAACGGCAAAACGGTATGCCAGGCAGTCAATCGTGCTGGCGGCGGTATTGGGCGCATGTTCCAGCCTGCTGTTATTCATGATCCGTCCGCTTATTCTTTCTTTTGCGGCATTAACACCGGATGCATTAAGTTATTTGTCAGGTATGTTGTTGATTAACTGTTATTTTGTAATTGCCGGGTCGGTAAATAATATGGTGATCGGCGGGATCTTCTGTGCAGGAGGACAGTCAAGGTTTGGATGTATCTGTGATATGTTCGTACTCTGGCTGATTATAATTCCCCTTGCGGCTGTGTCGGCATTTTGCCTGGGACTTCCGGTACTGGCAGTATATTTGATTATTTGTCTGGATGAGGGTATAAAAGTTCCGGTAGTTCTCTGGTATTATCGGAAATATACCTGGGCAAGGAATCTCACGCATTAAATGGGGAACCTTTCAGGTATCTTTTTATATATGGAAAACTTGTGGAGCAATAGGGAAAATACATATGGGTAAAAATTTGGATTTTGAGGCAAAGCGTTTTTTTATGTTTGATATGGATGGCACTCTGGCAGATTCCATGTGGCTGTGGGATGACTTCCTGGAGATATTTTTGGAAAGTTATCAAAAAAAGATAGATATGGAAGCAAGAAGGAAGTTTGATGGGCTGCCTCTTAGGGAAAGTGCGGAATATGTTGCAAAGCGGTACGGCCTCCCTTTATCGGGAGAGGAGATTTTCCGTGAGTGGACAACAGAAATACAGTATAAATATTGGAAAGAACTCTGTTTAAAGCAGGGGGCGGAGCAATATCTTCATTATCTAAAAGAGAATGGGAAAAAAATTGCCCTTGTGACGGCAAATCATAGAGAATTAGCGGAAGGATTTCTGGATCATCACGATGTTTTAAGATTGTTTGATGTGCTTGTATGCAGTGACCAGATGGAGATAGACAAGTCTGATCCGGAATATTATCGGTATGCTTTACGGTGTATGGGAGGCGTTGCGGAAGATGCAGTTCTCTTTGAGGATACTTATGCAGCCCTTAGAACGGCAAAGAAAATCCCGGTTGATACAGTAATCGTAGAAGATTTTTCTGCCAGGCAGGACAGGGATGCCCTGATGGAAAAAGCAGATTTATATATAAGGCATTTTGAGGATAAAAGTTTGTATTCATATACCCGTGAGCCAAATGATTTGCCAATAGATTACCGCTATTTTTAAAGAAGAAGCAAATCATTTGGCAAATAAGTATGCTCGCGAGTATAATTCCGGCAGTAAGGAGGTGGCGTTTCTGGATACAGGAAAATGCAGGTCTTATGAAGAAGAAATAGAGGATATGATAAACAAGGCTGTAGCAGAATTTCCGGTGTTTGAAGAAGCGTCATGGTTTCTGGAGCTTGCCAGGAGGAGGCTTTTAGATTTTACATCCGGAAGAAAAAAGGTGTTTGTAGTAGGAAACAGCCTTCCGGATGAGATTTTCTGGATGTTTGGGATAACGCCTGTGCGCCTGATGGGAGGGAGCCGGATTCTGACAGGGATTTCAGACAGCGATCTTCCAAGGGATGCGGACCCGGTGACCCGTGCGGTGTATGGTTTTTTGTCACAGATAGATGGGAACCCTCTGACTGTGGTTCCGCTTGTGAATGACAGCAGCCGTAAGATTGCGTATTTGCTGAAACGTAAAGGGAAAGATGTGTATACCGTGTCAGTCCCGCCTATGAAAAATGTGGGCGCATTAGCGGAATGGAGCCGTCAGATGGAATTATTAGCGGAGAAACTGTCTGTCTATACCAGAAGGAGTTATTCTAAGCGGAGGCTCCAAAAGGCAGGTAAGGAAGTCGCTGATGCGAAAAGGCAGCTTCAAATCTTTGAATTACTGGCAGGGAAACGCCAGCAAAACCTGTCAAGTATCTTTCGGATATTTGTGCCATTCTGCTATCTGCTTGCAGATGATTATAGGGAATGGGCCAGACAGATGCTGGCAGTAAACAGGCGGCTGGCCAAAATAAAAGAGGATGCGGATACCAGTATCCGTAAAGTGCTTCTGTTTGGCTCCCCTGTTTATTTTCCGAATTATAAAGTCCCATTTCTTTTAAAGGAAGCCGGACTTTCATTCGGTGGAAATTTTATTGTGCCTGATGTAATAAAGACATATGACGGGACAGGCGGATTTGAAGAAATGTGCCGGAGATCTTTTGTGAATGACGGCTCTTCTTCCTATGTGAAAAATGATACGCTGTTCCTTAAAATATCCCAATATCTGAAGCAGTATCCGGTGGACGGCGCAGTCTGCCATGTACTGAAAGGGCAGATAGAATTTGATTTTGAAATGGAACGGTTTGAGCGTTTATTTGCAAAATATGACGTTCCGGTCATACGCATGGAAACGGATTACAGCAATCAGGATGTGGAGCAGTTAAGGCTCAGGGTGGAAGCTTTTGCAGAAATGTTGAAACAAAGGAAATCGGGAAAATAAAGAAAAGGTTACCGTGTGCGCTGAATGCTGGAACGATAATGATTACTGTTCATACCAGGACTTTGCACTCGCTGCAAAGTCCGTAAGAACGCGTAAATTAAGCCAGGAGGAAATCCGGCCTTTGCCGAAGGCAAACTTCCAATGGCCGGATTTCGTTACTGTTTGCAGGTTTACCTGTGAACAGTAATCCATAGTGAGTAAGGATGAAAGGGGAAACGATATGGAAGGATTTGCAAAGAAACGCAAGTGGGGCAGGATTTTGGTGTATGTAATTTGCGCCATGCTGACAATCGCTGCCCTTTTTGCAAATAAACTTGTGCTGTATCAATTTCATATGATGCCATCTGATTATCGTTTTGTCCGGGAAACAGGACAGCCTCCGCTAAAAGCCTCTTCTGCCATATGGTTTGCCTATGGCGCTGACAGAGAGCTGCAATTTTGGACAGATGCCCGTGTATTCATGGATGAGAGTATCCAGGCAGATGCGGCAGGAAATGGGGATATATTGATCTATGCAAAAACGGCAGAGGGTGTTGTAGATGTTGATCTGGAGAGCAGTCGGCCAATCCAGGAGGATTTTACCGGATATTTTGTGGCAGTAACAAGGGCAAGACAGGCTGATATAGACGATGATGGGAAGATAGAAACGGTTTATGATTCTGCCAGGGCAGATTTCGGCCCTCATGCCTATGCTGCGGTTCCCCGCGGGTTTCACAGTGAGGAGATCCCGTTTGAACTCTGTTTTGAGGAGCGGAAAAAGATACAGGTGTTTTTTCAGGGGGAGGTTGTGGCGGATAGTTTTGTTTCTGTGACTGCCTCTGATTTTGAGGATAAGGTTTTTGAAACAGATGGTTTCGGGTATGTGAAAAATCTTCCGGTAAAATACATACGCAGCGGCCTGACAATTTCTTATGAACCGGAAGAAGGAACCGTTTACCGGATGTATTATGCCTTGGAGGACTATGCTTATTTCTCGCCGCATTTCTGGAAAGCGCAGATTCCGTTGCTTTTGTTTTTCGCATTATCTGCAGTGGGAATTGCTTTTGTGCATTTGATAAGGGAAAAGTGTCTGAAAGGCTCACTGGAACATCGGATTTATTCACGGGAAAAGGCGGGGATTTATGCGGCGAATCCGCTGATGCAAAAAACAGATTCCCATTTCCTTATGATACGGTGGCTGTTTCTGATGGCCGGATTTTTCCTGTGGACGTATGCCGGAAAACTTGTGGAGCAGGGGCAGGTCTTAAACCAGGTAGCGGTTCCGGTGTTTAGCTGTCCTTTCAATCTGGATCAGACATTGGAATCAAGCTGCTATTATCTGACGCACCTACCGGAACTGTTTACCACACGCAGTCTTAGCTATATTGCGGCATATATGGGAACGCTGTTTCTCTTTCTGATCCTGTTTGGGAGAATCCTCTGCGGGTTTATGTGTCCTCTTGGGTTTGCGCAGGATTTGAAGGATAAACTGCGGAAGGCTTTCCATATCCGTCCGATTACTGTGACAGACCGTATGAACCAGATTTTGCAGCCATTAAAGTGGACGTGGATTCTTTTGTTTTTGTGTTTTACCTTTACGGGAGGCAATTTCTGTGACATATGCCCGAATAAGATATTTTCACCTGCGCTTGGCGGATACTGGATTGACCTTGTGCTTGGCGGAATCCTGACGATACCGCTTTTAGTGGGCAGCTTTTTTATCAAGCGTTTTTGGTGCATTATGTGCCCAATGGGGTATTTATTGGGTATTTTCTATAAATTTAATATTTTTAAGCTAAAGAAAGACTGCACATCCTGTACGGAATGCGAGGCGTGTTATGCCGCCTGCCCGATGCGGCTGAAAAATATTTATACAGAACGGGGAAAAGAAACGCCCTCCGGGCATCCCTTTATGCACAGAAAAACGTGCGGGGATGTGGTAAATGTTCAGACGGTTGACTGTCTGATGTGCGGGGAATGCATCCATAAATGTCCGGAAGATAAAGCGCTTCGTATGACTTGTTTTGGAAAGACTCTCTACCAGTCGTCCAGAAGGACATTCCTTTCAAAATATCGCAGAAATAGGAGGAAAAAACAATGAGCAATACGTCTTCCAGACATACCTCTATGCATGGAGAAATGCGCGGGAAAGAGGAAATCCTTTCTGTAAAAGGAAAGGAACTGTTTTATAAGAAGTCGTCACGTATCGCTGCCTCCTATCTGCGCAGGCTTGAAATGGCTTCCAATACACCGGAGGGAATGAAACCATTCTTTGAAACACTCCGCAAAGTTTATGTAGAAATGAAATCGCCATATGAAAAAAAGGATCAGGTTATGGTTGGCACATTCTGTGCTATGGTTCCGAATGAGCTGATTTATGCGGCTGGCGCTTATCCGGTACGGCTTTGTTCCGGAAGTTTTACCGCCTATTCCATCAGTGACGGGTTAGCCGCAAGGGACGCCTGCCCGTTGGTGAAGGCAGTTTCCGGTTTTGTCTGTTCTGAAACCATGCCATTGTATGATGACTGTGCCCTTATGGTGGTTCCGATTACCTGTGACTGTAAAAAGAAAATTGCAGGGTTGCTTGGGCAGAAGAAGAAAACGGCAGTGATGCAGATTCCTCAAGGAAAGCACTCAGACGGTGACGGGGAGGTATTCCGGAGGGAACTTTACCGCCTGATCCCACAGCTCGAAGAAGTGACAGGCCAGGAAATCACAGCAAAAACGCTGGCAGATGCGATTAACAGGATTGGCTATGCACAGTATGAAATGTCACGTTTTCTGGCGTTTCGCCAGAATATCCCTCCTTTGATTTCCGGCGCACAGGCAATGGCAGTCATGAACGCTTATGCATATATGCCGGCAGATGTGTGGGCGGATGCTATGCACAGTCTGAACGGAGAACTGGAAAAGCGGATGGCAGGACAAAAATTTGCCGCAAAAGGCAACCGTCCCAGGATTCTGCTCACCGGTTCCCCGATCGCGTTTCCCAATATGAAGCTTCCGCTGCTGATTGAGGAAATGGGCGGAAACCTTGTAGCAGACGAAACCTGTCTGGGGGATCGTGCGGTCTATGATCCGGTAAGTATTGTGGATGTGAGTTTTGACGGGATGGTGCGTGCGCTTGCAGACCGTTATATTAAACCATGTACCTGCCCGGTATTTGCGGATAATTCGCAGAGAATCTTCCGCATCCGCCAGATGGTGAAAGAGTATCAGATCCAGGGGATCGTCTGCCATATCTCGCGGGGATGCCTTGTATATGATTACGAATATCCCGTTTTGGAAGAAGAACTGGAAAAAATGGGGATTCCGGTCATCCGTATAGAGAGCGATTATAACGAGGAGGATGTGGAGCAGCTCCGCATCCGCATGGAAGCCTTTATAGAAATGATCAAAATGAAAGAATACCATAATAGTTCAGACAGGTCTGTGCATTCACTGCACAGACCGTAAGAAAGTGATTCGGGGGGAGGGGCAAAAATCCCATCGCCGCAGGCGATTTTAAATGGATTTTTGCCTGCAGCTGTGAAGGAACGGAACAGTTGCAGGAATACCAGAAACGGAGGTGACACATATTATGAAATATTTTGTAGGGTTTGACGGCGGTTCTACCTATCTGAAGGCGGCGTTGTTTGATGGAAAACAGGTGGTGGATACGCTGGTATGCAATACCGGGATAGATAATAATGGAACATCGGAGGATATGCTGCACAGGATTTGTGAAAAGAACGGATTGAGGAGAAGTGACATCGGGTATATCATGGCAACCGGATACAGCCGGAAGATTCTTGAGATTGCGGATGATGACATCTCGGAGATCACGGCACATGCTTATGGGGTCAGGGTAACAGCGCCGAAAGAATACCGTCCGGGTATCGTGGTTGACATTGGGGGACAGGACAGTAAGATCATTTATCTGGATGAACATTATAATATCCGCAATTTTACGATGAATGATAAATGTGCCGCCGGAACCGGCAAGTTTTTAGAGATCGCCGCGCAAATATTGGAAACGACTATAGACCAGATCGGGCCGCTTTCCCTGGAAAGTAAAGAACCGTGCGACATTAACAGTACCTGTGTCGTTTTCGCACAGTCAGAGGTGATCTCCCTGGTGGCAAGGAAATATGACCGCAGGGACATTCTCTACGGGATGCATTTGTCTATGGCGAAGCGAATCATAAAAATGATGAAGCGTACACAAAAGGGTGGGGATATACTGATGACCGGAGGCGGGGCAAAAAACATTGGCATTTGCAGGGCATTTGAGGAAGAATTGATGAAAGAAGTATATGTGGCAGCCTATCCGCAATTTAATGGGGCGATTGGTGCGGCGTTGATTGCAAGTGAAAGGGGGCAGCAGGAATGATGGAAGGTTTGTTTACTCCGGCAGTGACCGCCTTTTCCATAGGAATTGGCTGTGGAACCTGCTGCAGTCCGTTTGTCAGCGCTTTCCTTTCTGCTTATACTGTTTCCCACGGGGATGGGATGAAAAGAAGTTATGGCATATTTATTCAGTTTTTTTGCGGGAAACTTTTAGGGGTATCCGTTCTGTGCCTGACAGCCTCTGTGATCGGAAAACAATTTATATCGGATCATGGATATATCGGAAATTTCCCTTTCCGTCTGGCTGTGCAGATCATGATGAGCCTGTTCGGGTTTCTTATGGCAGTGCGCTGGGTTTGGGAAATAAAGAGAGGAACGGCAGAGTGCGGGCATTGTAAGGAATGTGGGAAAGAAGAGCTGCCGGAAAGCAAGCATTATTCAATGTTAGCAGCAGGCATCTTGTATGGGATAACGCCCTGCCCGCCGCTTCTTTTTGTGCTTGGTTATTCGGTAAGCCTGCCAGTCCTTACAGCGGGCATTACAGGGATAAGTTTTGGCCTTGCAAGTATTTTAAGCCCGCTTTTGATGCTGGCGGCAGTCCTTGGGATACTGTCGAAGCGGATTCGGACCGAAATCCCAGAGTTTTTAAAGTGGTTCTGCCTGGCGTCTTATGTATTGCTGGCGGTGCTGCCGTTTACCTTACAGTAGATGTAGTCTGTCATCAGGACTGCGCACTTGCTGCGCTGTCCGTGTATGCGCCAAAATCTTTGATTTTGTGTGCATAATTTTCAAAACGTCCTTTGGGCGTTTAGAAAGGATTTGAGAGATATGATTCAGGATATTGCCCCAAAAATATTTGATAACCAATATAAGAATGTAAATGCAGATGAGGAGGCATATGTCATTTATGCCTATGAGGATAAGGTTCTTTTGAAAGAGGAAAATGGGGAGATTTCTGTCCCGAAACTGCGTGAACTTAGCGTAAGGGCATTTCAGAGCGTATATTTATTTTCTATTGACGGACAGCCTGTTTTTATGCCTTATATCCAAAGCATGGAAATGGAAAAAGAGATGGTGGAATATTGGCAGAAAGAGTCCGAATATCAGTTATACCGGTTAAGCGGTTCAGGTATTTATACGCCGAAGTGGCTATATTTTGCTTGTGGGACGGCGATCCAACTGAACAGATGGTATCATAATAACCGCTTTTGTGGATTTTGCGGGGAGAAATTGATACCTGGAGAGAAGGAGCGGATTTTGTACTGTCCATGTTGTGGAAATACAGTATATCCGAAAATTTCTCCTGCTGTTATCGTAGGAGTAGTCCATCAAGATAAAATACTGATGACAAAGTATGCAGACAAAAGGGACGGCACACGCTACTCTCTGATTGCAGGATTTGCCGAAGTGGGTGAAACCATTGAGGAAACAGTCCAGCGTGAGGTGATGGAGGAAGTCGGGGTAAGAGTGAAGAATCTGAGATATTATAAAAGCCAGCCGTGGCCGTTTTCGGATACGTTGCTTTTGGGGTTCTTCTGTGAACTTGACGGGAGCGGGGAGATCATGCTTGACGGGATGGAACTCTCGGAAGCGGAATGGGTGTCAAGAAGTGATATGAAAATGAAGGATGATGGGATCAGCCTGACTTATGAGATGATGGATCACTTTAAAAACCGAAAGGAGGCGCTTGGTTTATGAGGAAGATTTTGTGTATATTGATGGGCGTTATCATGGCCTGTTTACTCGCTGCGTGCGGAGGGCAGCAGAATGAGCAAAAATCTTCTCCGGAAGATGGCAGTGAAGAAAATACCGTTTTGCAGGAAGACTCCGGGGGAGACGAAGATGTAGGTTCCGTCCTGGAACAGCAGCCAGAGGGGACGAAGATCTACGCCAGCCAGTATCCTTATGATTCTGTTTTCCCACAGCATGAACCGTATGGGAAAGGGATCGGAGCCATGCCGGGGCGTGTGGTATGGGATTATGATACGGATTCCGTGCTGTGGGATGGAGATGGATACTGGTGGAAGCCGGAAAATTTTGAGGAATCCGTCATTCAGGACATGGTAGATGACAGCATTGCTTCTCTTGGAGGAAAGAAAACGGCAGGGGAGGGCTGGAACGCATTGTTTCAGGCGCATAATGCAGCCAGAGGGAAAGGAAGTGTTTCTTATGCAGCCGGGGAAAAGATCGCGATAAAGGCAAATATCAATGGCTCCGGTGTCTTTGATGATGATACTTCCGGTGAAACACAGATGAGTTATACAAATCCTGTCCTGCTGAAAGCATTGTTGGTCTCATTGGTTGAGGAAGCCGGTATCTCGCCGGAGGATATCACCGTATATGATGTATCCAGGCTGTTCCCGGACTATATGGTAGAAATGTGTACGGAGGGGATATTGGAAGGAGTTCATTTTGTGGATCGGAGGAACGGTATTGCCGATGAAAATGTGCCGATTAACTGGTCATATGAGTTTAGCGGAGCAGTGAATTACCTGCCCACTTGCGTGACAGAAGCAGAATACCTGATCAATTTGGCAAATTTAAAAGGGCATAGCTATGGAATCACACTCTGCGGAAAAAATCATTTTGGTTCTTTTATCAATGGAAATGCCATGCGTCCGCCGGAAGGGGCAAACCTACATCAGTTTTTAACAAAGAATGAAATGGATACTTACAGCCCTCTTACAGATTTGATGGCAAACGAACAGCTTGGCGGAAAAACGGTGCTGTATATGCTGGATGCGCTGATCTGTGCCACATCTGAGGGCGCTTCCATTACAGAAGAAACGGCCAGATGGCAGCAGGCGCCTTTTGATGGAAATTATACTTCCAGCGTGTTTGTTTCGCAGGACCCGGTGGCGATCGATTCCGTAGGAGCGGATTTTCTCATCAATGAGCCTGCGGTAACGGAACATAATGGGGCTTTAAGGGACAATCCTAATGTAGAGAATTATCTGCATGAGGCAGGCATGGTCCATAGCGCGCCTTCCGGAACTTTGTATTACAATGGAAACAGGGAGACGGTGGAAAACCTTGGCGTCCATGAACACTGGAACAACTCGGCCGAAAAAATGTACAGCCGCAATCTTGGCGGGGATGAAGGGATTGAGCTTGTGCGGATAGAATAAGGGTATCATTTTAAAATAGTGAAAGAAGGTGTTTTTATGGCGAAAAAAATAATATCCATGCTGCTTGCGGTTCTGCTGATGGTTTCAGGCACACTTCCTGCATATGGCGCTTCCCGGAAAAATGCGCCTGCCCTCAGCACAAAGAAGATCACTTTGCGTGTTGGGATTTCAAAAACCATTAAATTAAAAAATAATCCGGCAGGGGCAAAAGTTTCGTGGAAAAGCAGCAATAAAAGAATAGCCGGCGTAAAAGGAGGGACAGTTACAGGCAAAAAAGAGGGGAAGGCTGTCATTACCTGCAAAGTGGCATACAAAAAATCCGGCAGGAAAGTGACGAAGAAACTTACGGCAGACGTAACGGTGAAGAAGACCAAAGCCATATACCCGGAACATAAACCTTTTGGAAAAGGCGTAGGGGCAAAACCCGGCCGTGTGGTGTGGAGCCATAACCCGAAATCTGTCAAATGGGACGGAAAAGGGTACTGGTGGAAAACGGAGCATTTCGACGAGGATACCATACTTGCGATGGTGCGGGAGAGCATATCGTCGCTGGGAGGTGCAAAAAAGCCGGAAAAAGGATGGAAAAAGCTATTTGCCGCAAAGAACGGGAAAAACAAGAAAAGCGCCAAGATCGCGATTAAGGCAAACATCAACGGCTCCGGCGTGTTTGACGATGACGACAGCGGCAGGACGAAGATGAGCTATACCAATCCGGTATTGCTGAAATGCCTCCTGATTTCCCTGGTGGAAGACGCGGGCATAAAGCCGTCTGACATTACCGTCTATGATGTCTCCCGGATATTTCCGGAGTATATGGTTGATTTATGTACTGCGGGAGAGCTTGAGGGCGTGAAATTTACGGGGAGGAAAAACGGCGTGGCAGACAAGTCAAAACGGATTCAGTGGTCTTACCCTTTTAAGGGCGCGGTCAATTACCTTCCCACCTGCGTGACAGAGGCGGATTATGTGATCAACCTGGCAAACCTGAAAGGGCACAGCTACGGGATCACGCTCTGCGGTAAAAACCATTTCGGCTCTTTTCTCAACGGAAACGCCATGCGCCCGCCGGAAGGGGCGAATCTCCACCAGTTTCTGACAATGGATGAGATGGGGATTTACAGCCCGCTGGTGGATCTGATGGCGAATGAGGAACTGGGCGGCAAGACGGTTTTGTATATGCTGGATGCCCTGATCTGTGCCCCGTCAGAAGGGGACGACATTACTGGAAAAAACGCCAAATGGAAACAGTACCCTTTTAACGGGCATTATACTTCCAGCGTGTTCGTGTCGCAGGACCCGGTCGCGATTGATTCCGTCGGCGCAGATTTTCTCATGAATGAGCCTGCGGTTGTCAATAATAACGACAGCCTGAAAAACAATGCCACGGTGGAAAACTATCTGCATGAGGCGGGCCTGGTCAAAAACGCGCCGTCAGGGACCGTATATCAAAATGGGAATGGGAAAAAAGTAAACAACCTGGGCGCGCATGAACACTGGAATAATCCGATAGATAAAAAATACAGCCGGAACCTTGGAAAAAAGGAAGGGATAGAACTAATACAGATCATGCACTGAAAGGCAGGGACACTGTGATTTAGAAGGAGGAGCGGAGCGCAAAGAATTATATGCCGGATTACTTGGCGGATCAGGTAAATAGAAGATAAAGCTGTGTAAGGGGGCAGGTGATTGATTCACCTGCCCCCTTGCTCAGTTACAGGAGCTATTGTGAAGAAATTAAGTAAAATCTTTGCATAGAGGTAAAAACATTTTGACAAAAAAGGAAAGCGCGTTGTTGAAACATAACTGACTGTGCCACAAACGGGCGGATATTGAAAGCGAATGATGTTGAAAAAAGGGGTAAAATCTGAATTGTCCCCTTTGCAAAATAAAGACAGAATAGTCCCTTTTCAAAAAGATGGGGCAAATCTATAATAAACACACCTGCAGGGGGTACGAACATGATAAACCTTGAAAGTACAAACATGGGAAAAGTTATAAGAATATTACGTGAGGGGAAAGGAATGACAAGAGGAGAACTTTCGGAGGCTGTCGGGATTAGCGATTCGCATCTGAAAAAGATTGAAGCAGGATCAAGGCAGCCTGGAATTAGCACATACAATAAAATTATGGAAGTTTTGGAAGCCGAGGTGGCTGTAAAAAATGAAGCAAAGACAGTGAAGGGGGAGTGTGTTTTGAAAGCGCAGAGGATATTGATGGATTGCACGGAAACCCAGGCATTGTATTTGGTAGATGTTTTGGAGTTTATGGCACAGACGCTTGGCACGTTAGGGAAGTGATAAGGAAATATAGATAACAGAATTGAACTTACATGGATACGAGGCATCTAGGTGTATCGTGGCGGAGCGGTAAGCTTCAAAATGATACACCTTTTTTATGCCAGAATTTAGAGGGAATGAATGTTTTTATCTGATTTTTTATCAACAGACGGCTGCTCGGAAGCCCTGCTGAGATACTGGTTGAGGTTATCCAGTTTCCGGTTAAGGTCAGAGATTTCCTTTCCGGCAGACTTGCAGGTTTGTTGCAAAGCCGTCTTTTTTTGATAGAGGGCGTCATAGTCGCTGCGGAGCTTTTCGACGTTGAGGTTTTTGGGATTGATACCGAAGCGTTTCAGCATATTTTCCGCGCCGTCGTGGAGTAAAAGTTCCGTTTCGTGCTGGCGCAGGTATCTGTCCTTATCTTTTGATTTCTGATAGCGGATATGATAGATGCGGTTGGTTTTATACTGCTCGGCATACTTTAAAATCTGCCCTAAATCCTTTAGCTGGTGTTCGGTTTCCACAAGGCTCTTTCGTGCCGTTTTTGCAAACTCGGACTTGATGGAAATCTGCTTTTCAAGCTCGGCAATGGAGCCTGCTTCACTGTAACTTGCGGCTGCTGTTTTGAGATTCTGAATGTCGGCCCAGTGTTTCAGGCCGGGGCTGTCTGCAAATTTTTCTTCAGTGGTGTCGATGATTCTTCTCTTGGAAAAATCTTTGACAGGCGGCCTCTTTCTGGCGGGGAATGGGACACGCTTTTTCTGTGGCGCAAGGGCGTTTGTTTCAATGCGTTCCTTAATCCGTTCTTTGGTGTATTCCGCACCCAAAGACTTTGCGCTGCCACGGACAAAATGCTCTCTGTCCAGAGGACGGAAAGCGATATATTTTGGTGTCTTTTCACCGAATTCCCCGCCCTTTATTTCGTAGCCTTTTGCCCGGATAAGGGCGCAGAAATCCTCATAACTTTCCGATTGTTTTATGGCTTCGTCAATGTGTATTTTTAGCTTGGTTTTCCATGCATCGCCCTGTTTGTCCGAAAGCCATTCCTTATAAGTTTTCCCGCGCCCGCCGCTTGGGGAAATGACGGACAAGCCATGTTCCGTACACAGCTCATCACTTAGGTTTTGGATGCGCCAGTAGGATTTTTTGCAGTCATTGTATTTTTTATGGTCGATGTTATCGGCGGCGCAAAAAATGATGTGGTTATGGATATGCCCTTTGTCAATGTGCGTGGACACGACATAGGAATATTTCCCCTCTAAAACTTTGTCGGCAAGCTCCACTCCTACCTTATGCGCTTCCTCATAACTGACCTCGCCAGGGAAGAAAGACTGTATCAGGTGGAAAGCCTTGTTTGGGTCAGATTCCTTTGTTTTTGAGAGGGCATACTGGAAATCAAAGGCGGCAGTTTCCGCGCCGCAGGCAAAGGTGGAGATCAGTGTCTGCCCATCCGTTTTGCCGGGGTCTGTGATGTATTTTATTGCTTTAGGTAAGGTTGCTTTGATAGCATGGATTTTTGTGTATGCCATATTTCCTCCATTAGCTTTTTTACTTGTTTCACATCGGCGTCGTAAACGTGCCCGGTTGCGTTCATGCGTTTTGCAATCTGATTGAGGTTCGTGCCGATGCGTGAGAGGAGGGTGTTGTATTCATGCAGCTCCGTGTAGTCCACGTCATAGACAAATCCATACACAATCAACTGCCGCAGGAAAGCGGACCTGCTTGTCATGCCGGACAGTTTGGTTTTTTCGTTGAGGATGAATTTTTCATCGTCGCTCAGATAGAGGATGATTTGGTTTTTCCGGGAACGTTTTTTGTTTCGGTGTTTGTCCATTTTATGATTCCTTTCTTTCTGGTTCTTGATGGTTTTATGGGGAAATATGGCCTGGCATTCCCTTTTGGAGTCCGGCGTTTTTGTTCCGTTTTTTCGGGGGTCAGGGGTTCTCCCATGTGTTCAAAAATGTGCATTTCCCTGCAGGTGGAAAGGGGCGTTTTTGAAGGTTGCGTATAAACGCAACCAGTGCTTGCTATTCATGGCAAATTGCCCGTAGGGAATTTGCGGGTTTTAGGCTGCATAGGCAGCCTGCTTAAAACCCATACAGGCGTTTCCGCCTGTTTTCGGAGAACTGTGAGGATGTCCGGTTTCCGTGCATTGCATGGGAAATAAAAAACTGCCACGTCCAAAACAAGGCAGTATTGCCCTGCATCGGTTTATAGCAGTTTGGGTGCATCCATTTAAATATTTATGATTTTATCCATTAAAGATTTTAACAAGCAGCAAAAGGAAAGTCAATAAAATACAGCCGGAGAAATTAAACTAAAATACGTTCAAAAAATTTGTTTTATTAGTGCAGCTCATTTGCCCTACCCATAGAATGAGTTTAAAAAATTCGCAGAAAGGAGGTAGAGCATGAATGCTGCTGAACGTAGAAATGAGATAATCAGCATTTTGATTGTCCGGCGCCATATTACAACGAAAGAGCTGGCAGACGAATTTGATGTGGCTGTCCGCACAATAAAAAATGACATTCAGGCTCTATCTTTTGCGTATCCAATCTATACGAAGCCGGGGGGTGCGGGCGGAGTTTTTATAGGAGGGCACTACAATCCGCACGTCAATTCACTGACACAGAAGGAGCTGGAAACTTTAAAGGAAATATACGAAGATGCAGAGGACAGGCATAAAGATGTCCTGGCGCAAATCTTACATAAATACGGATCAGATAAGCTGGAGATTTAACCTTGTCATTCCGCTAAAGCACATAATCTTTACAGAACCGTTCATAGCAGACGGAGAGTGC
>CANOBT010000122.1 GCA_947564305.1 uncultured Lachnospiraceae bacterium | reverse complement strand
TTAGCAAACGGGGATAATGCTGAGTGTAAGGCTAATTAATCAGCGTTTCCCTAGTAGATGTGGAAATGAAAGCTTATCCCAGATGCTTCTTGGATCAAGGAAATCACACATCGCTAAGCTAAGGCTAAACGAGGCAACTCGAATAGCTTCTTCATTAATATCTACACCGAAAATACTGTTTTTCAAGAGAAGTTTCAGTTGATCGCAGGTGATCGTATGAACATCATTTTGTGACATCCATCTGCAAACAAGTCTTCTATATGCCTCAACTAAAAAAATTCCCGAACCGCATGATGGATCAAAAAAAGATGTATCTTTATATTCGCCTTCCCACGGGTACACTTCATCCATGATCAAGTTGACAAGATGAAGTGGTGTATAATATGTGCCTTTTTTATCATCTTCATCTGACAGATGAAAAAACAACTCATAGATACTGCTAATTAACTGAATGGGGATAATGTCAAAACTATAAAGTGGCCATAACGTAAGTTGTTTGCTCTCTAATTCGCTATCACCTAGAATAAATATGCGAAGTTCATCCAAGTCATTTTGAGTAATAATCTCTATTTCAACTTCTGAGACTTGCAGTATATCACCATTAAACTTCTCTTTAAGTGCTCTAAATAAGTTATAAGTTGCCTCTTTACTGTTTAGAACATCAGTATACTGTTTCGCTGATACCATAAAATTGCAATAAAAATCTCGCGGAAATACCGTTTCTCCGTTTGAATCTTTTCGTTCTTCCAAATACTTAATAAAAATTGACCGACTAAGCAAAGCGTGAACTACCCCTGTGATTGTTTCTTTACTCCTATCACATCTTTTACTAATTTGGTTAATCAACGTTCTGCGCATTATTCTCAAATTTGACATCAAGGTTGCATCAACCCGGTTTTGAGCATCAAATCTAGTCATGCTTTGCCGCCAGTATTCGCCACTTTCAAGCAATGAACGATGATACTTCTTTAGTGCAAGTTGCTGTGAAACCAATCCATTTGTCAAGTTTAATGTTTCAATTACCCCTGCGGTAGGATCAAGATTTCCGTTCTCAACGACTTGCGGTGTCTCGTAATTATTATAAATCAAAATCTCATCTGGAGTCACCACAAATAGTAGTGGAGCCTCTCCGAGATTCCAAGAAAGGCGATGTAATTCTGCAACTTGTTTTGCATCATATTTTTGGATAATGGAAAAATAGATAAGTGGAACTTTGGCAATCCCGTTTGCATCGCGAAGAAAATATACGGCATCAATTCCTATCTTTTCATGAACTTGTGTATAAAATAGTCTTTGAAAGGAGGTCATGCACTGTAAATTGTCTTCTGTAGCCAAACCGGTACTGCTATTTATATCAAGACATTCAAATATGCCATTTAGCAACTCACTCATATTTCTGCCCTCGCATTATTTTTTAACTAATCACATGTTGATTGATGTTTGGTAATGTAAACATAAAATCAAGATAGTTATATTTCCATATTCGGTTTCTTGTAGCATTGCTTTCTTGCATAATTATATTGTATTTTTGCAATAAGGCAAATGCTTTAGAAACTGAATTATATGATAAGTTTAGATGCTTTGCCGCAATAGGAATACTGGCAATAGGAAAAACTTTAAGGTACTCATACACGCCCCAAAAACTTCTTGTTTTGGGTACTTTAGCCCTTAACTTTTCCTCATTCAGCTTAATCATTTCTTCGTATCTCTTGAGCAGTGCAACACTGGTTTGAGCAGCTTCATTTATAATCCGCATAAAATATTTAATCCAACGTATATAACCACCGCTATATTGTGTTGATCTGAGTATATCAAAATACTCATTTTTATTGAAGAATAGGTACTCAGATAAACACAACCCAAGCAACGCTTTATCTGCGATTCTTTGCAATACCATGAATATCAGGATACGTCCAACAATCCCATTATATTTCTCAAATGGGTGTATCATTTCAAACTGATAGTGCGCTAACGCTGCTTGAATCAGGGGATCATCCCCGCTGTCATAAAGATAAGCAGAAATATCAGCCAATGACGGCAGGACAGCTTCTGGTGCCGTTGGATTATAGGTTTTTAAGTTTGATATTGCATATTGCAAAAATGTTTGGGTATCACGAACACCCATTTGTTGCTCTGGTTTATCACCATATAAAGCTATGCTGCATATTTTGCTGTAATCTTGAGCCGTAAACTGCATGCCATCTGACGCTTTATAAGCTGCCAACAAATTGTTTATAGGCTCCATATCACCCTTACCAGTGCCTCTTCTAACTAATATATCACTAAAATTTGGTGCATCATAATCTATCATTCTGGAATAGGTGCATTCTTTTAAAAGCATTAATTCACAAAACGAGTTTTTGTTTGGCGCGTACTGAAACAAACCTTCTAACTGCCCAAGATTGTGATGTGCCTCGATTAGAAGCGTTGCAAGTTCATTATCCATTTTATAAAGTGTAGCATTTTTCAATGGACGAGGCGTGAAAGTATAGTATGTGAAATTAAATTTTTCATTTTTTCTCTGTTCGGTATAATCTCCTGTATACGGATGCATCTCTATCTCTCAATCGCTATTTTGTTTATTTTAATTATAGCAGATAATAGAGAATAAAGGAAGCACTATTCCATAATTAATTTCAATAAATCACAGAATAGTACAATATAATGGCTGATTCAGCTCCCATGACTTAGGCATTCCCATGCAAGTTTGTTGATTTCAAAACTTGGGGCGCAGCCCCTTGTGGTCGCGGAACGGCTGGGGCATGAGAAAATCCAGACGACGCTAAATACATACTCGCATTTATATCCGAACCAGGCAAGGGATCTGGCGGACCAGCTAAATGAATTAGGCACAGAAGAAGAACAGGAGGACACAAAAAATGCCGGGGAAACATAAGGACCCAACCATATCATTCCGTGCAAGTGGCTGGCAGAAAGCCTTAATTGAAGAAAGGGCGGCGTTAAGCGGCCATAGCAAAAAAGATTTTATTGCGCGGAGCTGCATTTATTCCAATATTGTAGTCGTGGGAAAGCAGGAAAATATAAAAAGGATTGTGGATGCGCTGCAGGAAATGCAGTGCACAATGAAAGAAATCGTCAGGCAGTTACAGTCTGGCGATTTTTCCTTGTCCGGAGATGCTTATAAAGAGATGAAGGAGGATTATCTTGCAATGGCAATTACGGTTGTGGATATCGTTAATGGGGCAGCGTATCTGTTTGATAAGATACCAGACACAGATAACCAACATTGGAAAGCAGATTTGGAGTTAGAGCAGTTTCGGAATGTGTTAAATTTGGGAAATTCAGCAGATGATGACTAATACAGTTCAAAGAGACCGCCGAAATAAAAATTAGGTTGTGGAGAAGAAGAAATGAGGTTATAATAAGGATAAGCCTATCACGAGAAAGTAGGTGATATTTTTGAGTGATGCAGCTGAATTGAAGTATAAGGAAGAAGAACTGAAATTATTGGCAGGGTTTACCCTTCTGGATGATGACTTTATGACAATCGTCTTTGACAGGAATATTGGCGCGACGGAGTTTGTGCTGAATATCATTCTGGGTAGGAATGATTTGAAGGTTATAGAGGTTGTAGCCCAGAGGGAATATAAAAATCCGATTCCGGGAGGACGTTCTATCAGGCTTGATATTTACGCAAAGGATTCTGATGGGAAAGTGTATGACATTGAAGTCCAGAATGAAAATGCAGGGGCAGATGTACACAGGGCTAGGTTCCATAGCAGCATGTTAGATACAAAAATGTTGAAAGAAAAGCAGAAATTCAAGGTGATTCATGATTCGTATGTTATATTCATTACAAAAAATGACTATATGAGGATGGGATTGCCAATGTACCATGTGGAAAGGACGGTGCGGGAAACCGGGGCGTTATTTGGAGATGGGTCACATATTATATATATGAATGGAAGTTATAAAGATGACAGTGATCCGGTCGGAAAGCTAATGCATGATTTTCGGTGTACAAGTGCGGTTGATATGTTTTATCAAGAACTGGCGAAGCCAGTAAGATATTTCAAGGAAACGGAAGGAGGTCGAAGCCAAGTGTGTAAAGCGATGGAAGAAAGAATTGACAGGGAAAAAGAGAAAGAAAGAATTGACAATTCATTTGAACATATTAAAAATCTTATGGAAGCCATGAAAATGACTGCGGAACAGGCAATGACGGTGTTGAAAATTTCTGATGCTGATAGAGCAGTCTTGGCGAAGAAATTTTAGTGATAATGTTACTGCCGTTTGGTAATGTTTTGGTAATGAAAACTTGAAGAACCATTTGGACAGGGCGGATTACCATGAAAACAAGGAAGAGAAATGAAGGTAAAACACAGTATGCGGAACAAAGGAATAAATGCGTGATAAAATAGCAGAGACAGGAAGGAGCCATTCTTTGCACATGGTGAATATTGAGGTGAGAATCCCGGAGAATGCAAAAGGGTATGTGATGCATGATACGTCAGAAGAAATGAGAAATGCACTTTTGCTATATCCGAGCATAGCAAATAATACCATATCGCATGCCCGTGCAGCTGAATTATTGGGGATGCACAAAATGGAACTTATAGAATTATACAGCAGGCTGGGGATTCCGTATATAGACATGAATTTAAATACGGGGCAGCTTCCAAATAGAGACGATGCATTAACGCCTAAAATGAAAGCGTTTTTAGAATTAGAACAGATGCTGGTTCCGGTAGGCGGGGAGTTGGATTACGAGAAAGAGCTTGCAGAAGCGAGGCAGGAAAAATATGGTCATATTGATTGATACGAATGTTGCATTGGACTTTTTGACAATGAGGAAGCCTTTTTTATGATGATGCCAGGGAGATTATACAGATTTGTGCGGTTGGGCAAATCCAGGGGTATCTTGCGTTTCACAGCCTGCCTAATATATTCTTTATTTTAAGAAAGAGCCATTCGGAAAAGGAACGGAGAAAAATGCTGAAAAAGTTATGCCTTGTGCTTCAAGTGACAGGTGCAAGCCATGAAAGCGTATGTTATGCGATAGAACGGGATGATTTTCCCGATTTTGAAGACTGCCTTCAGGATGAATGCGCGAAAGAAATATAGGCAGACTTTATTGTGACGAGAAATATAGACGATTATCGGCATTCTGAAGTAAAAGCAATAACGCCGTATGAATTTTTAGGAGCGTTGAAAAACAAATGACAAGCTGATTGAACTGTATGGAAATCTTGGCATCAGAAGGGTGGTAATGTTACCTTGGTTTGGTAATGTTTTGGTAATAAAAACTTGAAGAACCATTTGGACAGGGTGGATTCTCATGAAAATAAGGTACGGAAATGATGGGAAAACACGATGTATCAGCCCAAAGAACGATAATGTGAGTGAGTTCGAGTAGACATTTTTGTACAGATGAGGTCTGCAAAGCCTGTGAAATCAAGGCTTTGCGGACTTCTTGATTCTAAAGTGGTAATGTTTTGGTAAAGTTTTTTAGAACCAGTTTCGGATTCCATATTCTAAATAGTGTGATAGGCAGATGAAATGGATGGTATGTTACCACAGAAATAGCAAGGCAGAAATGGTAATGGTGCAGAAAAAAGCTAATATTTTATGCCCGAGGCGTTTTGGAAATTTAGTGTGAGAATATGGCGTTGATGTTATATTATAAAAAATGGAAATAAATTTGAGGATGAAGGAGGCTGGGATTATGGTTTTTGTAAATATGGAAATGCCGGAAGAAATGGTTTCGTTTGTGATGAAGCCAAGCAAAGAAGAACGGCTTAAGCAAAATGCGATGCTGCTTTACCCATATGTGCATGACGGCATTATTTCTCATGGGAGGGCGGCTGAGATACTTGGCATTTTTAAGATGGACTTAATCGTGCTATATGGTAAGCTGGGGCTTCCCTATATTGAGATGACGGACGATGAAATAGAAGAGGAATTAGAAACCGTGAAAGAATTGGGGGAAAAATTGGCATGATTGTAATTTCAGATACTACGCCGGTTCTTTCCCTGCTGAAAGCAGGATGTCTAGAGCTGCTGGAAAAGCTATATGGTAATGTGCTGATTCCTAAGGCAGTGTACCGTGAATTAACGGAGAATCCTGTTTATTTTGAGGAAGCAAAGATCATCAAGGCAACAAAATTCTTTTCTGTTGCAGAAGCAGAGAATATAAAATCTGTAGATGTTTTGCGCAGCGTTACCGGACTGGATGCAGGGGAGAGCGAAGCCCTTATCATGTATGATGAAAAGAATGCGGATCTGCTTCTGATAGATGAACACAAAGGGCGCAGGGTTGCAAAACAGTTAAAGGTAAAATATATTGGCACAGCGGGTATTTTAATGTTGGCTTATGATAAAGGGTATATTGGACAGGTGGAAGTGAGAAATTGTCTGGATGCCATGATAGCCAGCGATATCAGGCTGGATAAGAAAATCTGCAATATTGTGATGGCTCATATTGGTCTGGATGAAAAATATTAATGTAGAGAAATTAGTTTGGGTATTCCATTGATTTGGGATGCCCTTATTTTTGTGGAGGTTTTAAAGCAGATTGGAGGAAAGAATATGGCAGCAAAAAATGGAAGGACGGACAGGGCGCAGGAGAAGGCGTTGGAGTATCTGGATTATATCATGGAGTGCTTAGAAACGCCTGACTTTGTGGCAGTGACAGGCAGAGCGGGCGGGGATGTAGTCACATACCGGGTTTATGACGACGGCAGCATGTATGTAAGATAGGAACAGGAGGAAGTAAGAATGAGGCGCGATGCGGGAAAGGAATGTTGGACTCCGATGGAAATCAGGGGAGTCAGAGGTTATTTTAATGACCTGAGGATTGACAGGAACACAATACCAGAGGTTTTCCATTTCTGGGAGCTGGCAGACGGTGACGGTGACGGTACGCCCTGCAGGTACAAGCCGGACATTCTGGTAAATTTCTACGGGACATTTATCACAGCCTGGGAGCTGCCAATCGACTGCCCGGAATGCCGGGAGGGGTTTATCAGTTCGGATGAGGAATGGGGGTACATGGGCTGCAGTTATTATTCTCTTGCAGAGATTGTGGAAATGGAATGTGGGAATGCAGAAAGCAAATCAAAGGAAAAAGGAAGTGGAAGGAATGAAGATACAGATATTCAGCGTTGCCCTTGATGGGGATGGCAGGAGTATTTTAGAGGAAGATTTTTCAAGGGATTATGATGGGTCAGACAGGCTCGACACTCCGGCAAAAATTGTGGCGGTTATGGAAGAAGTGTTCCATTTGTCAGACAGGGCAGAGGAGTATATGTATCTTATCTGCATGAATGCCAGGTGTAAGCCGATCTGTCTGTTTGAGGTGTCGCACGGCACGCATGATTCCACACTGGTAGGCATAAGGGAGATTTTTGTAAGGGCTATGCTGTGCGGGGCTTCGGACATTGTGGTCGTGCATAACCATCCCGGGGGGACGGAGGAACCGACGAAGAAGGATTTGCGGGTGACGGAACGGATAAAGGAGGCTTCTGATTTGTTGGGAATTCTGTTCTGCGACCATATCATTATAAGCCGGGATTCCTATTTCAGTTTTAGGGAAAATGGGAAGATAGGGAAATCGGAGCTGTCGCCAGATGGTTTAGGCAGCAGTTTTCCGGTTGCCAGGACAGGAAATTGAAGGTATAATAAAAACAGGATGTATTCTCTCCAAAGTGAAGGGAATATACAGGAAAGGAAAAAGTATGCAGAAAAAAACACCAGATTATGATAACGTGTTCAAGACAATGAAAAGCAAGCACAAAAGGCTTTTCATTTCCGTAATCAACGATATTTTCGGGAAAGACTACCCAATGGACGCAAGGGTGGATGTCCTGCCCTCGGAGGGGTATCTGACCGAGGGGGGAGATAGCAGATGGGAGCAGTGAAATAGAGGAACAGATTTCTGATTTCCTGATGAAGATTGGGAGTGAGGTCTACCTCTTAGAGTGCCAGAGCTATGATGACGGTTCTATGGCAATACGGATTGCCGAGTATGCTTTTATTGTGGCAAGGCAGTTTGCATCATGGGACATCGGCCATGCAGTAATCCCAATGCCGAGGTTTTCGGCAATTTATGTCAAGAAGACGGATAAGACGCCAAAAATGACAAGGATTACGTTTACATTCCCGGATGGGCAGAGTGTGGACTATGAATCTACAAATGTGATTCTGGAAGAATTTACGAGGGAATATATTATGGAAAAGCGGCTGTTTCCATATATCCCCTTCTATATTGCAAGATATGAGAAAGAGATAACATCCGGGGGCAGCATAGAGGCAGCAGTAGAGGATTTGGAATATTTCAGGAATGAAATGGTCCGGTTGCACCGGGAAGGGGAGTTGCAGGACGGTGAAATCATAGACCTCATGGGATTTGTGAATACTATTATTACACATATTACGAATGGGAACAAAAATGAAGAAAGGCTGGTGAATATTATGGGTGGAACAGTAATTGAAACGGAATCGGAGAAGTTAATCCGTCAAGGGAAGACACAGATGATTATTGAAATGGGACAGGAGGAAGGACTTGATGATGCAGCCATCTTGAGAAAGCTGCAGGATAAGATTGGTCTTTCTATGGAGCAGGCAGAAGCTTCTCTGGAGAAATACGGAAAACAGCTTGCGTAGGCTTTGAAAATTACAGCTTATGCCAATGACGGGGATTCTGGGAGTTCCAGAATCCCATTTAGAAAAAATATAAAAATATATGCCATTGAAGCAGTGAGTCCCCGGAAGGAAAAAATTCCGGGGATTTTCATGTCATTCGGGCATTTCTCCTGACGCTGTTACAAGCAGCTTTTCCGCCTGACATATTCATGCACGGATTCCCTGGGGATTTTCCAAATCCTTCCGATGCGAAACGCCTTGACTTCCCCTGTGTTCAGCAGGCGGTAGGCGGCATTCTTCCCGATGAATAAGAGTTCGCAGAGCTCGTCTACGGTTATTAAGTCTGACAGATCGTCTTGGTACATGGGGGTTCCTCCAATCTCAGATACAGTTTTATTTTATTGTTTATTCTTTTGTTAATTCTAAATCATTCCCGGTAATTTGTCCGACATTTCTGTAATCTTGTTATTATATAGAAAAATGCATTTGACATTTGTTCTTTGAAGATAAAAACAGTTAAGGAAAGACAAATAAAAGTAAATCCTTACGGTATGGGATAAAGAAAATAAAAGTAAATCCTTACGGTATGGGATAAAGAAAATAAAAGATAAGGCCATGTATATTTAAAATTATGTATCAGCAGGAAAATATGTATGTTATGGAAAATCATTTTAAAGCGCATTAAAAAAGGAACAGATATGCGAGCTGGTGGCAAATGAAAAGATAAAGTGACAGGAAGGATGCCAAGGAAGGATAACCAACGGAAACATCTGTTAAGGAAAAATAATCAATAAACAAAGAAGTAAAGAAAAATTCATGGAAGGAGAAAAGAAAATGAAGGATGTTAAAGTTGAGTTCCGATGCACAGAGGAGGAAAAAAAGAAATTATATGACATGGCTGAGCGCAAAGGGCTGAAATTGGGGGACTTTGTGTTAAATTCCACAATCAACAAGCGGGGAAGGTGCGGGCTGGATGCAGACCAGAAGTCTGCCGTCCAAAGGATGAAGACCAGCCTGAACAAGATAGAAAGCGGAATCGATGTCCCGGAGGAAACGGATAAGATCATAAAGGAGGCCAGGGAATTATGCCAGTCCTTAAAGCTGTAAATGAACCCTACCGGAAGAAAGAAGACCTTAAGAACCTTGTGAATTATGCCGTTCAAAGAGAAGATGGGGCATATAACGCATATGGCGCGCAGGGCGTATTGATGGGGGATGCGGAGGGCATGTGCCGCCAGATGGAAGGGGTAAAGAAATATTTCCGCAAGGAGACGGGACGCCAGGCAATGCATTATGTCCTGTCATTCAGTAAGGAGGAGATGGAGTATATAGGAACCCGGGAAGCCCTTTGGATAGGGTATGCATTTGCAAAATATTGTTTCCTGGGCTGGCAGGTTGTATTCGGGGTGCATGACAATACGGACAGCCTGCATATCTATTTCATTGTGAACACAACGTCTTATGAAAACGGGCGCACATATGGGATAGGGCCGGGAGGGCTGGAAGAAATGAAGGGGTATGCATATATATTAGTTTGGAACTGCTATGTGGCAAGCCTTCCGGAGGAGGAACGCCGGGAAGCTGTATTAAGGAAAATAGGGACGGCGGCGGAAAAATGAAATGGATTCCCCATGTTTGGGGGATGCGGTGTTTTTGTCTGTTATTGTAATATTGGCATTGGCAGGGGACCGGGGCAATTGCGTCCCGGTTTTTCTGTGCCGGAAACTACATAGAAAAGGATGCGCCGGGAAAGGCGCGGAAAGAGAGGTAAAAGATATGGACGGAATGATTCGGGGCATTTATAACAGCCTGATGCAGGAGCATGGAGGGAAAGGGAGTGTCCCCAAAGGCATAGAGGAAGAAATCTTAAACCTGCTGAAAGGCATGGAGAAAATGGACGGGTAGGGGCTTGAAGAATGTAGGGACAGCCTGCATTACATTGCCTATAAAGCGGAGGAGGAAGGTTTTGTGAAAGGGTTCCGGTATGCGTCCTGGCTGTTTGCAGAGTGTATGAGGAATGGATTTACGGATAATTGAGCCTTATGGTTCATCTCCTTTGTCTATTCAATGTAAGGCTATTGGGCTCCCTCAAACAGGCTGCCGATTGTGCAGTCTAAGGGGTCAATGAGCCTTCCGGGATTCTGAAAGCGGATGGGCTTGGCCTGGCTCGTGACGATGCGTTTTAAGTTCCAGCAGATTAAGTCCGTCTGTTGAAGAACCAGTATTTGGAGCGGTTCTGTTTTCATGGGAAATAAAAAGGGGAGGGGAATTTAAAAGATG
This sequence comes from uncultured Lachnospiraceae bacterium, assembly GCA_947564305.1. Next base: position 5,947 of record CANOBT010000122.1, on the reverse strand, counting down.
ACAGAAAATGTCCGGTTCATTTATTAGAATATGTGTATGGGATGTGGGCTGTCCTGAACACCCATGTGGTAAAGTGTCCCACAAGGATATATGTCATTTTAATAAAGGCAATAATGTGTGAATGATTTTTGTGATGGTGAAGCGCAGGAGTGGGAGCGCAAGTTTCAGCTACAAAATTCTGCTGACCTTGACATGGAGTTTGAAAATTTTACGGAGCTTTATAAAAATGATGTAAAAAATCGTTTAAAGGAGAACACTTGGCTTACAAAGGAGCATATCATTCGGACGAAGATTCTCCCGTACTTCGGGAAAATGAAGATTAGCGAGATTGGCACGAAGGAAATCATTGCATGGCAAAATGAGCTGCTTGCCTACCGTGATGAAAAGCGCAACCCTTATTCGCAGACGTATCTGAAAACCGTCCACAACCAGCTTTCCGCTATCTTCAACCATGCAGTAAGGTATTACGACCTCCGCTCCAACCCTGCGGCAAAGGCGGGGAACATGGGGAGCGAGGAACACAAGGAAATGCTGTTCTGGACGAAAGAGGAATATAAGAAGTTTGCGGATGAAATGATGGACAAGCCAGTTTCCTTTTACGCCTTTGAAATGCTTTACTGGTGCGGAATCCGAGAGGGAGAGATTTTGCAGCTTGTATGATAAAAGATTTAATGATAAGATTGAAATATAAAATGGAATTAAACAGACAAGAAATTAATTGGTGTTAAAATATTGTATCAAATTATAATTTGATTATTTGTGAGGGACATATATGGAGAAGAATTTTCAGGCAGGATGGTATTATAATGAACGTACAGATATGAAGGAGAGGTTTTATCTTAATTGCTATACGCCTGTCAATATTGAGAAATGGTTTGGCAGAATTCAATTGAATTCAGAAATGAAAATTCTTTTATTGAAAATTTATCAGAATATTGGAAATCTGGAAGGAATTTGTGAGTTGTTAGATAAAGAAGAATTAAAGAACACAGATGAACTGATTGACAGAAGGAATTTGATGTGTTGTCGGGTGGACGAGAACCAACTGCAAGACTTCACATATTTTTTCGGTTATGCAGGTAATGATGAATTTATATTGGAAGAAAGGCGAAAAATGCAGGCATTTTCTGAGTTGCGGATGCTAAGGAGACAGCATAGGGAAAAATTTTTTATTCATAGGCAGACTATATTGGCTTTAAGAAAAGAGTGGAATCCTACTGCTCCACATCGGATCAACGACTGCATGGACGAGTTGATTCGCATCACATCAGAGTTTAAAAGCGATGTAAAAAAGGAAAGTACTCCAGTGAATCCCATTTTATTCAGCGGTCTGCTTTATTACCAGCTTTTAACAGTTGCGCTGTATGAAATGGATAATATATTGTATTCATCTTATACTGTGGTGAAATATCTGCAGGAACTGAAGATTTTACCGGAATTATCGCTTCCGCTTTCTAAGCTAATGCATGATAATAAGAATGAATGTGATGACCGTATGGCAGAGGTCAGACAGGCATGCAATATTAATCAGTGGCTTCTTTTCTATTTAGGTATGCTGGATAAAGTGTTTGGTACAGAGTATAATTTTATAAAAGAGAAGCACTGCTGTTTTAATAAGAGCTTGGATGTGCTGGATAAAGCTAAAAATATACCTAACCACATGAAAGAACGGATGAAACATGGATTGATTATGATGTATCAGAAGCCGTTTTTTCGGATAGAGGAATGATTGCGATATTACGCATAGTACGGCAACAAAAATGGTTAATTTATTTATTGAGTTAAAACTGGTAAAGCAGGTGAATGATAAGCAGAGATATCGTGTATATGAATATATTCCGTTAATGGAATGCATTCGAAGGATATAGTGATTACAATTATTCAAAATATGATGATAGAGGATATAAATCGAGATGTACAACTACAATAATTTAAGTGATTTTGAGTTTGAGATATTGTGCAAGGATATTATGCAGAAAAAGATGGGTATTAAATTATATACGTTCCAAAAAGGAAGGGACGGAGGAATTGATGTTACGGATGATCCTAAAAATAGAAAAGTTATTATACAAGTCAAGCATTACATCAATAGTAAATATAGCGATTTGCTTGGAACTTTAAAAAAGGAAGTTCAAAAGGTAAAAGAGTTGCAACCTGAGAAATATTATATATGTTGTGCTGTGAAATTAACAGCAAAGAATAAACAGGAAATATATGATATGTTTTCAGATTACATGGAAAGTGCCAATAATATCGTGTCTCTCATAGACATTGATGATTTTTTGGAATGTCCTGAAAATATGGATATTGTACGAAAGCATTATAAATTATGGCTTGAATCAACAGAAATTTTGAGTGAGGTATTTAACCAGAACATTTTTATTGACTGTGAATCGCTTTTATATAATATTGAAGAGGAAAGCCGAAGATTTGTGGAAACTAGTTGCTATAATGAATGTTTGGATATTCTTGAAAAAGAAAGGATGCTGCTTCTGTTAGGAATGCCCGGCACGGGAAAGACCGTGACTACCAAGATGCTTGCCATATATTATGCTTCAAAAGGGTATAGAATCCGTTACACAACGAATGGGGATATAAGTGATATCAAAAATGCGATTTCAACGCAAAAGAATTTGCCAGAAATCATATTGTTGGACGATTGCTTGGGGCAGCATTATTTTAAAATGAAAGAAACTCAGGGGAATGAACTTTTAAGTTTGGTTAAATATGTTGCTTGTCATAAGAATAAGAAATTGATTATGAACTCCCGTGTGACTATCTTTCAGCAGGCAAAGGAACATGTTATTGAATTTAAGCAATTTGCGGAAGACGAAAGATTTAAAATCAAAATATTGGATATGGGAAAGTTATCCCTTCCAGATAAAGGGAGGATTTTTCACAACCATATTTATTTCAAAGGTTTGCCAGCGGCTTATTATCAGGATATATTAAGGGATTTTCGTTACAGGGAAGTAGTCAAACACAATAATTATACGCCGCGTATAATGGAATTCGTTACACGGGAATATAATTTTAAAAACGTCCCCAGCGACCATTATTATGAATATGTACTCCAGTGTTTGGATAACCCGACAGAAATATGGCAGGATGAGTTTTCGGAAAAACTGCAGCAGGAAGATAGGGTTTTCCTGACAACCTTATATTCACTGACGGATACCAGTATAGATGAAAATATAATTAAGCGGGCATTCAACTACAGATTAAGCCAAAACGCTCTTGTGGATACAAGCAGGAATGTATGGGAGGAGGTTCTTAAACGATTAGAAGGTGCATTCATACAGATTATAGAAAAAAACCGGAAAAAAGAAATCGGGGTAATTAACCCATCTGTGAATGATTTTTTGAGAGAATACCTACAGAAAAATGATATAGAAAGAGAAAATATCCGGAAAAATGCCACGGAATATGAGCAGATAAAACGTGGATTTTCTGAAAGCATGGAAGATATAGTTCAAGCAGGAAAAGCAAATTTATACAATTATGCCAGCTGGAATGAAGAAATGTATGTTATATTGACTTATATTTGCAAGCTTGAAGTGTTTCATGACAACTATAAATATGTGATTGAAAAATTTTACAAAACATTGCCGTACGAATCCTTTGAAGGAATGATGGGAAGGTGCGAACTGTTTATCAGATTGCTTTCGGATAAATTTGTTGTATTTTATCATACATATGATTGTCTGGAGGAAGGCACTTTAATTGATTTTTTCTGGAATTTAGATTTAGGAGAATTCCAAAGCTTTATTGAATTAGCAGAAAAATATGACATTGATTTTTTCTATACGGAATACAGGGATGCATTTCTTGAAACGATACAAACTGCAATTTTTACATATATGGAAAATATTGAAGCGGATGCTTATTATGGGGACTATGATATAGGTGACCTTATAAACCAAAATCTAAAATATAATGGCTATTATGAGGAATTAGATACAGAATCTGTTGTGGATATTGTATGTGACTGGATAAAAGAGGATGTGGAACAGGAAGTTTGTGAAATGATTGGAAAACTTCCACAAGATATTCTAAGCAAAATAAAAATATCAAAGAGTGATGTAAATATAGAAAGGTGCGATATTGAGGGGTATATAGAAAGTTATTTGGAGCCATCAGAGCCTGAATATGACCATCATGAAAGGGATTATAATTATGGGGTTATCGGGGAGATGGACGTACTGGATTGTATTTTTAAATAAGCATTACAAGTTTATTTTGAAAGGGCTTTAATTTGCTGTATAGAAAATTTTATTAATTCGGTAATTACTAATTACCGAATTGGAAAAGGAGATATTTGGAATGCAGAATTGGAAAAGTGGTGATAAATTTTTTAATCAGGTTATGCAGTTGTTCCGGGATGCAAAACGTAAAATGAGCATGTCGGTAACATGGCTATGGTTTATTCTTATTATGAAGCTGGACGGCTGATTATAGATGAAGAACAAAATGGCAGTGAGCGTGCTGCTTATGGGAAATATATTCTTCAGGAATTATCCAGGCGACTGACAGAAGAATTTGGCAGGGGATTTTCCTATGAAAATTTAAAACTTATGCGCCGCTTCTATATGGTATATTCGAAAGATGTGGTTTCAGATTCACCCTTTTCAAATTCGGAGCAGCTTCCAATGACTGCTGAGGGCAGGCGGTTTTACTTAAGCTGGTCGCATTACCTTATTCTGATGCGTATAAACAATGTAGAAGAACGTCATTTCTATGAAATAGAAGCATACCGGAATGGATGGAGTAAGGATGAACTTGGGCGGCAATATGGAAGTTCTCTATATGAAAGGCTTGCATTAAGCAGAGAAAAGGAGGAGATAATGCGCCTTGCTTTGGAAGGACAGCAGATTGAAAAGCCGGATGATATTTTTAAAGATCCTTATGTTCTGGAATTTACCGGATTGCCGGAAGAATCTGTTTATTCAGAAAACGATTTGGAAAAGCGCCTGATAGACAATCTACAGATGTTTTTGTTGGAATTGGGGAGAGGTTTTACTTTTGTGGGACGTCAGGTGCGGTTTACATTTGAAGAAGAACATTATAGAGTGGATCTGGTATTTTTCAACCGTCTGTTAAGATGTTTTGTCTTATTTGATTTAAAGGTTGGTCAGCTGAAGCATCAGGATATTGGACAAATGCAGATGTATGTAAATTATTACGACAGGAAAGTAAAACTTGAGGATGAAAACCCAACAATAGGAATTATTATCTGCAAAGATAAGAAGGACGCGGTGGTAGAAATGACTTTGCCAAAAGACAATAATCAGATATTTGCGAGCAAATATCAAACGGTACTTCCAAGCAAGGAAGAACTGCGGCAGTTAATGAATGAGAAAGAATAGATTGATGATATGGAAAAAAGAGTATTATCGAAAGGTGCCATAGAAGCTGATCCTGTGGCGTCTTTTTCGTTGATCATTTTTTTAGATTTTGCTTGACAAAAGCAGAATTATTGGCTTTGACCGCCACGGATTTCAATTTTGATAAGGAAACGGTCACGATTAACAAATCCGATCAGCGTCTGCATGGGGAAGACGTGATTACTTCTCCGAAAACGAAAAAGAGCAACCGCACAATCAAAATGCCGAAGTTTCTCTGCGAGGAAATGCAGGAATATATCGGTATGCTGTACGGCTTAAAGAAGAAAGACCGCATTTTCACGGTAACAAAGAGCTATCTCCATCACGAGATGGACAGGGGCGCAAAAGACGCAGGCGTAAAGCGCATACGGATTCATGATGACCGTGTTATAATAGGGGCAAGTCAGAAGAAACCCAGTAAAATCAAATGTTTACGGTTAGAGGGAAGTAATTTCAGATTAGGCGGTATAGCCCCAATTACAAGGGCTGTACCGTCTTTTTGAGTTCCTATGCACCTTGCCGTTTCGGTTGCGTGGCAGAAAGGAAATTGATTTCCCCTACAA
>CANOBT010000121.1 GCA_947564305.1 uncultured Lachnospiraceae bacterium | reverse complement strand
GTTTTACCACAGAATATAGATTCTGTGGTATTTATATAAAACTCATTTGGTCAAGTACTTTCTCATATTCTTTGGCGCTCGCCGCCACATAAATCCGTGTAGTTTCAATCGAAGAATGTCCAAGAATATCAGCCAGATGCGGAAGGTTGTTGTCAATCTCATAATACTTTCTGGCAAACAGATGACGGAGATTGTGCGGGAACACCTTACTTTCATCAACATTTGCCGCCTCACAGAGTTTTTTCATTTCATGCCAGATATTGGAGCGGTCCAGTGGATTTCCATTTCTGGTCGCGAATATCGGCCCCGTCTCAATATCCTCTTTTCTCATATACTCTTTCAGCTTTTTTCTTAACTCCTTAGTTAAAAGTATTTTTCTGTTTTTCCCCTTCAAGTTAATTTCTGACTTACCGGAACTGACTGCCTCTGCTGTAATGTATTTTAATTCACTGACCCGGATTCCTGTCCCTGAAAGTGTCAGTAATACATAATACATCCTTTCATTTTTCTGTCTCCTTGCAGTACGAAGAAGCCGCTTATATTCCTTGTCCTCTAATTCCCTGGCTTCATCAATGAATGCACTGTGCTGTACTTTTAAATAACGAACCCTGCTTTCTCCATTTCCCGAAAATTCAAAGTATGCATTCAATGCTGATAATTTTCCATTTACTGTACGGGCGTGATATTTCTGCTGTAATATTTTCCGGTATTCAATCATTTTTTCCTTTTGAAGTTCCTCGCCGTGTAAAAACTCGGCAAGACGTTTTATCTCTCTCATATATTTTTCGATTGTTGCCTCCGCCCTTTCTTCCTCCTCCAAATATTTACGAAAATTTCTTATCATTTCATCCGTAATTTTTTTCTCTGCGCCTTTTTTTTCCGTACTTTTTTCCTTTTCGTCCTTGAGCTCCACTAATCCTGCCATCTTTTCTCCTCCTGTTTTTTCATAAAGTATATTTCTCTATTATGCCACAACATATAATTTAATATGAAAATAACAGGAAATATCATTTCCCGACAGTTTTTAGGATTTCTTCTCCCTTAAAAATTCTGTCAAAAAGTGATAAAAATCAATCACGTTCTGACTATCTGTCTTATTCCTATTATAGTTTATAATGATATCTCTCTGACAGATGGGCTCCTCAATTTTCAAAAGCCGTACCTGTTCATTTTCGATATTGCCCCATGTGAACTCTGGCCAGAAGCCAATTCCTAAATTGGCAGCAATCATATTTTTTACAGCAGAAGGATTATCGCTTTCAAAAATAATCTTTGGCGTAAATCCCGCGTGCTGGCAGAATCTATCGCAGATATAACGAAATTCCCTGGAACCAAGCAGACTGACAAACCCTTCTTCTTCCACCTCCGTAAGACAGATTGAAGTTCGATTCCGATATTTTTTATTTTCCGGCACAGCCAGATAAATCTCCTCCGCACAGGCAAAACTGTTTCCTTCATCCGGCGCCTGATAAAAAAGCTTCGTTGTCACCGCAATGTCGTAAAGCTCACTCTCTACATTCTGATGCAGTTGAAAATTAATATCTTCATGCTCCTTTTTATATTGTATAATCGCCTCCATCACCAGGCTGGAAGCCGCCAGCACATTCATATGTATCGTCTCCCCCTCTAACGCTACCATCATTTTGAGCTGCTCCGGAATATCATCAATCTGAGCTATCAAAGGCTCTAATTTTTTCTGTAGATATTTCCCATATTCCGTCAGCACAATATTACGTCCCTTTGCCGCAAACAATGGCACTCCCAAGTCATTTTCTAACCGCCGGACAGCCTGTGTCAATGCCGGCTGTGTGATGTGAAGATTTTTAGCACTGTTGGTCATATGCTTTGTATTTGCCACTTCCAGAAAATATCGAATCTGCATGAGTTCCATTTTTTATTTTCCTTTCTTATGTAAATTATAAAAATATCATGAACCAATTACAAAAATTATCTTTTTGGAATCTTCAAACCTATTCATAAAAATAAATCAAACAAAGTAGTTCCTTATTTTCATACAATTCCTCTACATAATATCCCAATTCATAATATATATATTATGAATTTTATAAATATTATATATTAGACATAATCGAACGTCAATGCTAAACTATGGTAGAAAGCTAAAGCAAGGAGCTGTCAAGAAATCATCTAAGAGAGTTCCAATGCTGTGGAAAAGATTTTCCATAAGTTTTCCGAATCACAAAGTTGTCAAAAAAAGAAAGAGAGGGAATGAAAATGGCTGAACTTCTTGAGTCCACCATGCTGGTCTGCTTTGGATTATCCTGGCCTATGAATCTTGCGAAGAATATCAAGGCAAGATCAGCGAAAAACATGAGTCTCCAGTTTATACTTCTGATTATCACAGGGTATATTGCTGGAATCACTGCAAAAATCTACACCCACAGATTCAACTATGTATTGATCGTGTATCTTTTAAACCTGATTGTTGTATCTGCCAACGTGGTAGTTTACTTTATCAACTCCCGCTACGACAGACAGGCACAGGCGGCAAATGCACAGCGCAGTAAAGAACTCGCAGGACACGGAACGACTGCGGCAATGGCGAGCACCGAAAATCTTGGAGAATCTGCCTACACATCCGCACCTTTCCAGCCATCGATTCATGAACAAGGAGATGATGAAATGCAAACATATCGTGAACTTAACAGCATTACAGAAGCAGGCGGAGTCGTACTTTTTGGCTCCAACACATTTGCCGCACTTCCAATCGGAGAATTGTCACAGGCCTTTCGCATTACTGAGCCAATCTATAACCGAAGCGTCAGGGATATACGAATTGACCAGATTGAACGTTATCTGAAGGTCTGTCTGTATGACTTGAATCCACGTAAGATTTTTGTAAACATGGGAGATGTTGATATTCTGAATGAGAATGTTGATGTAGACAATTTTATATCCAAATATGAATGGCTCCTTTATATGATACACACAAAAACAGAAGCTTCCATTTATATCGTACCTATTGTTTCAAAAAGCCCTGTTGCATTTAAAATCAATGAACGCCTGAAAGTATTGGCAGCTCAAACCGGATGTAAGTATATTGATATCTCTGGTGTTTTTGAATCCCAGCGGCCCACTCTCCGTCTGTTTGAATTGATGAAAGTTCATATGCGAAATCACCCGATTAATTTTGCAGATGCAATGGAGGTTGGAACTTTAAGCAACCGACAGATTGCAGAGACACCGAACGACGGCCAGGCATCCGCAGCACCAGGACTGAGGAAAGATGTGGTTTATGCGAAACATTAAGATGTATGAAATTTAAACAATATATCTGTTGAAAAAGGTGTAAAGCCTTCGGAAACCCAAAGACTTTACACCTTTTTCACTTACGATTATTTATCGTTTTGATTCGATTGTTCCGAACTACTCGTCATTCCTTTATCAAATTCTCTTAATTCCATTTTAGCAGAACAAAATAATCAACTGTGACGCCAGCACTACTGCAATCAATGCAATCGGATATGTTGCCGCATATGCTGCCGCGATATCCTCTGTGCCTGCCATATTGATCAAGGTTCCCAGTGCGGGTGTACTGGTCATACCACCGGTCAACGAACCAAGATTATTGAGCAGCGGCAGTTTTAATACATTCTTTGCTATAATAAATCCAATAATCATTGGAAGAATCGTCATGATTGCCCCATAGAGGAAATAAACCGGTTCAAAATATCGTACAAATTGTGCACCGCCAGACACTCCTGCTCCAATTAAAAACAGCATCAAACCCATCTCTCTGAGCAGCTTTAATGTAGTATTTTTAGGCATGATCGAAATCTTTCCTATATGACCATAGTGTCCAAACACAAGAGCCGTCAAAAGACAGCCGCCTGTGGTGGTAAGCGAAAAGTTCTTATAGATGAGACTTCCTATCATGATCCCTATAATTGCCGCCAGAGAAAATGGAAAGAATCCAAATTCATCTACCTCTGTCAGAATCAGACTGTTCTTTTTACGGCCTTCTCCTTCTTTCGCCGTAATCTTAGCCACTTCATCGTTCATATTTGCTTTCATAATCTTTGGAACAATCTGTACAAACAGCACAACTCCGACTACACCAAACAAATAGGAAATACCATATCCCACAGATACCAAGGCTTCCAAATCGGCTCCAACTGCTGCTTTTGATGCTGAAAATGCCGGCGTACTGGTCAATGCTCCGGAAAGAAGACCTACCATGATCGCCCTGAACTCCTCATGATCCAACTCTGTAAAGTTCGAGCCGATCATAATACATAAAATACAAGTCACTGCTGCCGCAAGAATGATAACTACTCCCAACAGTACATAAGATTTGAAATTTCGCTTCAGGTTTCCGAAAAAGTTCGGTCCGGCAATAAAGCCAACAGAGGTCACAAAGAAGATCAATCCCATATTTTCAACAATCTTCAATGCTTCCGTAGCGAAAGTGGTTTCCCCTGCCATCAGATTATCTGACAGCTTTGTATATAACAGACATCCATAGACCAGGGCAACGATAAATACTCCCGCTGTTCCAAGATTGATTCCCTTTACAGTGATCTTACCAATTGCATAGCCGATAGCCGCAATCGCAAAGACCGAGAACGTAAGAAATACTACAGCCTTTACTGACAATATTCCTCCAAATAACTCCATGTCTTATGACTCCCTTCTGTACTAAAAGACAGCAAGCCGCCGCCAGCGGCTCGCTGTCTGCATGAGAATACTACAATTTTATCATCCTTTATGTTCTTCCAGGTAAGCGGCACGTCCGCTCTCGTACAGATTATTTCCCTCACTGTCAATAATGACAACCAACGGCATATCCTCTACATAAAGCTTTCTCAGTGCCTCTGCGCCCAAATCTTCATAAGCGATCAGCTCTGCCTTTTTGATACATTTAGCAAGCAATGCTCCTGCTCCGCCGATAGCACCAAAGTACACGCCTGAATATTTTTTCATTGCATCAATGACTTCCGGAAGACGTGCTCCCTTTCCAATCATTCCACGCGCGCCCACAGACATCATAGTCGGTGCATATGCATCCATACGTCCGCTCGTAGTTGGTCCCGCAGAACCAATAACCTGGCCTGGCTTTGCCGGAGTCGGTCCTACATAATAGATGGTTGCATCTGTAGGGTCAAACGGAATCTCTTCTCCCCTTGCAAGAGCCTCACACATCCTCTTATGTCCTGCATCACGGGAAGTATAAATAGTTCCTGTCACCAATACGCTGTCACCAGCGTGCAGTGTCTTTGCAAGTTCCTCTGTCAATGGTAATGTAATCTTTTTTGCTGCCATCTAGATCACCTCCGATTTATGACGTGTTACATGGCAGTTAATATTTACTGCACATGGCATGCCTGCAATATGAGTTGGCAATGTTTCAATATTCAGTCCAATTGCTGTAGTCTTTCCACCAAATCCCTGTGGTCCGATACCCAACTGATTAATTTTCTCCAACATTTCTTTTTCCAAATCTGCATAGAATTCATCCGGATTGGAGGAATCAATCGGTCTCATCAATGCTTTTTTTGCAAGAAGGGCTGCCTTATCAAAGGTTCCGCCAATTCCAACACCAACTACCATAGGCGGGCATGGATTCGGGCCTGCGGTCTCTACTACTTCCAGGATAAAATCTTTGATTCCCTGAAGACCATGGGATGGCTTGAACATCCGAATCTGACTCATGTTTTCGCTTCCAAATCCTTTTGGTCCAACAGTCACTTTAATCTGTTCACCCGGAACAATCTCTGTGTAGAGCATTGCAGGGGTATTATCGCCTGTGTTTCCACGGCGTACCGGATCTTTTACAACAGATTTACGAAGATATCCCTTATCATAACCACGGCGTACACCCTCGTCAACCGCATCTGCAAGGTTTCCACCTGTCAAATGCACATCCTGCCCAATCTCTAAAAATACACATGCCATACCAGTATCCTGACAGATTGGTACACATTCACTATCCGCAATCTCAAAGTTCTCAATAATATTGTCCAGAACTCCTTTTGCAATTTCTCCATCCTCACAGGCACGGCAATCCTTGATTGCACATTTTACATCCTCCGGAAGATGTTCATTTGCTTCGATACAAAGCTTTTCTACGACATCCGTAATCTTGCTTACATCTATCTCTCGCATAATCTATATCTCCTTATTTCTTATCTCTCATGACGAGCATACTTCGGCAGCAACAATGGGGATACATCGTCTGTAGATACTCCCGCACTCTTCAATTCCTCTGCATAAGCCCCTACATGGTCAATATTCATAGCGCCAAGTTCTACCTCTTTTGCTTTTGCCGCTGCTTTCTTACCTGCGTTACGGCCAAATACGATTACATCAAGAAGGGAATTGCCCATCAGTCTGTTTCTTCCGTGAATTCCGCCGGCAGCCTCTCCTGCTGCTAAGAGGTTCGGAATTGTTTTTGTGAAGCCTTCTCCGTCAATGTCAAGACCGCCGTTCTGGTAATGCAGTGTCGGATAGATCAGAATCGGTACTTTTCTCATATCAATTCCATATTTCATATACATACGGAACATTGCAGGAATTCTCTTCTCGATGGTTCCCTCTCCTCCGAGGATTTCAATCATCGGTGTATCAAGCCATACGCCCTGCTGTCCGTCCGGTGTCTCGATACCACGGCCTTCTCTGCACTCACGGATAACGCCTGAGGCATTGACATCACGTGTCTCCAGAGGATGAATGTAGGCTTCTCCATTTGCATTTACAAGCTGAGCACCAACGGAACGAACCTTCTCAGTCACAAGGGCGCCAAGAATCTGTACCGGATAAGCCACGCCTGTCGGATGGTACTGAATGGAATCCTGGTAAAGAAGCGGTACTCCTGCCCTGTATCCCAGTACAAGTCCGTCTGCCGTTGCCCCATAGTGATTGGAAGTCGGGAATCCCTGATAGTGCATTCTTCCTGCACCGCCTGTTGCGATAACAACAGTCTTTGCTCTTGCAACAGAATAATCTCCTGTCTCCATATTGAGAAGGACCGCACCTGCTGCCTGGCCTTTCTCATCTTTGATAATCTCTACTGCAGAGGTGAATTCTACTACCGGAATCTGGAGATTTAATACTTCATCACGAAGTGTACGCATAATCTCTGCTCCGGAGTAATCCTTACATGCATGCATTCTCTTTCTGGATGTACCGCCGCCGTGGGTTGTTACCATGCGTCCGTCCCCATCTTTATCAAACATAACACCAAGTTCGTTCAGCCATTTGATTGCATCAGGAGCTTCCATTACAAGGCGTTTTACCAGTTCCGGTTTTGCAGCAAAATGTCCGCCGCCAAAACAGTCAAGATAATGCTGTACCGGAGAATCATTTTCTTTATCTGCTGCCTGAATACCACCCTCAGCCATCATGGTATTTGCATCACCGATACGAAGCTTTGTCACAATCATAACGTTTGCACCTGCGTTGTGTGCTTCGATGGCACAAGATGAACCTGCGCCACCGCCGCCGATTACGAGTACATCTACGTCATAATCAACCTTCGTAATATCAACTTTCTCACTTACAAGGCGGCTTGTTGAGTGAAGCATATCAGCCAGTTCGAGCGGCGCTTTTTGTCCTTTGTTCGGACCTACTTTAATCTCTGCGAAAGCATCTGGGTTATAATCCGGATGGAATTCCTTCAGGAGAGCATCTTTTTCATCAGCAGTCAAACGTCTTGGTTCTGTAGACATACGTTCTGCTCTTGTAGCCTCTACCTTTTTGATGGATTCCATCATATATTCTGGATATGGTGTATACATATTCTGCCCTCCCTTATTTCTCAATCTCTCTTGTATTGTAAAGTTCTTGCATCTCTGTAATCGGCTTCTGCATAATCTGCTCGATCAGGCTGTCATACTCGCCCTTGTTAATCTCTTCCACGCGGTTTTTCAGATGCTCTGTCTCAGGCGCAATATATTTACCTGTGAGACGTCTTGCCAAAAGGCCAACCATCGGATGAGAAATTCCGGCCGGACATCTTACGGAACAGCAGCCACAGCTTACGCAATCAAAGGATTCTTCCGCACATTTCTCGAATTCACCCCTCTGTGCATATGCGATATACTGCATGACATTCAAGTCCTGTGTACATGATTTTGTACATGCATTACATCCGATACAGCTATAAATCTCTGGATACAGCTCCATCATGATCTGCTGGGTCGGTTTGATATCTTCGATCTCATAGGTTCTCTTATCCGTCGGGAAGTACGGAATGCTTGCCACATACATGCCTTCTTCTACCTGCGTCTGACAGGCAAGACATGTCTTTAATTCATTTTTCCCTTTGATTCTGTAGATTGTCGCACATGCTCCGCAGAAACCATGACGGCAGCCACATCCTCTTTTCAGTGTATAACCGGCGTATTCCATAGCAGTCATGATTGTAAGGTCTGCAGGTACGCTGTACTTTTTACCGAAAAAATATACATTTACCATCTTTTCCATGTTCTTCTTATCCTTTCGCTTTAATACTCGTTTGGCAGTTCATCAATCTCATCATACCGGAATACCGGACCATCTTTGCAGACATATTTGGAACCGATGTTGCAGCGGCCGCATTTGCCGACGCCACATTTCATACGAAGTTCCAATGTTGTATAGACCTGCTCTGTGGTAAATCCTAGTTCTTTTAAGCCTGCAAGCACAAACTTAATCATAATCGGAGGTCCACATACAAGGGCTGTCTTGTCCGTGTCAAATCCAAGTTCCTTCACATAGTTCGGAACAAATCCAACATGGCCATCCCAGCCTTCCTGCTCCCGGTCAATGGTCAGGTATACATTCACGCCTTCTGCCTTCATCCAGACTTCCTGGATTTCCTTTAACTGGACAAGATCATCTGCGGAACGAGAACCATAGACAATGTCCACCGTACCGTAATTTGCACGGTTATCCAGTACATAATTGATAACAGAACGAAGAGGTGCAAGGCCGATACCGCCTGCGATAAACAAAAGGTTCTTCCCCCGAAGCTCCGTCTCTACCGGAAATGAGTTGCCATACGGCCCGCGGACGGTAATCTCATCGCCCACTTCCAGGCTGTGGAGATAATCTGTCAGGACACCGCATTTCTTAATGCTGAACTCCTGATATTCTTTATTGGTCGGCGAAGAAGTAATGGAAAACATACCCTCGCTGATACCTGGTGCACAGACCATTGCGCACTGTCCCGGCATATGCTCGAACAGCTTGCCGCCCTCCGGTGCATTCACACGAAATGTCTTCACATCCGGTGTCTCTTCCCGAATATCTGTAATCACTCCAATCTTAGGAATCAGAGTATCCAATGTATAATTCTTATGACATGTACATTCGCCCATTATTTTTCACCTCCCTGATTCTGAAATGCTTTTACTACCTTCACGATATTCAGGGCTGACGGACATTTTTCTACACAGCGCCCACAGCCTACACAGGAATACATCCCGTCATTATTCGCCGGATAATACACAAGTTTATGCATAAATCTCTGGCGGAACCTCTGCATCTGGCTGGTACGGTTATTGCCATGTGCCATCATCGTAAAGTCGGAGTACATACAGGAATCCCAGCATCTATAACGGGAAACACTGTTTCCTGCTGTATAATCCTTGATATCATAACACTGACAGGTTGGGCACACAAAAGTACAGGTACCACATGCCAGGCATGGTTTATATAATTCTTCCCAGATTGGAGAATCAAATTTTTCAGAAAGTGCGGCTCCATTCCATCCTTCCAGGGAAAGATTCATATAGGGGAGTTTTTCCACAATATTATGGATTGCTTCTTTTTCCGCTTCTACGTCTGCTTCGTCCGCATCCGCCAACAGTTCCTTTACCATGTTTGTAAGAGCCTCGCCCTTTTCGGTCAGTGCCTTCCAGTAAAGCTCCTCTCCTACCATCCAGGCAGCTACGTCTGATGCAGGCTGTGCGGCATCTACGCCAAACACCTTACAGAAACAGGTTTCCTCAGGCTCGTGGCAGGCTATTGCCACAATAGTCCCATGGTCTCTTCTTGCCGCATAGAAGGTATCAACCGGATCTGAAAGAAATACATTATCCAACACTTCTAATCCTTTGACATCACAAGCCTTCATGCCAAATACGACAAAGTCCTGCTCTTTCAATGCCTCTGGTTCTACGGACATTTTCTTTCCTTCTTTTTTTACGGTATAAAGACCTTCGCTCTGTGGGAAAAATGCATCTTTCGCTGATTTTACAGTTTTTAATGTAGCCAGATCCACTTCCGCGTCTTCGCTCCACGCTGCAAAATTCGTCTGTCCGGCTGTTTTCACCGGAAGATACAGTTCCTGACTATCCGCGATTAATTGGAATAATGCGGAAAGATTTTCTTTTGCTATCTTATACATACATTATCCCCTCTTTCCTACTATACTTGGTTCCGCGTCTTCAAACGTATAGTTTGTAAGCGGTGCTTTTGACTCTGTATCTGCCCCTGCCTGATATTCTCCATATAATTCATCAATATCCTTGATAAATTTACGGTTGAACAGGTGAAGCGGAATTCCCTGCGGACATACACGGCTGCATTCTCCACAGTCTGTACATCTTCCTGCCACATGGAATGCACGGATGATATGGAACATCTTTTCCTCAAATGTATCCACATTTGCTTTCTGGGAGCTGTCGAACTTGTTGCTGTCGAATACGCACTTACGGCAGCTACAAGCAGGACAAGCATTTCTGCAGGCATTACAACGGATACATTTGCTCAGCTCATTCTGGAAAAATGCAAACTTCTCTTCCGGACTCATAGCTTCAATCCTTGCCACTTCGTCAAAACGCTCTGCATCCTTCGTTTCTTTGGATTCTCCGATAATCTCATCGTAAATCATATGATCCTTGCCCTTGCAGACATGACATCGCTCCAGCATAGCATCTGCATAAGCACAAGTTTTTTCTCCGTAAATGGTTTGAATCTTCAAGGTATCAGCCTCGTCCGTAATCTCCGCACCCTCGATGCTTTCGATTCCCTTGATTCCCTGCTTTTTGATTCTTTCGATATCCAGTTTTCCTTTGCATCCCACACCAACGATATATGCTTTTTCTCTGTCTACCCGGTGTTCTTTAATCAACTGGTTAAAGCTGTAGGTATCACATGGCTTTAAGCATACAAGTGTTTTTCCTTCCAGTTTGGATGCCTCGATCATATATTTGCTCAAATTTGCCCCGCAGAATCCATTGTAAACAAAATCTTCCAGAGATTCTGCGCTTTCAAAGTAAGCCGGCTCCGGATTATAAGGCAAGTCTCCGACCTTCCAGCCGAGAACCCGTGCCACAGTTCCATCTGCCAGCAGTTCTTTTGCACGGTTTACTATTTCTTGCATCTTAAATCCCCCAATCTTACATTTTCGCCAAGAGAATAAATCTTCTCTACAAAACTGTTCATTGTGTCAGAGAACTTCACACCCTCTGCTGCAGATACCCATTCCACACGTGTACGCCCATTTTCCACGCCAATATAATCCAGCATGGAGAACAACAGTGTCATACGTCTTCTTGCATAGTAGTTACCGGTACTATAATGGCAGTCTCCCGGATGGCATCCACACATGATCACTCCGTCTGCTCCCTTTTCGAATGCCCTTAAAATGAACATCGGATTCACACGACAGGAACAGGGAACACGGATGATCTTTACATCAGCAGGGTAAGACAGACGGCTGCTTCCTGCTAAGTCAGCTCCTGCATAACTACACCAGTTACAGCAGAACGCTACAATTTTCGGTTTGAATTCTTTATTTTCTAACGACATATTGCATCCACCTCCGCTATAATCTGTCTATTTGAGAATCCCTGTAAGTCCATAGCTCCGGACGGACAAGCAACAGTGCAGGCACCACAGCCCTGGCAAAGTGCATTGTTAACCACTGCCACACGGCGTGTCTCACGGATACCGTGGTCATTGACCTCTTTATCCTCGTATGTAATTGCGCCATACGGACATACATTCTCACAAGTGGAACATCCGTTACACAGCAGAATATCAGACTGTGCGGTACATGGATTTGTCAACAGTTTATCTTTTGCAAGAAGTCCGATTGCTTTTACGGCAGCAGCACCTGCCTGAGCAACGGTCTCCGGAATATCCTTTGGTCCCTGACATACACCTGACAAGAAAATACCTGCTGTCGGTGACTCTACCGGACGCAGCTTTGCGTGCGCTTCGGTCAGGAAGTTATTAGTATCAATACTTGCAGTCAGCATGGTTGCAATCTTACGTACATCCGGATTCGGCTCAATGGCTGTTGCAAGAACGACCATGTCAGCTTCTTTGAGAATCTGGCGGTTGTCAAGAAGGTCTGAGCCTTGGACTAACAATTTACCGTCCGGCTGCGGAATCACCTTTCCAACCTGTCCCTTGATGTAGTTGACACCATACTGTTCCACCGCTCTTCTGTAGAACTCATCGAAGTTCTTGCCCGGTGTACGGACATCAATATAAAATACGGTTACATTTA
The DNA here is from genome assembly GCA_947564305.1 of uncultured Lachnospiraceae bacterium. Next base: position 4,373 of record CANOBT010000121.1, on the reverse strand, counting down.
CATCCGGATATTTATCCCGAATCAACATCGCATGTTTTGCAGTGTACATACAGCAAATCTTAGAGCAGTACGGTTTTCCTCTGTCATCTGAGCAACGGCTTCCCACACACTGGATAAATACGATTTCCTTTGGTGCTTTTCCATCGGAAAGACGCTCTAAGTGTCCGTGGGTCGGTCCCGCTGCGTTCATCACACGCTCTAATTCCAAGGAGGTGATGACATCTTTGCTCTGGCTGTATGCGTACTCATCATATTTGTCAAGATTGATGGTGTCAAATCCAGTCGCAACTACGATTGCACCATATTTCTCTGTGATAATTTCATCCTTCTGCTCGTAGTCAATGGCTCCTGCCTGACAAACTTTAGAGCAAAGTCCACACTTGCCTGTCTTGAATTTGATACAAGCTTCTCTGTCAATCACCGGAACATTCGGGATTGCCTGTGCAAATGGAGTGTAAATTGCACTTCTTGTATTCAGGCCGCGGTTGAATTCGCTTGGTGCTTTCTTGGATGGACATTTTTCCTGGCAGACGCCGCATCCTGTACATTTATCCATATCCACACTTCTTGCCTTCTTACGGATATCTACCGTAAAATCGCCTACGAATCCGCTAACCTTCTCAACTTCACTATAAGTATAAATATTAATCTTTTCATGGGCGGATGCTTCCACCATCTTCGGTGTCAGGATACAAGCAGAACAGTCCAATGTAGGGAATGTCTTGTCAAGCTGTGACATCCTTCCGCCGATACTTGGAGTCTTCTCCACGATATCTACTTCATAACCTGCATCAGCAATATCCAATGCGGTCTGGATTCCTGCAATACCGCCTCCGATTACAAGCGCTCTCTTCGTTACACGGCTCTCTCCAGCCTGGAGAGGTGCATTCAAGTTCACCTTTGCAACTGCTGCTCTCATCAGGATAACAGCCTTCTTTGTTCCCTCTTCCATATCTTTATGTATCCAGGAACAATGCTCACGAATATTGGCAATCTCAACCATATATGGGTTCAACCCTGCACGCTCCGCTGCTTTTCTAAAAGTCGTTTCATGCATACGCGGAGAACAGGAACATACGACTACCCCAGTCAGTCCTTTCTCATGAATGGCTGCTGCAATCTTCGCCTGTCCTGCTTCAGAACACATATACTGGTAGTCTTCTGCATGGACAACGCCTGGCTCCATCTGTGCCATCTCTACAACTTTTTTTACATCCACCGTTGCGGCAATATTACTTCCGCAGTGGCAGACAAATACTCCGATCCTCTGCACCCGACTCACCTCCTATATCTTCTGAATGCACTGACTAATAACTGCTGTGGAAGTTCCGGGTCTAATAATTCCGGAATTTCGTTTGGTGACAGGTAATCCTGGTCTTTCTGGCGTACTACAACCTGTCTTGCCGCATCGATCAGCTTCCCTGGCTTCACATCACGCGGGCATCTCTCCACACATGCAAAGCAGGAAAGACATTTCCAAAGTGATTTCGAATTCACCAGACTTTCAATATCTTCATTGATTACATAAGATACAAACTGATGCGGTTTGATATCCATCTCATTGTAGGATGGGCAGGATGCAGAACATTTACCGCATTTCATGCATTTGAGCGGATTGACGCCGCTGATCTCTTTGATCAATTCCGCCTGTTTCTTTTCAGAACTCATTACTTCTGCACCTCCTCTTTCACGCCAAGAGCCTCTGCAAGCAATTCCGTAAAGTAAACTACCGGAAGCTTTCCGCTGCTCTTATTCAGATTATAAAGACAAAGCGGACAGGCTGTAATCAACATCTCTGCGCCAAACCCTTCTGCGCTGTCCATAATCTTCTCGCACATATTTTGGGACATTTCCTTCTCTTTCAGAGAAATGTAGCCGCCGCAGCACTCGTTGCGGTATGGATAAATCACTGGTTCTGCCCCAATGGCACGGATAAAGTCTTCAATAATCTTCGGATTCTCCGGATTATCAAAACTTAACAGCTTACTCGGACGAAGAAGCAGGCATCCATAATAAGCACCTATTTTCCTTCCTGTCAAAGGATTGGTTACCTTTTTCTTCAGTTCATCAAATCCCACTTTGTCACGAAGAACTTCTAAGAAATGAAGAACTTCCGTCTCTCCTGCATAGGGCTCATCCAGCTCCATGTAATTGTTTGCCCTGGTACGGATATCTTCTACATTCTTCATATCATCATTGACACGCTTGATCACATGATGGCATGCAGAGCATAGTGTCACAAGGCTCTGTCCCTTCACTTTTGCCTCATTCAGAGCGCGGACAGAAGATAGCTTTGTAGCGATCTCGTCAGAGCCAAGCGGATATACTCCGCCGCAGCACTGCCAGTCTTCAATCTCTTCCAGTTCAAATCCCAGCGCTTTTGCTGAAGCCCTTGCATAAGCATCCAGATCTTTCGCCTTTGTCCTCAAAGTGCATCCTGGATAATAACTGTACTTCATAGTTCTCGCTGTCCTTTCTTAATTGATAATTTGTTAAATAGCTTTACAGCTCAATCTGAGCGATAACTGCTTTCAGTGCATCAGCACTTGCTTTCAGCTTCCCTACTTCCTCGTCGGTAAGCTTCATTGGAACCTTGCCATGGATACCTTTCGGTCCAACCAATGCAAGTGTACTTAAGCAGACATCTTCAATTCCATATTCTCCGTGCATCATAGAAGATACGGTAGATACAGACTCTGAAGCAGCCATCAGGATACTACATAACTTGCACACACCTCTGGTTACTGCATAGAATGTAGCCCCTTTATTTGCAATAATCTTGCCGCCGGATTTCTGTACATATGTGAGCATTGCATCTTTATCCAGTTTTTCAAATCCAGGCATCATCTCATAATAATCGTCTACATTAACACCTGCAATTCTTGCTGCCGACCATGGAATGAAGGATGTATCTCCATGCTCGCCAAATACATATGCGTGAATATTTCTCTGTGCAACTTTAAAATGTTCGGAAAGACCACAACGAAGGCGTGCGGAATCCAGAATAGTACCGGAACCAATAATCTGATTTTCCGGAAGACCAGAGATTTTTGTAAAGACATAAGTCATGATATCAACCGGATTGCTTACGATAATATAAAGTGCATTTGGTGCTGCCTTTACAATCTCCGGTGTAATCTGTTTCAAAATGTTTACATTCGTCTGTGTGAGCTCAATTCTTGTCTGACCTGGCTTACGGGCAATTCCAGATGTAATGATTACGATATCAGAATCCTTTGCATCTTCGTACTCACCCGCAACAATAGAAACAGGGTCTCTAAAGCATGTTCCCTGCTCGATGTCCATGACTTCGCCTTCTACTTTTTCCTTGTTGATGTCGATCATAACGATCTCAGATGCGATGTCCTCTCCAGACAATGTGTACGCAATTGTTGAACCTACGCTTCCGGCTCCAATGATTGTGACTTTGCTGCTCATGTTCTTTTCTCCTTTTAATAATTGTTTTTTCGTAGGAACTGTTAGAACAGTTCCCTAAGCTACTTGCGACAATAGACAAACCTTGTCGTGTTTTGCCTTCGTCTGTTATTATAATAGCATATTGACAATAAATTAACAATCCTTTTTTCATTGGAATATTATACAAAAAACATTGTTAAATTTTAGTCAATGTTCACAAACCACCGCAATTCTATCACTGCCAGATTTTAGAAAAGGGCCTGCCACAATGATTGTATTATGACAAACCCTTTATTTTCTTTCTTCAAAGCAGATTCGTTACATGCCACGCTTGATTAAGGTGTAACATGCAACATGCCTACATGCACATTTAGCTTTTTAGAACTTCCCAGCCTTCGCTGCTTCCTCAACGGAAACTGCAACTGCAACAGTCATACCAACCATCGGGTTGTTTCCTGCACCGATTAATCCCATCATCTCAACGTGAGCCGGTACGGATGAGGAACCTGCAAACTGTGCGTCAGAATGCATACGTCCCAATGTATCTGTCATACCATAGGAAGCCGGTCCTGCTGCCATGTTATCTGGATGCAGTGTACGACCTGTACCGCCACCTGATGCAACAGAGAAGTACTTCTTGCCCTGCTCTACACATTCTTTCTTATAAGTACCTGCTACCGGATGCTGGAAACGAGTCGGGTTAGTTGAATTTCCTGTGATGGAAACATCTACGCCTTCTTTATGCATGATTGCAACGCCTTCACGTACATCATTAGCGCCATAGCAGTTTACCTTAGAACGAAGTCCATCAGAGTATGCGATTCTCTGTACTTCTTTCAGTTCTCCTGTGAAGTAGTCATACTCGGTCTCTACATATGTAAAACCATTGATTCTGGAAATAATCTTTGCAGCGTCTTTTCCAAGTCCGTTCAGGATAACACGCAGAGGTTTTTTAC
>CANOBT010000120.1 GCA_947564305.1 uncultured Lachnospiraceae bacterium | reverse complement strand
GATTGTTATCTCAGGCATTAAGACTGTTGAATCCCTATCATTTTATTTATAATCTTGTGCTGATATGCTTCAGTGTGTATTCTAATATTCCTATGATGTGTGAACTTGCGGTATTGACTGCAATGTCTATTGACTTTAATGAATATAAATTTGGAAAGCGGATGATCGCCTGTTCCCAGGGCGCTACAAGCTTTGGTCAGAAGGTGGGAAATGGTCTCGGCACAGCCATGATCGGATGGTGTCTTGCAATAGCAGCCTATGACGCGTCAGCAGAGGTTTTAACAGAAGCAAGTAAACAGGCCATATTTACGTTTAATATCTATGCACCGGTACTTATGTTTGTGATCATGTTTATTTGTTCAATGAAATATGATTTGGAAAAGAAACTTCCGGGAATCCATGCAGAACTTAAAAAAAGAAAGCAGGAGGGATGATCCATGGATAGAGATATTAAAAAAATAGTTTCACAAATGACATTAGAAGAGAAGGCGGGAATGTGTTCCGGAGCGGATTTTTGGTGCCTGAAAGCAGTGGAACGTCTGGGTATCCCACAGGTGATGGTGTCTGATGGGCCACATGGCCTGCGTAAACAGGAGGAGGAAGCGGATCATCTGGGTATCAATGAAAGTGTGAAGTCAGTCTGCTTTCCTGCGGCCTGCGCCACGGCTTCCAGCTGGGACGTGGAAATGCTGGAAGACATGGGGAAAACGCTTGGGGAAGAATGTCAGGCAGAGAACCTAAGTATTCTTTTAGGCCCGGCGGCAAATATTAAGCGCAGCCCTCTTTGCGGACGGAACTTTGAATATTTTTCAGAAGACCCGTATCTGACTGGCAAGATGGCGGCCGCCCAGATTAAAGGAGTACAGAGCCAGGATGTGGGAACCTCTATGAAGCATTTTGCTGTAAATAATCAGGAATACAATCGTATGAGCAGTTCCTCGAACCTGTCAGAAAGGGCGCTGCGTGAGATTTATCTGACTGGATTTGAGATTGCTGTAAAGGAAGCACGGCCGAAAACGCTCATGTGCAGCTACAACAAGATTAATGGGACTTATGCAGCGGAGAACAAGCATCTTTTGACAGAAATCCTGCGGGATGAGTGGGGATTTGATGGCTATGTAATGACAGACTGGGGTGCGGTCAACAATCGGGTAGAAGGCATTCGTGCCGGGCTGGATCTGGAGATGCCTGCATCAGGAGGCGTTAATGATGCAAGGATAGCAGCGGCAGTCAGGGAAGGCTCATTGGCTGAGGCGCTTTTAGACCAGACGGTCGAAAATATTTTGAAGGTCATCTTCTCCTATGTGGATCACCGTCATCCAGAAGCGGTATTTGACCGGGAAGCAGATCATAAGAAAGCAGTCGCATATGCTGCGGATTCTGCCGTCCTCCTTAAGAACAGCAAAGTCCTGCCGTTAGATGCTTCACAAAGGATCGCATATATCGGAGAATTTGCAGAAAAACCCCGTTATCAGGGTGGCGGAAGCAGTCATATTAACTGCAGCAGAGTGACTTCGGCTCTGGAAAGCGCAAAGGAAAAAGGGCGCAATGTCACTTATGTCAAAGGATTTCCGTCAGATCAGGATGAACTAAATGAAAATGAATTAAAAGCTGCAGTTGAAGCGGCGAGAGCGGCTGATATTGCCGTGATTTTTGCGGGGCTGCCGGATGTGATAGAATCTGAGGGATATGATCGTGCGAATATGGATCTGCCGGCATGTCAGAACCGGGTGATTGCTGAGGTTGTCAAGGTTCAGCCCAATACCGTCGTGGTTCTCCATAATGGTTCTCCGGTAGAGGTTCCATGGGAAAAGGATGTGGCGGCGATTCTGGAAATGTACCTTGGCGGGCAGGGAGTCGGGGAAGCCTGTGACCGGCTGCTTTATGGAGAGGTGAACCCTAGCGGGCGATTAGCGGAAACATTTCCGTACCGTGTGCAGGACAATCCCAGTTACCTGAACTTCCCGGGGGATGGGAAAAATGTCAATTATGGTGAGGACATCTTTGTGGGCTACCGTTATTATGAGGCGAAACAGCTTCCGGTGCGCTGGGCGTTCGGGCATGGATTGAGCTATACCTCCTTCGCATATGGAAATCTCCGTCTTTCTTCCGAAAATATGACAGATCACGATACTGTGACTGTAGCCGTGGATGTGACCAACACAGGAAAAGTGTTTGGAAAGGAAGTAGTACAGCTTTATGTGGCGGACAAAAACGGGACGCCGCAGAGGCCGGTAAAGGAGCTGAAAGGCTTTACCAAGCTGTCCCTTGCTCCGGGAGAGACAAAGACTGCCGTAATGACGCTCTGCGCGAGGGATCTGTCCTTTTACCATGAAGAGCTGCATGACTGGTATGCCCCGTCTGGGACATATGAGATTCTGGTAGGACATGCAAGTGATGATATTCGGGTGAGCTGTGAATTAAAATTTGAGACCGCGAAGATCCTTCCCTTTGAAGTGACAGGTGCAACGACCATTGGTGAATTGATGAATAATCCAAGAACCGCACAGGTAATGGGGGAGATGATCACAAAAATGATGCAGTCTCTGGGCGCTTCCTCAGGCGGGCAGGAAGAGAGAGGAGAAGAAGGCACCATGGGCTTTGATCCGGAAAAGATGCAGGCTATGCTTTATGGAATGCCGATCAAGTCGTTGGCTTCCTTTGGCGGGGGAGAATTGGATGTAGATGTGCTGATTAAGGCTTTTGCGCAATGTCTGTAGATGATTACGGTCAAAAGATGGATGCGTAAGAGATGGAAAGGAAAAAAGAACATGAAGAAGACACCTTATATTACACAGCAGGGAAACAGAAAAGTGTTGATGATAGATGAGGCACCGTTTATTATGCTGGCAGGAGAAGTTCATAATTCGAATTCTTCCAGTGTAGCCTGTATGGAGTCTGTATGGAACAAGGCGAAGGAGCTGGGGATGAACACCCTGCTTCTTCCTGTGACATGGGAGCTGATCGAACCGCAGGAAGGTGTATTTGATTTCAGCCTTGTGGACGGGCTGATTCAACAGGCAAGGAGGAAAGAAGGGAAACTTGGTTTTCTGTGGTTCGGCTCGTGGAAAAATGCACAGTGCTATTATGCGCCGGAATGGGTGAAAGAAGATATGCAGCGTTTCCGGCGCGCGCAGGTGTCGCGCGGAAAAAATTTCTGCCGGTTGGAAAATTTTTATGGTATGTCCTACACCAGCCTGTCTTATCTGTGTGAAGAGACCAAAAAGGCAGATGCAAAAGCATTTGCCGCACTGATGGCGCATATCCGCGCTGTGGATGAGGAAGAGAATACGGTGGTCACCGTGCAGGTAGAAAACGAAACCGGTCTGATGGGGAGCGCAAGGGAGCGGTCAGAGGAGGCTGATGCATTGTTTGCGGCACAGGCACCGGAGGAATTTGTACATTATATGAAGGAACACACGTCTACAATGATTCCACAGATAAAAGCAGCCGTAGAAACAGGAGCAGAATCCGGAAACTGGGAAGAGGTTTTTGGGGAAGCAGCAGAGGAACTGTTCAGTGCATATTATATTGCGGGTTATGTAAATGCGGTTGCCAAAGCAGGAAAGGAGGCATATCAGCTTCCGATGACGGTAAACTGTTGGTTGGATAAAGGAGAAGAGCCAGGGAAGTATCCTACAGGCGGACCGGTATCAAAGGTTCTTGAGGTATGGAAATACTGCGCACCGGAAATAGATATTTTTTCAGCGGATATTTATATTAAGGAATTTATGGATGTCTGTGATGAGATGACGAGAAGATACCAGAATCCTTTGTATATCCCGGAATGTGCGACACACAGTTATGCGGGACCAAGGGCGGTATATTGTGTGGGCCATTATCATGCAATGTGTTATGCGCCGTTTGGATTTGAAGATATGGGAAAGGAATTTTCTGCCTCTCAGGGCTTTTTGTTTGGAATGGATACAGAGGATCCAGCGCTTGGCACACCGCAAAACGTGGACGAATATGGATGGTATAACAGGACGCTGCAGTCCATGATGCCGCTGCTTGCTTCTAAATATGGGACAGAAGATTTGCAGGCGGTATCTAGTGAGAGAAAAGATCAGGATACCATGCTGTTTGGAGCATTTGGATTTAAGGTTCTAATGGACATGCCGATGCTCAGCCGTAAAGACGGGGTATGTCTGATTTTAAAAGAAACTGAAGATACTTTTTATATACTTGGCAATGGCTGCATGCTTACTTATTTTTCACTAAATGCAAAAAGGCCATATGTGGAAATTTTTTCCTGTGAAGAAGGTTCTTTTGAAGTTGGAAAGTGGAAAAACGGAAGACGTCTGAATGGGGATGAAGTGACAATGCTGATGTTTGAGAAGCCGCAGCTGATCAAAATCAGGCTGCATGCATTTGATTAGTAAGAGGATAATAGATTATGTGGAACTATGAATATGTTGTACCGGAAAACAAAAAAGTGCGTGTGATCGTACATACGGATTGTAAAAACGAGGCGGATGACCAGTTTGCACTGGCGCATCATTTGATGACTGCCAGATTTGATATAAAGGGAATCGTGGCCGGACATTTCTGGAGGAATCCTCAAATTTATGGAGAGGAAGGCACTGCAAAAGCCAGTTATGATGAAATCGTCAGAGTATTGGACTTAATGGAACTGGAAGGAAAATATCCGGTCGTCATGGGGGCAGCCACTGGTATGAGGGATGAAGAAACACCGATTGATTCCGAAGGAGCAAGATTAATCATTGAAGAAGCCATGAAGGAGGATAAAAGGCCACTATATATTGCCTGTCAGGGTGCAGTGACCGATGTGGCTTCCGCGCTTTTGATGAAGCCGGAGATTGCAGAGCGGATGACGGTTATCTGGATTGGCGGCGGTGACTACCCGAATGGAGGATTTGAGTTTAATCTGGCAATGGATATCCATGCGGCAAATGTAATTTTTTCTTCCCAAGTTCCGCTTTGGCAGATTCCAATCAGCCTGTATAAAATGATGGCAGTATCTTTGGCCGAATTGCAGCTGAAGGTTCGCCCGTGTGGGAAAATCGGTGAATACCTGTTCCGTCAGATGGTGGAGTTCAATCAGGCCGCGGGAAAATATGAGATGGCATGGCCCCATGGAGAAATCTGGGGATTGGGGGATCAGGGAACGATTGCGGTACTGATGGAAGAACAGGAGAAAGTCAGCTATAATCTTGTGTCTGCTCCAAGAGTTGCAAAGGATATGACCTATATCCATGGACAGGATCATCGAGAGATCAGGGTATATCAATATCTGGATACAAGGCTGACGCTGGAAGATTTCTTTGCGAAGCTTGCAATCAATTTTAGAAAATGAAAGTATTTCAGCATGAAAGGGATTATAAGATCGTGCGTCAGGTGGATGAGCCTGGTATGCATTTGTATGCAGATGCCCAAGATGATCTGATGAATTTTATTCAGAACCTTTCTGGAAAAATTGATAACTTCGGAAAGTTTATATTTATAACTATATGATATGAAACTGAAAAATGGTCAGTATAAGATGATCATATACAGGTATATGCAAAGGGTGGGTTGTGCTACAAGCAAACCTGCCCTTTTTGCAGCCATGCTGTAGGGAGTGAGAGCACTGCAAAAATACAGATAGCGGAAAAAGGAAAGTTTCTTGAAAATAATAGTTGGATAAAGTATCATAAAAATATATATTGTTTCCGCTGTTATGGCATAAAGGGAACATCGAATTATCGGCTTGAACATATTGAGAAGATAGGGGGGCAGATTTTTCAAAGAATAGCTCTATCTCATATTTAGGCGATAAGGGAGGATGAGAGTAAATGGTAAAACTTGCAATTGTGGAGGATGACAAAAGTTATATTGAATCTTTGAAAGAGTACATTGACACTTATATGAAAGAGAATGGAATATCTATAGATGTGAAGATTTTCAGGGATGGTAATAAGATTGTATTTGATTATCAACCGGTATATGACATTATTTTGATGGATATAGAGATGCCCGGGATAGATGGTATGACAGCGGCAGAGGAAATTCGGAAAGTGGATAAAGATGTCATCATCATATTCATTACCAATATGGCGCAGTATGCCATCCAGGGATATAAAGTCCGTGCGCATTCCTACATTTTGAAACCTGTAAATTATTATAGTTTTTCGTTGGAATTACAAGAGGCTCTTGCGTCTGTGTCAAAAAAGGTAGACGATTTTCTTCTGCTGTCAGGGGAAGACGGGCTGCAGAAGATTGCTGTTGGAGAAATTTTATATGTGGAAAGCCAGCGTCACCGTATGCTGATTCATACGAAGACGCAGGTCATTGATATCCGTGAGACGATGAAAAATATGGAACAGAAATTGTCGAAATTCTATTTCGAAAGATGTAATGTGAGTTATCTGGTAAATCTGGCCTATGTATCTTCAATCTCAAGTGATCTGGCGGTAGTCGGAGGAGAATTGCTCCCGATCAGCAGGCAGAAAAGGAAATCGTTTATTGCATCGTTAACCAAATATATTGGTGGAACAATAGCAGAAAAATAAAAGATTTTGTTAAATGAATCATATGGAAAATGCTGGAGGGATAAAAGATGCTTGGTACAATACTATTTGACGGGCCGGTTCTTTTCATGGCTTTATGTGAACTGTCTATGATCTGCGTCTTTTCCACGGTTTATGAGAAGAAGTGGAATGGAAATTTATGGATGAGGCTAGGGGCTGCAGCCGTTTTGATATTTATTGTCAAATTACTGGATTACTATTTTGTAGATTTTAACACGGCGTCAACGATGTTGGAACCTGTTTTTTGTTTTATCGCTACGTTTTTCTTTGCGGTTGTCATTCTGAAAATTCGTAAAAGGGAAGCAATCTACTGCACGGTCTGGGCATATTTTCTTACAGAAGTGACTTCTCAGGTCGTGATGCCTCTTACGGATATTGTTTTACAGATGTTTCATGAGAAGTTGTTTTTACCCGGAAAAGTGATTTTCTATTGTCTGGCAATTGCCTTGGTAGGTTATCCGGTGAAGAAAGTGTTGATTAAAAAATTACAGACGGACAATCACTATCATGTGGGACGCCAGAAAATGCTGTACTGTATTGTAATTGTGGGCGAATATTTGTTGCTTTCTAATTATCAGTTCATTTTTTGGCTTCTTGGAAATGAACCAGAGAGCACTTCCTACATGATTACAATTTTTAGATTGATTGTTGGGGTTGCAAGTATATCGTTTTTATATATGCAGAATAATATCGAGAATATGCAGCGAACGGAACGGGAGTTGCATATGATGCAGCAGCTTTTATACCGGCAGCAGGAGCAATATCGTATTTCCCAGGAAAATATTGATCTGATCAATCGAAAATGCCATGATTTTAAGTACCAAATGGAAGCGCTCAGGAAATTGAAAGATGAGAAACTAATCGATGAACAGCTCAAGGAATTGGAACGTTCCGCTATGATCTATGATTCTATTTTTAAGACAGGAAATCCTGTTCTGGATACGGTACTTACAGAGAAAAGTCTGATATGTGAGGCAAACCAGATTCAGATGACATGCATGGCGGATGGAGAGAAGCTGAATTTTATTGGAAATGTGGATTTATATACCATTTTTGGAAATGCGTTGGACAATGCGATTGAATGTGTGATGAAACAGGAAGATGTGGAGAAGCGGATCATACAGGTGTCAGTGTTTCACGAAAAAAATCTTTTGATGATCCGTGTGGGAAATTATTGTGAGGAACGGTTGGAGTTCAGTCATGGAATACCAATCAGTACAAAACAGGATAAAGGGTATCATGGATTCGGGTTAAAAAGCATACAATACACGGCAGAGAAGTACGGAGGCGGGATTGTGTGTCAGAATCCGCAGAATTTTTTTGTATTGCAGATATTGATACCGCTGTCTGTTTGAATGCCATACATACAAAAATGGCGGTGGCAGACTTTCGGCATCACCAAATCTGCCGGCAGATGAAAAAAGGGATGTAACACAATAGAAATGTGTTGCGTCCTTTTTCTATTGTGTCGTAAAAAATCCAATTGTGCCGCAAAAAAATCCAATTGTGCCACATTTCATCAAAATCTCTAAAGAAATGCTATATTTCTTTCATACTCAAAAATAAAACGAATGGGAGGAAGAAAGCATGTCAGAAGCAAAAATGAAAGCTGGCAAATCGAGATTATCGCTGATCGCGGTGCTTGTCTGTTTACTGATCATTGTAAACAACGTGCTGATGCGTATGCAGAGTGATATCTCTATGTACCTGGGAGGAAACACGGTCGATGAATCTACATTGGAATTTGGTTCGGCCGCCTGTTTTGAAGAAGGTACGGATGTAGCAACGAGGATACAGGAAGAAGGCAGTGTACTCCTTCAAAATGAAGATGAAGTATTACCTCTGGCAGAGGGGACAAAAGTTTCCATACTTGGCGCAATGTCTTACAACTATGTGGAAGGCGGTACAGGTTCCGCGGGAGGCGCGGATGATTCCAATACCGTGATGCTGAATGATGCATTGGCAAGCGCAGGGCTGGATGTAAACGAGGCACTGTGGAACTGGCTGGAAGAAGCCTGCGGAGGCTCCCGCGGAGCGGACGCAAAATATGACGGGATCACAGGCAGTGACTGGACGGGATATCAGAAGATCAATGAGTTTTCCATTGATACCTATGAAGACAATGCAAAGAGCATGATCGGAGAGTACAGTGATTACGCAATCGTGACTTTTGCAAGAAGCGGCGCGGAAGGTGCTTCGCCGGTGATGGATTATGACGGTGACGGAAGTACGCTTACCGGACAGTCCTATCTGGAACTGAGTGATGAGGAAAGAGATCTTCTGACATTCTGCAATGAGAATTTTGAGCATACGATTGTGCTAATCAATTCTTCCGCGGCGATGGAGCTGGGATTTGTGGAGTCAGAGGAATATGGTGTGGATGCCTGCCTCTGGATTGGGCATCCGGGAGAAGCTGGGCTGAACGGTGTGGCAAATATTATTGCCGGAAAAGCAAATCCATCCGGAAAACTGGTTGACACCTATGCATATGACCTGAGTACGGCTCCTTCTTTTTACAACACAGATAACAACCGTTACACAAATATGGATGATACGGAAATGTATGGATATTATCAATATGAAGAGGGTATTTATGTAGGATACCGTTATTATGAAACCGCGGACGCGGAAGGCTATTTCGACTCGGCAGATTATAAGGGCGCGGTATATAAGAACGATGACCGTGACATTTCAGAAGGCGGTGCGCGTGATGAGGAAGGCGGTTATGAAAATACAGTGCAATATCCCTTTGGATACGGACTGTCCTATGGAACATTTACACAGGCGATTGAAGGATCAGACATTCCATTGGAACTTCATGGAACCAACAGTATGGATGTTACGGTGACAAATGAGGGCAGCTATGCAGGAAAACAGGCGGTAGAGGTTTACATGGAGGCACCCTACAATACCGATGAGAATTGTGGAATCAAAGGAAGAGGCCTGGAGAAAGCGGCGAAGGTTCTGGTTGGATTTGCAAAGACAGATGTGATTGAACCGGGAGAGAGTGAAACAGTTACCGTTACATTTGAAACAGATGACCTTGCAAGCTATGACTATTGCGGTTATGGATGTTATGTACTGGAAAAAGGGGAATATCAATTCCACGTATCGGAAAACGCGCATGATGTGATCGAGACAGCCAGTGCTTCTCTGGATGAGAGCTATGTATATGATGACGAACATGATGGAAAACGAGATTCTGACCAGACAGTGGCAGTGAATCAGCTGGACGACGTGTCAGCAGGAGATGGCAATATGCTGGACGGATATCTTTCCAGAAGTGACTTCGCGGCAGGCATGGATTCCATTAAAGAGCATGAATCCAATCTGAATGGCAGCGCGGCATGTGAGGAACTGGGCGCGCAGCAAAAGCAGGCTGTAGAGCTGCGCAGCGAAGGCAGCATGGAATACACCTACGAATATTATAAAAACGGAGAAAAGACCACTGGAACAAAAACCTTGTATGTGCATGCCGGGACCCAGTCATTTTATATGGATGAGACACCGGACGGACTGGACTTAAATGATGAAACATACCGGGTGACATTTGACTCAGACGCGACAGATTATACATTGGCAGATATGGTGGACGAAGATGGAAAGGTACTTGCCTATGATGATCCAAAATGGGAAGAACTGCTGGATCAGCTCTCTCTGGAAGAATGTATTAACGTGCATGGTAATTCTGGTTGGGGAACTCCGGAAGTAGAATCTGTCGGCAAGGTTTCTGACAGTGTCGTTGACGGACCAGGCGAAGCAGGAAATGGAAATGTGGCCGGCGGTACATGGTGGCCGTCCGCAGTTGTGATTGCGTCTACATGGAATGTGGATTTGGCAAGAGAAGAAGGCGTTGCATACGGACATCAGTCTATCCTGGGCGGATATGTAGGAGCCTATGCGCCGGCGATGAACACCCATCGTTCTCCGTTCGGCGGACGGAACTTTGAATATTATTCTGAGGACGGATTTATCGCAGGGGCAATCGGAAGCCAGGTAGTGGCAGGCTTACAGTCGGACGGTGTGATGGTCTACATTAAGCATTTTGTACTCAATGACGGAGATACCAACCGGAATGGCGTTCTTACATGGGCTTCTGAACAGGCAATCCGTGAGATTTATTGTAAACCATATGAAATCTCCGTAAAAGAAGGCGGGGCGTTGGGAATTATGGCATGTCTGAACCGGATTGGTATGAGCTGGGGACATTATGGATTGTTCAATAATATTCTGCGTGACGAATGGGGATTCGTCGGCTATCTGATCACCGATGGCGTGGGACCTGGATTTACGGACCTTTACAATCCGCCGTCATTGTGCCTGGCAAGTAAGGTTGCCATGCTGACAAGAGATGATCGGGTAGATGAGGAAACGTATACTGTGGTAGAAGGAACCGGCGCTGTAGATACACTTTACGGACAATATATGCTGCGGGAAAGCATGCACCGTCTGTTCTATCAAATGGTGGCTACAGGAAATGAGGCTGGTACGGAAAGTGCCGCGGCAAATGCCGTATCTTCGGATAACAATACATGGAAAATCGGATGGGTACTCATTGACGTGATTTTGGTTCTTGGAATCATACTGATATATGTGTTTGGCGTACATAAACAGTTTACAAAGCCAATGCTTGAAAAGCGGAACAGGAAAGAGTAGGTGGGTGAAAATGAGTGGAAAGAAAGAAGAACAGGTAATTCAGATCAAACAGAATACAGGTATCAGCGGTGCTTTAAACCAGCATTTCCATTTTATTGAGAAAGGATCTACCATGGGAAGAGAAGTGAAGTCCGGGCTGTCCGTATTCTTCCTTTCCGTGTGTGCCTTGTTTATGAATATCCAGATATTGATTACTGCGTTTGCGGATGATATTCCCTACTGCGGGCTTTATCTGGGGGCAACGGTTACCGCGTTTGTCGGAACATTGCTGTTAGGATTTGTGTGCAATCTGCCGTTGGTCCAGACAGCATCACTGAGCCTCAGTACAGTTATGATATCCATGCTGGGCGTGAATTCCGGATTGACTTACGCAAATCTCCTTGCAGTCACTTTTGTGGCAGCGGTTGTGTATCTGGCGGTCATGGCCGTGCCAATGCTTAGGAAATGGATCCTGGGATTGCTTCCGGATAGTGTACGGCGTGCGCTTCCGGTGGCAATGGGACTTTATATCGCTTATGTGGCATTGGAAAATATGGGGGTTATTGAGGGGATATCCTTATCGGCTCTTTCAGACGATGCGCTTGGCGGGGCGGCGCTGGCGCCGTATATGCGGCTTTGTATATTTGCCGGGCTGATCGGATTTGCCCTGGTGATCTTCCATATGAAACGCAAAGCAGAGACACCGGTATTTTCGGGTTTCCTTACAGCAACGTTGATCTTCTTTCTGATTGCTTCTGTGGTTGGCGGTATTGCGTTTACCTATGTGTATACACAGAACCGGATCTGGATTGGTGTCAATCCGGATCCGCTGGGTGAAATGTATACCATCGGGCTTGGGATCAAAGAACTGCAGCTTGGAACTGTATTTGCCGAAGGGTTTGATTTTTCCGGCTTTACAGGGGCAGGCGGAAATGTGATCATGCTTTTTGTACGGGCAATCCTGCTGTTTGTGTTCATGGGAATGTATGAATCGGAAGCGTCGGTACAGGGAGCAGATCTGAATGGACAGATTTTTGAAAATAAAGAAGAATACAATGAAAAAGCAGGTAAGATTTTACTGGTAAATGCGGCAACAAATGTGATAGCGCCTGTCTTTGGGGTAGCGCCGGTATCGGTTGCGAAGCAGTCCTCTGCGGCTACGGCAGACGGAGGAAAAACAGGACTGTCTTCCGTGGTGTGCGCGATCGGCTACTTGATTTCCATGTTTACATGGATCCCCTTTGTCCTGTTTGCTACATATACGAAAAGTGTGCCGGAATACGGCCATGCAGGATTTGTATTTCCAAATGTAATCTATGCAACATTTCAGATTGCGGACGCAGTAATGCTGGTATTGGCACTGGGAATGCTGAAAGGATTAAAAAATCTGAAAGAGATGGAAGTGGGAGAGGTTATTCCATTTGCAATGACGGTTGTGATGACTGTATTTACACAGAATATCTCGTACGGTGTGGCTGCAGGATGTGTTATTTCCATATTCATGGTACTGGCAGGACTTCGGAAAAAGGAAATTTGTCTTGTCCCGGTTTCGCAGTATGTTATGGCAGTACTGGCAATCGTATTGATGGTAATTTCTATGGCAGCACCGACGTTGGGAGGAAACGAGGCAGCTTCCGGAGAAATCAATGCGGAAAATGGAAGCATAGACGGGCAGACAGGAGCAGCTTCGTCCGGAACTTCTGAAAATACGGTGGGATATTCTTTTGACGGAGAGACCGGAGACTTTGTATTTACCGGAAGCGCGGACGTGGATTATTATACGGTATGGGTATATGACCTTGACGATGAAGGAAACGAAGGCAGCAATTATGTAGCCGCTTCCTCACGTTTGACCGGTGAAGGCGAGATCAGTGGGAATGTGGATATTTCAGAACTTCCATTTGGAAGTTATCACGCAAACCTGCTGACATTCCAGGCCGATGGAAATAATGAGGAACCAGTGGTACAGACCTTTGATGTGTCTGGAAAACTCTCTACACCGGAATTTAAGTATACACAGGATGGAACATCTGTGACAGTTACCCTGTGGTCGGATTCACTGACTACTTATAATGAAAAGGAATTGTTTACGGATCTCGAAATCCAGATTTATGATGAAAATGGAGAAATCGTACAGACAGATACGATTACAGAGGATGATCTGATCGCGACAGCCATGGGACCAATGACGAGTTATAGCTGTGAAAAAGAGATTACCGTGGAGGCGGGAGAATATAAGATCAGCCTTACTGCAAAGGGAGATGGAAATCTGGCGGAAGCTTCCGATGAGAGCGAGCAGGTTGAACTGATCGTTGCCGAAGGAGCAGACAGTGAAGGACAGACAGAAAACTATGTAGAGTCACAGGGCGGACCGATGCCGTAATGAACAGGATATAATCAATCCATTTTATATTAAGATATGAATACGGAAGGCGGTACGAATCAACCGTACCGCCTGTTTTGATATCAGATAGTAGAAAGGAAAGAGATGCAATCATGAAAGAAAATGCAGTTACAAAGTGGTGGGCAGGCTTTGCGGAGAAACATCCCGGTGCGGTCAAATGAATCCGTGAGGGCGGATTTTACATTTAATGTTCTGCCCTATAGTGTGGCTGATGGCGGTCTGGCGTACTTTATTGGCTATCTGATCGCGACTTTTACGGCCCAGTGTATCAACTTTCCATTGCAGAGGAATATCACGTTCCGTAGCCAAGGTTCTATTCCACCGCAGATTGTAGGATATTTTTTTGGCTGGGTGGGTGTGACATTGGTGGTCAATTCCATTAACAGTATCTGGGTGGGCGTGGCAGGCACCCTGGGTGTGCCGGATTTCATTTATAATATTATCACGACAGTTTTGACGGGGGGAGTATCTATGGTGATTTTCTTTGTTGTGAATAAGATTATCTTCCCGGAGGGGGAGGCGAAGAAGGAAAAGTAGTTATGATGATTAAAATAGCGGTTGTAGAAGATAACAGCCATTTCAGGGAGATGATACGTAACTATTTAGAACAGTATTCAAAAGAATAAAGAAGGATTGCGATGATGGCCTCATGGATCGAAATAAATTTTTTTATGATAAATATGTTGCCCCTGTGTCTCATTTTTTCAGCGAAATTAGAGAAAAGGGAACATTTTTTCTTTCGTCTTTTGGGAGGGATTTTGTATACTTGTACTATTTTGTTTTTTTCTGTATCTGATTTTGTTTTGGCCGGACAGGACATTTTCCTCTATATTGACAAGCTCTTATATCTTGTGCGCATTGGTGGTCTGTGTATTGATTTACTATATGATAGGAAGAAAATTGCCGGAAGACGGCAGATATGATGTGGGAATTAGTTTTTCTCTGCTTTCATTTCTTATCATCATTTTGAACGTTTTGATCCTGAGTTGGATTTCGACCTCCTTGAATGATTCTGGTAACAGTTCGCTGTATTATCTTTGCCAGGTGTATGATATGTTATGCTGTCCATGATTTGAAAAAACAATTAGAGCCGCTAAAACTTTTTTCAGAAGAAAAAGACAGAATGGAATATTATGAGCAGGTAACACGCACGATCCAGTCATATGATTCGCAAATAGAGACAGGCAGTAAAGTGCTGGATATTCTGCTCTCCCAGAAAAAACTGATCTGTGTAAAGAATCAGATAGAACTTACCTGTATAGCAGACGGACATAGGATGGACTTTATTCACGCGGTTGATCTGCATACGATGCAGTATATGGAGAGAAAGTTGTGGAGGATATTGATAATACCATCTATTGTTTAATCCGCAGTTTACGTAAAAAGTTAGAGGCAGATCCACGGTATCCGGAATATATTCACATGGTCAGAGGTGCAGGATATAAATTTGTAGTCCCAGGGGAGTAATCTTCTGGGATTTTTGTGTAAATCATAGCTATAAATTCAATCTAAAATGTGATTGCTCTTTTTAAGACCAAACCGTATAGAGCAAGCAAAGGTATTTCAAAAAGTAAACTTTTTGGTATAGCGAAAAATAAGCGGAAATCCTATACCAAAAAGTATGCATCAGCACTTTTGGCATATGCCACAAAAAGTGTGAAAATGTATACAGTGGAAGAACTAGGAGCTTTAAGTGGAGTGGCAAAAGAAAGGGTAAAAGAAGTCTATTATTATGCAATCCAGAAGAGATGTGGCTGGATGCGGGGGGAAATGATGGAATTTGAAGAGATTTTATATCGGGCCAAAATGGATGACAAGCAGGCTGTGGAACAGATCGTGGTAATGTACCGGCCGCTGTTAATTAAGAATGCATTGGTAGATGGAGTTTTTGATGAAGATTTGTATCAGGAATTAATAATTGAATTGTTAAAGTGTATTCGATATTATAGAAGTTTATAATAGGAAAATGCCGAAATTAAAATTAGTAAGGAAAATCGGTATGAACGGTCTTAGATACATAGGGAAGCCGGAGGATGAGATAGAATGTGTGGCGCTGAATGCCCACCTTTATCCCAATGCATTTTTTCTGGACGGAATCGGCGAAGACGGATATTACCGGGACTATGTCATGTCTATTATGGAGCAAATGGAAAAGCACAATATTCAGGCGATTATTCCAAGTGAGATCATTGACTGGACCGTGTTGGCCTACATCCGTGACGCAGTGGAGCAGGGCAGGACAAAGGCTTGCTTTAACCTGGGGCATTTTAATTGGGAAGAACTGGGGATGAAGGATTTTGCACGGAAATTGCTGAGATGAAGGCAAAAATGACTATAGAGCATATTGCAGAATCATAAATAAATGAAGAGAGGATTCTCCGATGGCAGGGGAATTCTCTCTTTCTGTATACCATAGTATGCAGAAAGGTTGCCAGTGACAAGCCTTCTGTATATTGCGGTTGCAAATCTTAGCCTACGGAAGCCGGTCTGTATTTTCCAGGAGATACTTAATAAAGTATTTGCTGGCAATGGGGAGACTGTCTTTATCTTTAAAACCGATTGCCAGCTCCCGATAGACTGGCGGGTCTGTCGGAAGGCATACGATATCATAATTTGTGCGGCGAAGCATGAGCTCTGCCAGAATGCCTACACCAAGCCCTTCTTCTACCATGGTCATAATTGCAAAATCATCGTGTACCGTGTATTTAATATCCGGCTCTAAACCTACAGCATGAAATGCTTCCAATGGTTCATTATAATGCCCTTCCTCCAACAGGATGAAAGGCTCAGAGGTAAGGGAATTCAGAGGAACCACGGTCTTTTCTGCTAATGGATGATTCTTTGGCAGAACCGCCAGCATCTCACCATCTTTGATCTTCATTGTCTTGATTCCTGTGACAGCGGCAGGAGTGATGAAGCCAAAGTCAACAAGCCCGGTCTTGATCCATTCCTGGATTGAAGTATAATCCCCATCATGAAAAACAAACTGGACATTGGGATAAAGCTGCTGGAAGCCTTTTATGAGCATAGGCATCCAGTGGCAGGTTACACTGGTGATAGTTCCTACCCGTATGATCCCGGTTTCCAGTCCTTTGATTTCCAATGCTTTTTCCTGCATAGCCCGGTATTGAAGGATCGTTCTTTCAATAAACGGATATAATTCTTTCCCTTCTAAAGTGAGTCTGGCTCCAGTCCGTGACCGGACAAGCAGTTTCATGGACAGCTCATTTTCTAAAGACGCGATCATCTGACTGACAGAAGACTGCGTGTATCCAAGTGCTTCGGCGGCTTTTGTAAAACTTTTCATTTCAATGATCTTTTGCAGAGCCAGATAACGTTCCATATGACAAATCGCCTTTCCTAATATTAACATTAGAATTATT
>CANOBT010000119.1 GCA_947564305.1 uncultured Lachnospiraceae bacterium | reverse complement strand
CTGTGTAAAAAAGGAGAGGTTCCTTATGAAGCAGAAATATTATATTGGTTTTTTTGTGGCGTTTTTTGTGTTTGCTTCTATGATTGGTATCGGATATCAGATGAGTTATCGTTACGCTATGGACAGGCAGCTTGCTAAAGAGGCAAAAGCGCAGGAAGAAAAAATCGTTCCTGAAAAGGAAGAGAGTGTTACGACAAAGGGAACAGCGGAAAAAAATGAAGGATATTATCTCTGTGAATTACAGGGATATGTGGTTGTTTATCTGGGCGACCATGAGACAATTTATGAGATGACAGAGATTCCGGTCAGTGCGCTTCCTGAAACGGTACGTTTGGAGGTGGAGGCTGGAAAATATGTGGAAACAGCAAGGGAGCTTTATGGGTTTTTAGAGAACTATTCGAGCTGAGAAATCGCTGCAAACGATTCTTCGGTGGTTTCCAAGCCATTTTCAAAGAAAGGTGTAAATCTATGGATGAACAGAAGATAAAAAGAATCAATGAGTTATATAAGAAGTCAAAGGAAGAAGGACTCACAGATGCAGAGAAAAAGGAACAGAAACTACTTAGAGAAGAGTATCTGGAGACCATCCGCGGAAACCTGAGAAGCCAGCTTAACAGGATTGATATTAAAGAAAAAGATGGGACAATTGTAAACCTTGGTGAGAAATTTGGAAACAAAGAAGCAAATTAGAACCCGTGTATTGAAAAAGCGCATGGCATTGACCACAGAAGAACGGGATAGATACAGCCAAAAAATCCGTTCCTTTATTGTCGGCTGTCCGCTTTTTCAAAGTGCGCGGGAGATTTATTGTTATGCCTCTTTCAGGGAAGAGGTACAAACTTCTGGTATTATGGAGGAAGCATGGAAAACCGGGAAGAGGGTTGCAGTGCCCTGTGTGGCGGATGCAGGAAAGATGGAATTTTTCTACATAGAAAGCCTGGCAGAGCTGCTGCCCGGATATTATGGGATTCCTGAGCCTGTATGGGATGCAGCCAGAATCGCGCAGCCAGAATTGAGTTTCCATAGGGAAATGCAGAAGGGATTAGAAACAGAACACAGCCAGGTGTTGATGCTTCTGCCAGGGGCCGTATTTGATAAAAGTGGTAATCGGATTGGATATGGAAAGGGATTTTATGACAGGTATCTGCAGGCACATCCAAAGTGCCGCAGGATTGGACTTGCATATTCCATCCAGTGTGTAGAAAAAATTCCGGCAGACCCCTTTGATATCAATGTGGAAGCAGTGATCACAGAGAAAGGAAATTATAGGATATGAATGACAGATTACCGAAAGACCCGATGATTCTATTGAGTGTCATCAATACAAAACTTCGGGATTTTTATCCAACGTTGGATGCGCTTTGTGAGGATTTATCTGTTCCAAAGACGGAATTGGCGGAAAAACTTGGACAGATTGGATATGAGTATATAGAAGGAAAAAATCAGTTCATCTAATGAGAAAAATTTTGAATAAAAGGGGAATTAGTCAAGAAAATGTATCAGGAAATTGATTTAGATAAGATAGACTTAACTTCAGGCGCTCCCACAGCAGAACCGGCCAGACAGTACTATTATATGGCGAAGTGCCAGGAGCAGGCGAGAGATTTTAGGCAGAAGAATGGGCGTCATCCTAAATTCTGTGTGACTACGTTTGGATGTCAGATGAATGCCAGAGATTCGGAAAAGCTGGCAGGGATTTTAAGTAAAATCGGTTATATAGAGGAACCAGATGAAAAAAAAGCTGATTTTGTCATTTTTAATACCTGCACGGTGCGGGAGAATGCAAACCAACGCTTATATGGGCGTTTGGGACAGCTTAGGAATGCCAAAAAGCAGAATCCGAACATGAAGATTGCCTTATGCGGATGTATGATGCAGGAACCGGAAGTAGTGGAAAAGCTCAAGAAAAGCTATTCTTTCGTAGATTTAATCTTTGGAACGCACAATTTATATAAATTTGCGGAATTGCTCTCTGTCAGCCAGGCATCAGGACGAATGGTCATTGACATTTGGAAAGATACTGATAAAATTGTGGAGGAGATTCCTAGCGAGCGCAAATATTCGTTTAAGTCGGGCGTAAATATCATGTTTGGATGCAATAATTTCTGCAGCTACTGTATCGTTCCTTATGTCAGGGGAAGGGAACGGAGCCGGGAGCCGGGAGATATTATCCGTGAAATTGAAGGGTTGGCATCAGACGGAGTAGTGGAAATTATGCTTCTCGGCCAGAATGTTAATTCCTATGGAAAGACTCTGAAACAGCCTATGAATTTTGCCAGGCTTTTGACAGAGATTGAAAAAATTGACGGCATTCGAAGGATACGGTTCATGACCTCACATCCGAAGGACTTGTCTCAGGAATTGATTACGGTGATGGGACAGTCTAAAAAAATATGCAGGCATTTACATCTTCCGATTCAGTCAGGAAGCAGCCGAATTCTCGAAAAAATGAACCGTAGGTATACAAAAGAACAATATCTAAAACTGGTAGAAAATATACGGCAGGCGGTTCCGGATATTTCGCTGACCACGGATATTATCGTGGGATTTCCAGGAGAGACAGAGGAAGATTTTCAGGAGACTTTGGATGTGGTTCACAAAGTTCGCTATGATGCTGCCTTTACATTCCAGTATTCCAAAAGGACCGGAACCCCTGCGGCTGTTATGGAAGAGCAGGTCTCACCAGATATTGTAAAGGACCGGTTTGAACGGCTGTTGAAAGAGGTGCAGAGTATTTCAGCAGAGGCGTGTAAAATACATACAGGTTCTATCCAGGAGGTGTTGGTGGAATCTGTCAATGAACATGATGTATCCTTGATGACCGGGCGTATGAGCAATAACCTGTTGGTACATTTTCCGGGAGATGCTTCCACGATAGGAAGGTTGATTTCTGTTCGGTTAAAGGAATGCAGAGGGTTTTACTACATTGGAGAAGTTGTTGAAAATGAGTGATGGAGGACAGTTTTGTGAAAAGAGTAAGTGAATACCTTTTTATGTGGACTCTGGGCGGCGTCCTTTACTATTCAATCGAAGTTGCATTCCGTGGTTTTTCGCACTGGTCCATGTTTGTATTGGGGGGATTCTGCCTTCTGTTTTTTGGATGGCAGGGGCTGCAGCTACGGTGGACGGATCCTCTTTGGGTACAGGTACTCAGGTGTACGCTGTTCGTGGGAGCAGGGGAATTTATTACAGGGATGATCGTAAATAAATGGATGCGGTGGAACGTGTGGGATTATTCTGAGCAGCCTCTGCAGCTGTTTGGACAGGTCTGTGTGCCTTTTTTAATCTTGTTTTCCGGTCTGTGTGCAATTGGCATCCTGCTGTCAGGATATCTGCTCCATTGGCTCTACGGGGAGGAAAAACCGCATTTTCATGTATTGTGAAATGAAATCGTCATCAGTAATATAAAGACGCAGACAGCTGCTTAAGTTAGAAAATGATAGAGATGGATACGAAAGAGAGGCAGGAAGTGGCAGAATTAACACCAATGATGCAGAAATACGTGGATACAAAAAAGGAATATCCGGGCTGCATCTTATTTTACAGGCTTGGAGATTTTTATGAAATGTTCTTTGAGGATGCGGTCACGGTCTCACAGGAATTAGAGCTGACTTTGACCGGAAAAAGCTGCGGGCTGGATGAACGGGCACCCATGTGTGGTGTCCCTTATCATGCTGTGGACAATTATCTGAATCGTCTGGTAGCCAAAGGCTATAAAGTGGCAATCTGTGAACAGGTAGAGGATCCAAAACTGGCAAAGGGACTGGTCAAACGTGAGGTCGTGCGGGTTGTGACGCCAGGAACCGTCATGGACAACCAGATGATGGATGAGACGAAAAACAATTATATTATGTGTATTGTGTATCTGGCTGACCGGTATGGGGTATCTGTAGCGGATATTTCTACAGGAGATTATTTTGTAACAGAACTTCCGGACGGTGTCAGGCTGAAGGATGAGATTTCTAAATTTATGCCTTCTGAAATCATCTGTAATGAATCTTTTTATATGAGCGGGATGGATCTGGAGGATATGAAGGAACGCTTGAAAATAGCGATTTATTCCCTGGATGCCTGGTATTTTGACGATGCGCTCTGCCGGGAGAAGCTTTTGGAGCATTTCAAGGTTTCCACCCTGGACGGACTGGGGCTTGGAGATTATGACTGCGGCATCATCAGTGCAGGAGCGCTTCTGCAGTATCTCCTGGAGACACAGAAAAACAATCTGTCCCATATGACACACATTACGCCTTATACCACAGGGAAATATATGATGCTAGACAGCTCTACCCGGCGGAATCTGGAATTATGTGAGACTCTGCGGGAAAAGCAGAAACGTGGCTCGCTTCTCTGGGTGTTGGATAAGACGCGCACCGCCATGGGGGCACGTACTCTGCGTAAGAATGTGGAACAACCGTTGATTGAGCGGCAGGAGATTGAGAAACGTCTGGATGCGGTGTCTGAATTGAAGGAGCACGCAATCTGCAGAGAAGAAATCAGGGAGTATTTAGCTCCGGTCTATGACCTGGAGCGATTGATCACAAAGATTACCTATGGTTCGGCAACTCCGCGTGATTTGACTGCGTTTTCAGGGTCTTTGGAAATGCTGCCGCATATCCAGTACATATTAGAAGAGATGCATTCCGAGCTTCTGTTAGGAATCCGGGATGACTTAGATACACTGGATGACCTTTGCTCCTTAGTAAAATCAGCCATTGCGGAAGACCCGCCGTTGGCAATGAAGGAAGGGAATATTATCCGGGACGGCTACAACGAAGAGGTGGATAAACTGCGCCGTGCCAAGTCCGAAGGAAAAAGCTGGCTTGCAAAGCTGGAGGAGGAAGAAAAGGAGAAAACAGGGATTAAAAACCTTCGAATTAAATTTAATAAAGTATTTGGCTATTATCTGGAGGTTACCAATTCCTATAAGAATCTGGTTCCGGATTACTTTATGCGCAAACAGACTCTTGCCAATGCAGAACGGTATATTACACCAGAGCTAAAAGAACTGGAGGATACCATTCTTGGAGCAGAGGATAAACTGTATGCCCTGGAATATGAATTATATTGCACGGTTCGGGATACCATTGCCGGGGAAGTGGAGAGGATCCAGAAGACGGCGAAAGCAGTGGCTGAGCTGGATGTTTTTTCCACTCTTGCATTGATTGCAGAACGGAATCATTATGTGCGTCCAAAAATCAATGAAAAAGGGGTCATTGATATCAAGGATGGGAGGCATCCGGTGGTGGAACAGATGATACCGGACGGCTCTTTCATTTGCAATGACACGTATCTGGACGACAAGAAACAGCGTATTTCCATCATCACAGGCCCGAATATGGCCGGGAAATCGACGTATATGCGGCAGGCGGCATTGATTGTTTTAATGGCGCAGATTGGCTCCTTTGTGCCGGCATCCGGTGCAGACATTGGGCTTGTAGATCGAATCTTTACGCGTGTAGGAGCTTCAGACGACCTTGCTTCCGGGCAGAGCACCTTTATGGTTGAAATGACAGAGGTTGCGAATATACTGCGCAACGCGACTTCAAAGAGTCTTTTGATTCTGGATGAAATCGGAAGAGGGACAAGTACCTTTGACGGGTTGTCCATTGCCTGGGCAGTGGTGGAATATATCAGTGATGCAAGGATTTTAGGAGCGAAGACTTTGTTTGCCACCCATTATCACGAACTCACTGAGTTAGAAGGAAAGATTGAGAATGTCAACAACTATTGTATTGCTGTCAAAGAAAAAGGAGACGATATCGTATTCCTGCGTAAGATTGTGAAGGGCGGCGCAGATAAGAGCTATGGAATCCAGGTGGCGAAACTGGCCGGTGTGCCGGATATCGTCATCAGCCGTGCAAAGGAAATTGTAGAGGAACTGGTGGACGGTGATATTACGGTGCGGGTCAGCGAGATTGCGGCGAAGGGAGCGCAAAAGCCAAAGAAAAAGACCAAACCAGTCAAATATGATGAGGTAGATTTGGCTCAGTTTTCCTTGTTTGATACAGTTCAGGATGATGATGTCCTGGAGGAATTGAAAAATATTGACGTAGGGAATCTGACCCCCATTGATGCGCTGAATACTATTTACCGATTACAGAATAAGTTGAGAAATCGCTGGTAGGACTTCTGAGTTGGAGAAGGGAGAAAGCATATGGCTCATATTCAGGTTTTAGACCAGGTGACCATTGATAAGATTGCGGCAGGAGAGGTTATTGAACGGCCGGCCTCAGTGGTAAAGGAGTTGGTGGAGAATGCAATCGATGCAGGAGCCTCCTCAATTACAGTGGAGATTGAGGACGGCGGAATCTCCATGATTCGGATTACGGATGACGGGGCAGGAATTCAGAGGGAAGATATCCGAAATGCTTTTTTAAGGCATTCTACAAGTAAGATTCAATGTGTGGAGGACCTTTCCCATATTGCTTCTCTGGGGTTTCGCGGGGAGGCACTTTCGAGCATCGCCGCAGTAGCGAAGGTGGAGTTGGTTACGAAACCAAAGGAAGAGACATTCGGGGTCCGGTATATGATAGAAGGCGGAAAAGAAGTCTCATTAGAAGATGCCGGGGCGGCTGACGGCACCATTTTTGTAGTACGGCAGCTGTTCTATAATATGCCGGCGCGCAGAAAATTTTTGAAGACTGCAATGACAGAGGCTGGTCATGTGCAGGATTTGTTGATTCGCCTGGCACTATCCCACCCTGAGGTTGGGATTCGTTTCCTGAATAACGGTCAGGAAAAACTGAGGTCTTCAGGAAGCGGAAAACTAGAAGAAGTGATTTATCAGGTTTATGGGAGAGATGTGGCCTCAAATCTGCTGAAACTGGATTTTGAACAGTCACAGATACGTATATGTGGATATATCGGAAAACCGATGATTGCGCGGGGAAACCGGAATTTTGAGACGTTTTTTGTAAACGGCAGATATGTAAAAAGCGCAATGATTTCTAAGGCGTTGGAAGATGCTTACAAAGATTTTTCCATGCAGCATAAATTTCCCTTTGCGGTACTGTCGTTTTCTGTGGATGGAGAACAGGTGGATGTGAATGTGCATCCTACTAAGATGGAGCTTCGATTCCAGAGGCAGCAGGACGTCTATCATGCGGTTTTTGAGGGCATTCACAGAACGCTTCTCGAACCAGAGATGATTCCGCAGGTACCGGTGCCGGAGCCTGTGCAGCCAAATACAGGACAGGAAGAAGAGAAGGTTTCTGAAAGTCCATTTCTTTTGAAGCCCAAAAAGGCGGCTGTGGAAGAAGAAATCCATGACGAAGAGTACTTTATCCGTAAAATGCGGGAACGGGTGATGGCAGAGCATCAGCAGTCAAAATCCGCTGAAAACAGGGATACAGGAAATTCAGAGACTGAGCGCGTTTATACAGCGACGGAAAAAAAGGAAGAATCCGCGCTTCCGTTTCCGGAGGTCGTTCGTGAAAAGGCTGTTCATGAAAACAAAGATTATCATATCAATGTACCTAGCACACCGCAGATGACGAAACAGGCAGACCAGGTGCAGGAGGTATTGCAGGCCAAGCAGCTTGACCTTTTTGAAGAGAAGTTTTTAAAGCGGGATATCCGGGCAGAATATAAGTTGATCGGACAGGTATTTGAGACCTATTGGCTTGTACAGTTTCAGGATAATTTGTATATTATTGATCAACACGCCGCCCATGAGCGGGTGTTGTATGAGCGCACCTTAAAAGAGATGAAGAATCGGGATTATACGTCCCAATATTTAAGCCCGCCGATTATTCTGTCACTTTCCATGCAGGAGGCGCAGCTTATCGAAGGCTATATGGAGCGCTTTTTGAAAATTGGATTTGAAATTGAGCATTTCGGAGGAAAGGAATATGCCGTACGGGCGGTGCCGGCTAATCTGTTTGGGATTGCAAAGAAGGAATTGCTGCTTGAGATGCTGGATTCCTTGGCGGATGGAATCAGTACATCTATGACACCGGATTTGATTGATGAGAGGGTAGCATCTCTTTCCTGCAAAGCGGCAGTGAAGGGGAACAGCCGCTTATCTGCGCGGGAGGTGGATACTTTAATAGGAGAGCTGCTCCTTTTAGAGAATCCTTACCATTGTCCTCACGGGCGCCCTACCATCATCGCGATGTCTAAGAGAGAACTGGAAAAAAAGTTTAAACGGATTGTTTGATATAGGAATGACTTTGAAAGGGCTGATATATTTATGAAAAAACCATTGATCGTATTGACAGGTCCTACGGCAGTTGGGAAGACAAAACTTTCCATTTCCCTCGCAAAAGCGGTTGATGGAGAAATTATTTCCGCAGATTCTATGCAGGTCTACCGCCAGATGGATATCGGATCAGCGAAAATTCGTCCGGAGGAGATGCAGGGAGTTCCCCATTATCTGGTGGATGTACTAAATCCGGATGAAGCATTTCATGTTGTCCGGTTCCAGGAGATGGCAAAACAGGCAATGTCAGAAATCTATCAAAAAGGAAAGATTCCGATTTTGACAGGTGGGACCGGATTTTACATTCAAGCGGTTTTATATGACATTGACTTCACAGAAAATGGAGGAGACCGCGCTTACCGCATAGAATTAGAGCAATTAGCGAGAACAGAAGGGGCAGAGTATCTCCATGAAATGTTGGCCAAAGTGGATGCATGTTCTGCACAGGAAATCCATGCCCACAATGTAAAAAGGGTTATCCGGGCGCTGGAATATTTCCATCAGACCGGACAGAAAATCTCGGAGCACAATGAAATTGAGAGGCAGAAGGAATCACCATATCGATTTGCATATTTTGTGTTGAATGAAGAGCGGGAACGGCTATATGAGCGAATCAACCTTCGTGTGGACCAGATGATAGAAGAAGGATTAGAAGACGAGGTGCGCAGGCTGAAAGCACAGGGATTTACCCGCGATATGGTTTCCATGCAGGGACTTGGGTATAAAGAAATGTTGGATTTCCTGGATGGGTGCTATACTTTGGAGGAAGCGATTTCTGTCATCAAAAGGGATACCCGTCATTTTGCAAAACGTCAGATTACCTGGTTCAAGAGAGAACGTGATGTGATTTGGCTGGAAAAAGAGAAATACCACCATAATGAAGCAGAACTATTGGAAGAGATGATGGCGGAACTGAAAAAAAGAAAGATACTAGGAGAATAAAAATGGAGCAATATACGATTTATCAAAACTTGGGGATTTCCAGGGAGGTTTATGAGGCGGGGGAACATCTGGAACGAGAACTGATGCCTCGTTTTTCAGAATTCGATAAAAATGCAGAGTTCAACCAACTTAAAGTGTTACATGCCATGCAGAAAAACCGTGTCAGTGAAGGCTGTTTTCAGTATGCCACAGGATATGGATATAATGATACAGGAAGAGATACGCTGGAGCAGGTGTATGCGGATACATTTCACACGGAATCCGCGTTAGTGCGGCCACAGATTACATGCGGAACTCATGCACTGGCGCTGGCACTTTCGGCAAACTTACGTCCAGGCGATGAGCTGCTTTCTCCAGCCGGAAAACCTTATGATACGTTGGAGGAGGTAATTGGAATCCGGCCGTCCAAGGGTTCCTTGGCGGAATATGGCGTGACATACCGCCAGGTGGAATTGAAGGAGGACGGATATTTTGATTATCCGGCCATTGAAAGGAGCATGAATGATAAGACAAAACTGGTTACGATTCAGCGCTCCAAGGGGTATCAGGTGCGGCCAAGTTACTCCGTAGAAAAGATTGGAGAATTAATCGCATTTGTAAAACGAATCAAACCAGATGTTATCTGCATGGTTGATAACTGTTATGGGGAATTCGTTGAAACCATAGAGCCCAGCGATGTGGGGGCAGACATGGTGGTGGGCTCCTTAATCAAAAATCCGGGTGGAGGTCTGGCACCTATTGGCGGTTATGTGGCAGGGAGAGAGGATTTGATTGAAAACTGCGGCTATCGGCTGACGTCTCCGGGACTTGGTCGGGAGGTGGGTGCTTCCCTTGGTGTGATGCAGTCTTTCTATCAAGGATTTTTCCTGGCACCTGTTGTGGTAAGCAGTGCTTTAAAGGGAGCTGTGTTTGCGGCGAATATCTATGAAAGGCTGGGATATGGCGTAGTCCCAAACGGCTCAGAGTCCAGACATGACATTATCCAGGCTGTGGAATTGAAAAACGCTGAAGGTGTGATTGCGTTTTGTAAGGGAGTACAGGCAGCGGCTCCTGTCGACAGCTTTGTGACGCCGGAACCATGGGCCATGCCTGGATACGACAGTGATGTTATCATGGCAGCGGGGGCTTTTGTTCAGGGCTCTTCCATTGAGCTGAGTGCGGACGGTCCGATTAAGCCGCCTTATGCTGTATATTTTCAAGGTGGACTGACCTGGCCGAGTGCAAAATTAGGAATCCTGAAGTCTTTGCAGTATTTATTGGACGCAGGACTGGTGTCTAAAGAACAGATTCGGAGGATATAACCTATATGACAGACGTAATTGTAGTTGGAGGCGGTGCCTCCGGAATGATGGCAGCGATTACTGCCGCCTCATTCGGGGCAAAAGTGACACTGGTGGAACAAAATGACCGGGTAGGACGGAAAATATTATCCACTGGGAATGGCAGATGTAACTATACGAATCTGTATCAAGAGCCTGCGTGCTATCATTCTCAAAATACGTCTTTTCCATGGGGAATCCTTCAGCAATTTGACGTCCCACAGACCGTAGAATTTTTTCGGCAGCTTGGGATTCATCCAAAAGACAGGAATGGCTATCTTTATCCTAATTCGGATCAGGCGTCCTCAGTTTTAGATGTGCTGCGGATGGAGTGCGTCCGTTTCCATATAGACATATTGACAGAGCGAAAATGCCTTGAAATCCTTCCGGAAAAGCCGGGTTTTCTTTTGAAAACTAATTCAGGGAAACTGCGTGCCAATCGGGTCATCCTGGCAGCCGGTTCCAGGGCCTCTGCCATCGCGGGAAGTGATGGCAGTGGCTATACACTTGCCAAACAGCTAGGGCATTCACTGACACCAATTTTTCCTGCTTTGGTACAGTTACGATGCAAGGAATCTTTTTATAAAAGTATTGCGGGGGTTCGGGTACAGGGACAAGTCTCTCTGTATGCAGATGATGTCTGTATTGCAAAAGACAAGGGAGAACTCCAACTCACAAATTACGGGATTTCCGGTATTCCGGTATTTCAGGTAAGCGGTTTTGCCGCAGAAGCATTATATCAAAGAAAAAATGTGACAGCCGTTTTAGATTTTATGCCGGAATTCGAGTGGAAAGAATTTCTTCATTTTCTGGATACACGTGTGCGGATGCGGCCTGAGAAGACATTGGAGGAATTTTTTATCGGCTTATTTCCTAAAAAATTATGTGACCTCTGGATTCGTCTCAGCCAACTGGGGCGCGAGCAATGTGTAAGCTCTATATCAAAAACACAATGGATCAGTTTTGCCCGTCTTATGAAGCTGTTTCAAACTACAATCATAGAAACCAATCCTTTTGAGCAGGCTCAGGTCTGCCGGGGAGGTATAGATACGCGCAGCGTCCACCCGCAGACATTGGAGTCATGTCTTGTGCCCGGACTCTATTTTGCCGGGGAGATATTGGATGTAGACGGTCTGTGCGGAGGATATAATCTGCAGTGGGCATGGTCCAGCGGCCATGTGGCAGGAAGGGAGGCAGCCCATGCTTAGAGTGAGCCAGATCCGTCTTCAACCTGGACATAGTGAACAGGAATTAGAAGATAAGATTCGGAAAATCTTACATTTAAAAAAATCAGAATCTGTCAAATATCAGATTTTCAAGCAATCCATTGATGCCAGAAAGAAGCCCGATATCTATTACAGCTATACGGTAGACGTGGAAGTGGCACAGGAATCCGTTATTTTCAGGCGTGTAGGAAAGAAAAATACAAGTATACAAAAGATGGCGGACTCGAAAACAAGAAGTTTTCGAGCGCCTCTTCCTGGAAACGAAAAGCTTTCGCACAGACCTGTGATTGCAGGTGCTGGACCTGCCGGATTATTCTGCGCCTGGCTTCTGGCGAAAGAGGGATATGGTCCTATCCTGTTAGAGCGAGGTGCTCCGGTGGAGGAACGAGTGCGGGATGTACGTACTTTTTGGGAAAATGGAAATCTAAATCCAGAGTCCAATGTGCAGTTCGGAGAAGGCGGAGCAGGAACCTTTTCCGATGGGAAGCTCAACACATTGGTCAAGGACTCTTGTGGGCGCAGTCGTCTTGTACTGGAGACCTTTGTGCGGTTTGGTGCGCCAGAACAGATTTTATATGAGCAAAAGCCTCACATTGGAACAGATATTCTGACGAAGATTATACGAAATATGCGAAACGAAATCATCTCCTTAGGGGGAGAAATCAGATTCCATAGCCGTTTGACAGGAATTGGACAAACATATTCCGGCAGTCAAATATTACAGGAGATCACAGTCAATGAGCGAGAGCAGATTCCTGTGGAAGCACTTGTCATTGCTATTGGGCACAGCGCAAGGGATACATTTCAGATGCTCTATGACAGCGGGATTCCCATGCAGGCGAAAGCCTTCGCAGTAGGTGTGCGGATTGAGCATCCCCAACATATGATTCAAGAAGCACAGTATGGCAGTCTTTGGGCTAAACGTCTGCCCGCGGCTTCTTATAAACTGGCTGAAAAAATAGCGGATGGAAGAGGTGTGTATACATTTTGTATGTGTCCTGGAGGGTATGTGGTCAATGCCTCTTCGGAGGAGCACCATCTGGCGGTTAATGGAATGAGCTATTCCGGGCGTGCAGGCGACAATGCCAACAGCGCAGTGATTGTTACCGTGACTCCAGAGGACTATGGAAGTGAGCATCCTCTGGCTGGGATTGACTTTCAGCGTCGTCTGGAAGCTTACGCATACCGAGAGGGTGAGGGAGTGGTTCCCGTCCAGTGTTTCGGGGATTTCTGCCGTAATCAGAAAACCATCAAACTTGGAGAGATACATCCACAGACGAAAGGCGGGTTCCGGCTCGCTAATGTACGCGCCATTTTTCCGGATGAGTTGGCTGATTCTTTAGAAAAAGGCATTCGCGCCATGGACCATAAAATTTCTGGATTTGCCAGAGAAGATGCACTTCTGTCAGGAGTGGAGAGCCGGACCTCATCACCTGTGCGCCTGATACGCTCTGATACTATGGAAAGTGAAATCAGAGGAATCTACCCATGCGGTGAGGGGGCAGGATATGCGGGCGGAATCATGTCTGCTGCAATGGATGGCTTAAAGGTAGCTGAGGCATTGATTCAGCGTTTTTCAGTCCCAGCTTTTTAGGGAGATATTTCGGATTCACAGAAATTTTAGATTCGAGACCTGTACACAATTTTTAAATTATGGTAAAATAATCCGGTATTGTGTTTTAGCTTGGATGCTGTTCCACGAAAAAACGATAAAAAATATTCGTGGTGCATATCTGCCATTTTTATATTAGAGATATATATGAAAAAAATAAAAGAACTTACCAAAGAAGAACGTCCTTATGAGAAATGCGAGCGTTTTGGAGCCGAATACCTGACAGATATTGAATTACTTGCAATTCTTCTGCGGACAGGAACCAGGGGAGAGAATTCTATGGAGCTGGCAAAGCGGATTCTGTATCCTGATTTTGGCAGCGGGGGAATTCTCAGTATTCATCGTTGGTCTTTTGAACAGCTCATACATGTGAAGGGAATTGGAAAGGTGAAAGCAATCCAGATCCTTTGTATCTGTGAGCTTGCAAGACGACTTTCTAAGGCTTGTGCAAGGCAGGAACTTCGATTTGACACTCCGGATACCATTGCACGTTATTATATGGAGGACCTTCGGTATCAGAAGCAGGAATCTATGAAGCTGCTGCTTTTGGATACAAAGTCTCATCTTATCGGAGAGACAGATATCTCGAAAGGCACGGTAAACTCGGCGGTAATCTCCCCCAGAGAATTGTTTGTAGAGGCGCTGCAGAAGGATGCGGTCTCTATCATTCTGCTGCATAACCATCCAAGCGGTGATCCAACTCCAAGCCGGGAGGATGTGTTTGTGACAAAAAAAGTCTATGAGGCAGGCCAGATGATCGGAGTAGAACTTCTAGACCATATCATTATTGGCAATAATTGCTATTGTAGTATGCGTGAGCAGGGAATTTTAAAATAAGGAAGGTCAGTGTATGTTCCGAAATATTTATGGGCTGGATTTGGGGACTTATGAAATAAAAGTTTTTGATAAAAAGAGAGATTTTATCTGGAAAGAAAAAAATATCATTGCCAAAAAAGACAAAGACTATCTATGTGCCGCAGGGGACGAAGCTTGGGTTATGTTCGAGAAGTCGCCGGACAATATTGAGGTGCTGTTCCCTATGCGAAACGGGGTGATTGCCCGTTTCGACGATATGCAGTGTCTTTTGGAAAATCTCTTGAAAAAGGAACGTCCTTTTTCTGGGGGAGCGGAATATCTTGTCGCAGTGCCCACGGATGTGACAGAGGTTGAGAAGAGAGCTTTTTATGATTTGGTGTACCACTCTACGGCTCGTGCAAAATCGGTTAGGATTGTAGAGCGTGGAATTGCAGACGCCATTGGTTTTGGTGTGAATGTAGAGCGTACAGCCGGAATGTTTATGGTGAATATGGGAGGCGGCTCTACGGAGATTTCCGTCCTATGCCATGGCGGTATGGTGGTGACTAAGCTGATGAAATTAGGCGGAGAGCATCTGGACCAGGCAGTCCAGAATCTAATCCGGCACAATATGGAATTTTTGGTTGGCAGGAGGACCGCGGAGTCTTTACGGCAGGATTTTGGGATCTTTGAGGATGCTACTTGTATGGAAATTGATGTGACAGGGAGAAATTTACAAACAGGCATTCCGGAACACAGGCCGATTCCTGTCAGCATGGTTCGGACTGCAATCAAAGAGCCTTTGAGGGAATGTGCATCAGAGATAAAGTCAATGTTTGAAAGGATTCCGCCGGTTGTTCGCAGCGGGGTTGAGAAAAACGGAATCTGTCTGACAGGAGGACTTGCAAATTTAAAGGAGCTTTCTACATATTTTCAAAAAAGCACCGGACTTACAGTAAAGACGTGTGTACGTCCAGAACTTTGTGTTGTGGAAGGACTTCGGAAGATTATCCAGGATAAAAGGATGTATAAGGATTTGACTTATTCTTTGCTGGATGGAGATTATAAGTGGATGAGATAAGACTGTAAAAGGATTGAGCATATATTATGAAAAAAAAGAATCAAACGTCCAATCTAAATAAATACCTGCTTGCAGGATTAACCCTGGTCTGTATCCTGTTGATGCTGTTATCTGTATTTTACAGCAGAGTGACCGGACCATTTCGGATTCTCGCAAATATTACAGTAATCCCAATGCAGCAGGGCATGAACAAAGTGGGCGGCCTGCTTGTTGATCTTAGTGATAATTTCAAGACGTTGGAGGAGGCTCGAAACGAAAATAAAAAACTGCAGGAAAAAATAGATGACTTGATGATAGAAAACAATAATCTGCAGGAAGAAAAATACGAATTAGAACGTCTCAGGGAATTATATAAGTTGGACCAGAACTATGCGGAATATGAAAAGGTTGGTGCCCATGTCATCAGCAAGGATTCCGGAAACTGGTTCAGCACATTCACAGTGGACAAAGGAAGTCTGGATGGAATCCAGAAAGATATGAATGTGATTGCAGGAAGCGGTCTGGTTGGCATTGTAACGCAGACTGGTCCTACATGGTCCACTGTCCGTTCAATTATTGATGATTCCAGTAATGTGGGGGGGATGGTGCTGTCCACCTCGGATACTTGTACGGTCCGGGGGGATCTTTCCCTGCTCAATGAAGGAAAGATGCGTTTTGAGCAGATGGAAAACAATGACAATAAAGTAGAAGTGGGCGAACAGATTGTGACATCTCATATCAGTGACAAGTATGTGCAGGGAATCTTGATTGGGTATGTCAGTGAAGTACAGGTGGATGCAAACAATCTGACCCGGTCGGGTTATATTACGCCGGTGGTAGATTTTAAGAAACTCCAGGAAGTGCTGATCATCACCAGGACAAAAGCACAAATGACAGGGACAGATATACCGGCAGAGTGACCCTGCGGTCTATTTTGGATTATAAAAATATGTTCGTACTGTAAAAAGAGGTGGTCTCTTGAAAGGAATAAAAATAAAACGTATCATTGTAACAGCAATCGTTCTGTGTGTCTGCTATCTGTTTCAATGTACTTTGTTCCCCTGGTTGGAACTTGCATCTGTGAAACCGAATCTGATGTTGATACTCACAGCTTCTTATGGATTTATGCGGGGTCCGAAAGACGGAATGCTGGTTGGTTTTTTTTCTGGTCTTTTGATGGACATACAGTTTGGAAATATCCTGGGATTCTATGCTTTGCTCTATCTGCTGGCAGGTTATGTGAACGGCTTGTTCCAACAGATGTATTATGCGGAGGATATCAAGCTGCCCCTGGCGCTGACAGGGGCAACGGAGTTTATTTATGGCCTGGTCATCTATCTTTTGATGTTTATGCTTCGGAGCGAATTTGATTTTTTGTACTATCTAAGGCATATTATCATACCAGAGCTCATATATACTATAGTAGTGACATTGGGGCTGTACCCTCTTTTACTTTTTATAAACCACAGGTTAGAGGCAGAAGAGAAAAGGAGTGCTGGTAAATTTGTTTAAAAAGATTTGGAGACGGGTAAAAAAAACAGCTGTACAGATTTCAGAATCCCGTCTTTTGGTATTGATTTTGATATTCTGTTTTCTGTATGCGGTTTTAGTGAACAAGCTTTTTAATCTGCAGATTGTAAAGGGCGAGTATTATCTGGATAACTATAAGCTTCAGATTCGCAAAGTGCGTGACCTGCAGGGAACCCGCGGAAACATATATGACAGAAACGGAGAACTTTTGGCATACAATGATCTGGCTTACATCTGCAACTGCTTTAACCGCCGGATCTAGTTGTTCTGATTTATGGTTAA
>CANOBT010000118.1 GCA_947564305.1 uncultured Lachnospiraceae bacterium | reverse complement strand
CTCCGCCAGTCTTGCGCGCAGCGTCCTCCATCAAATTTGCACAGTTTGCACAGTCTACTTCAATTTTGTAAGTCTTCTTCATAGGAATGCTCCTCCTTGTTAATTATATTTTATATTTTTATGATTAAGCACTTGTTTAATCATCATGGTTGCAGTATAATACCAGCAGGAACAAAAGTCAATGCCCCGGAAACACACCCTTCCAAATGGGCGAAAATGATTTCCAATCGGGCGAAAATGGAGGGATTCATATGCCAAAAAACGAACTGCCGCATCATCATAAGGGAGAAAAAGGAATATCCGTTATACAAGAACAGTTAAACAATATCGAAGATTTCCAAATCATTGCAGAAATCTTCAAACAACTTGGGGATACTACCAGAATCCGTATTTTCTTTCTGCTGTGCCATTGCGAAGAATGTGTGATCAATATTTCCGCCATGCTGGGCATGTCCAGCCCCGCAGTATCCCACCATCTGCGTCCACTGCGGAACAGCGGCCTGATTGTCAGCCGGCGTGAAGGGAAAGAAGTCTATTACCGGGCAGCGGATACACCACAAAGCAAGCTTCTCCATCAGATGATTGAGCAGGTTATGGAGATTGCCTGCCCCAAGTCAAAAACCCCGTCAAAACGAGTGAAATCTAAGTAAAGGATGGCATCACAATGATAAATGAACTGGCTGGCATCAGGGATTCCTTTTCCGGGCACAGAGGACTGAAGCATATAAAAGCATCTGAATTATATCCCGGCATCGAATTATCCTATTTTATGCTGACAACAGATAACCTCTCCGTACACCATGCCGCCCTGGACAATATCCTGGAAATCAATTACTGCCGCATGGGACGAATCGGCTGGAAAATGGAAAGCGGCAACAGCGTATATCTTGGCCAGGGCGATTTTTCCCTGCATACCCTGAAAGTTTGTGCCGATTCCATAATGTCCCTGCCAAACAAATTTTACGAAGGTCTGACCATCAGCATTGACCTGAAAAAACTAAACGACAATCCGCCCGAAATCCTCGCTGGTACGGGAATCACTGGAACATTTTTATATGACAAGTTCTGTAAAAACAGTTCCATTACCTCCCTTGCCGGAAATGAACAGACGGAACAGATTTTTTCCGCATTTTATGATCAGCCGGAGCAGTTCTGTCTTTCTTGGCAAAAAATAAAAACGATAGAGCTTTTGTTATATCTCAGCACTTTGAAAATTGATGCAAAAAACCGCCTGACGGAATACCATGCCGAACAGATAGAAACCATCCGGGCAATCCATGAACAGCTTACCCAGCATATGGAACAACGGTTTACCATCGAAGCCTTATCAAAACAGTACCTGATGAATCCTACCACATTGAAAACCCTATTTAAGTCTGTCTATGGAACTTCCATTGCCGCCCACATGAAAGAGCACCGCATGGAGCAGGCAGCAAAGCTACTCCGGGAAACAGATATAAGCATTGCAGAAATTGCCAGGCAGGTAGGATATGACAGCCAGAGCAAATTTACGGCGGCGTTTAAAGAATACAGCGGAAAGCTCCCTAAAGATTACCGCAGCACTTAGTCAGATAGATTGTTGGTATCCATGAAATCCGGAATGCACGCAGTGAAAAATTTATGACATGGCGGGATTTGCGGAAAGATTATTGTCAAACTGCATTGACGGATTATTATAAAGTTTATCTCTGGTTGAATCATCCATACTGAGCAGAAAAGCGGAACAGGAATCAGAGAATGAAAGTCATGTGTGAAGAGTATGAGCTGGCATAAAAGGCTTTAGGAAAGGATTGAAAATCGACTGTTAGATTGACAATAACACCTATGTAACAGGGAAAAATTGCTGAAATATTACTGTAACATAGTGTCTCCTGCCTTAACACTAAGACCCCTGTTTAATATTTTTCTGCACCTCATAGCCGTCAAAACTGTCTATGACAGTATTTCTGATACAGGCACCAACTTTTCACAAAATTTTCTGGTGCTACATGTTTATTATTAATAACTGTTCTTGATAATAGATATGATTATTCATTAATTTTTCTGCTAACTCCTTATCATGTATCTTTATTGCTTTATATATATCGCAATGCTCTTTATATAACTGTATATAATTAGTTATTTTTTTTAAATATTCAAGTCTATACCGATAAGTATGCTCCTTAAAATTTCTCATAGCCCGAATTAACTGCAAGTTTCCGGTCACTTCAAAAATCAAATCGTGAAAACATACATCGCTCTCTATTATCTTACCAATTTCCTTACTTCCTATAACATGATAAAAATTCTCCAAAACAGATTCGAATCTCGCAAACCATTCCATAGTAATGCGTTCACAAGCTAAATCTATAGCAAGCTTTTCCAAAATCATTCTTACTTCCATAATATCTCGCAAATCTTTTTCTGCTATTTTTGCTACCTTTGCACCACGTCCTGGCATCATGAAAGCCAGTCCCTCTAGCTCAAGTTTTCGAAGTGCCTCTCGAACCGGTGTCCGGCTAACCTTAAACTCTTTAGCAATTGGAATCTCCGGCAACCGTTCCCCTGGTCTTAAATCTCCTGTTATAATTGCCCATCTCAGATTATTAAACACAATATCAGTCAACGATATATATTCATCAGCTTCTCGTTCCAAATCCCGAATCATCAATAACACCCTATTCTGGATAACCCTTTTTTAACTTAAAACATATTATCTGCCTTACAATTATAACAAGGGCTGGCAAAGTGGCATAGGAAAAATATACACAACATAGATTCCATTTTTTCTATCCTATGTTATTTTTGTCTCATGACCCTGTCGCTTTGTTCAGCCCTCTTATCATATCTTTAGATATCCAAAATCAACCTAAAAAACAAATTTTTTCATACGATCACAGACCTTTTTGATTTGTGAAAATGGTACTGCCAGATTCATACGGATATGACAGTTACCTCTAAACCGGCGTCCATCCTGCCAACCAATACCAACATCCCAGCCTGCCTTTATCACCTCATCTAATGTTTTCCCTGTCTTTTTGCAATATTCCGTACAGTCTACAAATATCATATAAGTCCCCTCCGGCATAGTGACCTCTACACCATCGAGTTCTTGATTGATAAAGTCACAGGTATATCTGCAGTTTTCTTCAAGCACCTGCAGCAATTCCTCCACCCATTCATACCCCTGCTCGCTGTATGCGCCAATCTGCGCATGCATAGACAGAACATTTTGCTCATTATAATGCGTGCTGTAAGCATACTTACTGATACGGTCACGCAGATAGGGATTGTAAATGATGTGATAGCTTCCGATCATTCCTGCCAGGTTGAAGGTCTTGCTTACCGCGTAAATACCGATCGTATGTTCACGCGCCCAGTCATTGACCATCTGTGTTGGGATATGCTGATGCCCTGCAAATGTGAGGTCGGCCCATATCTCATCACTGATCACATAGCATTCATTTTCTTCAAACACTTTCATCGCCTTTTCCAGTTCCCAGCGTTCCCATACACGCCCCGCTGGATTATGTGGAGAACAAAATACCGCAAGATGAATATGATTTTCTTTTAATTTCGCATCCATATCCTCATAATCCATCCGATAAACGCCGTTCTCATCCTTTTTTAATTCACTGTAGACAGAAGTACGGCCGATTCCTTCTATATCGCCGGAAAAGCCGATATAAAACGGACTGTGTATCAAAATACAGTCTCCGGGCTGCGACAAGACCTCAACCGCGCTTGTCACACATCCATGTACACCATTTTCATAACCGATGGCCTCTGCCGTGAGTCCTGTGACTTTATGATGCGCTTCCTGCCACTTCACGGTCGCGTCAAAATATTCCTGACGCGGAACAAAATAGCCAAATGTAGGATGTTTTGCCCTCTCGATAATGGCGTCAGTTACAGACGGACAGGTCGCGAAATTCATATCTGCTACCCACATAGGAACAAAATCAAATCCTTCCTTTGGTGCTTCGGGTTCATTTCCCCACATCTTTTTTCCCATATTATCTATCGCCAGGGCATCCTTGCCGCGTCGATCAATGATCGATGTAAAATCATATTTCATAATCATACCTCAACTTTCTTGTTTCTAGTCTTCTAACAGAGCTTCTTTGATTGTTTTCTGCCGCAGCGCTTCTAAGTCTTCCGCTTTCACCGCTCCCTGTTTAAGCCGGATCTCGGAAAGGACTATAAGCACGACAACAATAATAACACAGATAACTGCGTCTTTTGCCGCAAGGCCGGTAAACAGATTGTATACTACGACCAACGCGCAGACAGCCCCAAGCACACTGCAGAAATTCCAGAACCATACCGGCATTCTGATTGAACGCTTTTCCCACTGCTCCGAATATTTCTTTGGTATAACCACGCATTTCAAATTCATATAAAGATTCATCAGCATGGTTGGGATCATGATATCCGATACGATGGTCTCAATGCTCATACCTGAAATAACAGGAAACGCGCTGACAATATAAAGCACCAGATAGGAGACCCATGGATAGCCGGAGCCTGTCGCCTTCTGGAAAACCGGCGGGAGCCATCCGTCCTCCGCAATCTGCTGCATGGGATAACGAAAGATTGCGATGGTACTTAAAAGGGTAGAACCAATCGCGCAGATACCGCCGCCGCATACAAAGAACATGTAGGGCGCATATGGCATGATTGCTTCAGCAGTCACACTTAGATTGACGCCTGCCACCTGGTCATAAGGCAGCACACCAGCCGCTACATAAGCCATGACTGCGTAGATTGCTGCCAGG
Source organism: uncultured Lachnospiraceae bacterium (assembly GCA_947564305.1). The sequence goes on along the minus strand of CANOBT010000118.1, from coordinate 12,313 downwards.
ACGGCTGTTACAATGAGCATTGCCAAAGGAATCTTTTGTTTTGGTTCTTTGGTCACCGCAGCCATGGAAACCAGAGCGGTTGTTCCCATACATGCAAATGCCATGATGGAAATGGCTCCGATAAATCCGCTGAAACCTCCCCTGAAAAAACCTCCGTCCGCGTTAGAGAAAAACTCAGCCGGATTTACTTTGCCAATACCAAACGCGACAAATAAAATCAATGCAAGAATCAAAAGCGCCGTCACCGCATTTTGAATACGTGTAATAAATCCAGAACCTTTGATCGTACAAAGAAATGCTGCGGTCAGCACACAAAACGCAACCAAACGGGAATGATCCCCCACCCATGGGAAAGCCATGGCGGCATATTGCGTGATTGCAATCGAGTGGCTTGACAGTGCAAATGCCTGAATGATGGTAAACCATGCGGCAACTCCGGTCAAAAGCGGGGTGAAAAGCATGGTACGCATACCATAATCTCCACCTTTAAATACAAATACCGTAGACATTGCCAGGTCATACCAGTATGCCAGCAACATAAAGAAACATCCTACAGCGCACACCAGTAAGATAGAACGTCCGGCGTAGGCAATTCCATATCCAAGCATCACAAAGATACCGGTTCCGATCGCACTGCCGAGCCCTAAACCTAAAAGATTGATAAGCCCTAATTTTTTTCCACTCTCTTCCATAGTATTCTCCTTCCCAGTAGATAATTTGATGGAAACCATATTGCAAAAGGTACAAACAGGGCGGAAAACATCCGCCCTGCCCAATACAGTTCTGCCTTTTCAGACTGTTTTAAAAGATGCAATTATTTACTTTATGCACAAGCCCCCTAGCCAATGGAGATCGTACCCTTCGCAAAATCACTCATCATCTCCTCCACGATGTCTTTGATCGGCTGGATAGAGTGGATCGTGGAAATACCGGTTCCCACAGACACAAATCCATGTTCAAGATCACCATCCCGCATTCCCATGCTCATACCGCGGCCACCGGATCCGCCGCCCATGACAACCGCATTTGCCGCAAATGCCTCCGCTTTTGTCAGATTCGCATCGTTCTCTATCAGCTGGTCGGCAACCGCTACAGGAAGTGTCCTGTAATATGCCGGAGCAACACGGTAAAGAATCAACTCATCCGCGGTGGAATTCACAATCAGTTCTTTAACGTTCTGTGCCATCGGAGCTTCCTCTGAAACCAAAAATCTAGAGCCCACATAGACGCCATCTGCGCCAAGAGCAAAGGCCGCATTTACAGCGCGTCTGTCACAGACACCGCCTGCCAGCATCAACGGCATTTTAATCGCATCCCGAATCATCGGAATGACGGAGAAAGAACCGATGACGTGGCGCGGAAGCGTACCGCCTTCATCAAAGCCTGTCGCGATATAGATATCCGCTCCCTGTTCTTCTACTCTCATGGCATCTTTAGCGGAAGGCTGCCATGCACGGACAATGACCTTGATGCCATTGTCTTTTAATGGCCTAAGCAATTCTTCCGGCACACCCAGTTCTGTCTTCATTCCATTTCCGAAAAGATCCTCCTCCACGCCCATCGTATTAACAAGGGCAGCCGGTACTTTCTCCTCGATTACCACTTTCAAAATCTGTTCCGTAAAATCATTCCCCATCTCACCAATCAGTCCAACGCCAAAAGGCTTGTCTGTCAGGGTTCTCACCTTCTGGATTTCTTTACGCATTCTCTCGCCTGTCTCGACCGGGTCAGGAGTTACTTCTCTCTGCCCGGCGTTGGGTCCGAGAATCCCCAAACCTCCTGCATTGCTGACCGCCGCACAAAGCTCGGCATTTGTAAGCCAGTTCATCACTCCCTGAACGATAGGGTATTTAATTCCAAGTATTTCACAAACTCTGTTCATCGTATTCACTATTCCTTTCTGTTATTATGGTCTTTTACGTCCGATACGTTCATAATATTCATCTGGGATATCTGCTTCGTTCTTGTATACGTTAAACACACAGGAACATGGACCTGTCTGCTCAGGATAATCTTGCTGGTAAATATAGGATGAACCCATATCATTTGCTGCAATTTCAGCTAACGGTGCATGACAGCAGTACACCGGGAAATTATCCATTCCTGATGTAATCGGATGGGCAGAACAAAGGGCGCCGCCGCTGCCTTCCGCATAGCATCCCATTTCCCACAACTTCTGTCCAGCTCCACATGGGTCCATGACAAACCATAGTTTTTTGTCATCCTCTCCCAGAATCTTCATCTTACAGTCATGAAACATTCTAGGTGCGTTGATCGCAATAATACAACGTTCTTTAAACGGCTTATCCCAATACCCTTCTATCATCGGTTTGCCAGCGTTATAAAAATATTGATACATATACTCCTGATATTTATCAGGGCCGACTTCGTTGAAAAGCGCACACTCCGCCACATGACATTGCAGAAGGTAGCCGTCATGAACTCCCATGAATAGTCCTACATACTGCTCAAAAGCCTCTAGCGCTTCCTTGTTTCCTGTAGCCGCGATTTTCTCTTTTACAAGATCGCTCGGCTTCATCTCAAGTTCTCTGATTTCATCCGGGGTAAATGTTGTGATTTTTCCCATTGCTTTTTCTCCTTCTTTGTAGTTTGTACTGAATTATTAACCAATTAAATTATATAATTCATAGTAAAACTATACAAGTTGCATAAACAGACCGCTGAAATGCAGATTTTGAAATTTGAGTGACATTTTTTTGATTTGTCGTGTCGATTTCAAAAAACGTCATCTTCTGATAATGAATTTCCTGTGTTATAATAATATTATTAGATTGTTTTTGCCCGGAAATAAATTCAGCAGAGGAGTTTTACTTATGAATCAGTGGGAAAATGCTTTGCGCACGCTTCTTAAAAAATACGATTTCCAGAAGATTACAATAAGTATGCTCGCGGAACAGATCCATGTCAGCCGACAGAATTTCTACAAATATTACGAAGACAAGTACCATTTTGCTTTTTCCATTTTTGAGAACAAAGTCTCCGGCATCTGGGAGGACTATATCCACGATAGGGATTACCGGAAAATGCTTACGGAATTACTGTCTGTTTTCAAAGAAGATATGTGGTTTTATCACAGAGTATTGTACAATACATCGTTTTATCAGATATTTCTACGGAAGTGGCATGAGTCAAATACAGCAATGATCAAATTTCATATTGGAACAAAGTCTTTCTCAGAGAGAATCCGGCAGGTGGCGGAAATCTATTCCTATGGCACAGAATTGTATATTATGAACTGGATATTGGCTGGATGCAAGGAGCCCATAGAAAAAATGGTGGAGTACATGCTTCTTTCCATGCCTGCCGAGCTGCAGGAAGTGTATTTTTAAGGAAGTTCCGGCACATTGAGACTTTGTTTCAGCATTTTAACATAGTAATATAATGCTGTATTATATTCAACAATAGATTTCCAAAATGGATTTTATGAAGCATCTCGAAAAGCTTTCTGCTAAAAAAATAATATCTTGCTTTAATAAATCTCTCATCTGTCCAGCCGGTGGGGAGCCTTGATTCTTACCGGTGTACGGACGCAGACGGGGCCGTCGTGAAGAGATAGTGACGAACGTATCTATGTTCCCATCCTGCCGTATGCTATATTGTATCACAGTAAGTCACTGATGTGATGAAGGTGTGCAGGTATACCACTTTACAGGGCATACCTGCATATCTTCTATTCCTCCATCATTTCCAATTCTTCCATATGATTCGGAAGCTGATAATTCTGCAAGGTCTTCGTTTTAAAAAGTGAAATAATCTTCTGATTGACGCGGAACGGGAGGGAGAAGGTGAGCACCCTGTCCTGCTTCTGCGTAATTGGAGGAATCCTGTTGCTGCATCTGGTGTTCTCCAGGCTGTTTAAAATTCCTTATGAATATGTTATACTTGGAATCACAGGCCCTATCGCCGATGGCGGGCAAGCAGGCAATCAATCTGCAAAGCAGATTGGTTACAAATGATGGAGATGAAAAAAATGGAACGATGGAGATTTTATTTATCAGGTATCTGCTATGGTATCTGTGAAACAGAGGGCGGACGTATTTATCATCAGCCGCTCGTTGTAGAAACAGGAGAATATGGGGAACGAAAAGAGCTTACAGCAGAAGAGGGCTGGTACCGCAGCCTTGGAAAAATGGATGTCCTTGACGCACTTCTTCATATTGAGGAATATGAACAGGCTCTGGCCGAAGGCAAGGAATGTTTTTTGACCGCCCATGGAACACATTATAAACAAAAAAGCGAAACGGAATATGTAGAGCGTGAGATTAAATTTCCCAAAGATCTGCTTGTGGAAAACGGACGGATCATTGCCTTTGCGGGGCCTGGCCGGGATTACTGTGTCCTGCTTGTGCGGGAGGGCTTCGAGAACCGGACGCTTCTGACAAAATGGAACGAAATGTATCCTGCTCCTCCCTGCCGTGTAAAACGGCCGGTCACTTACATGGTGGCAATGAGGGACGGAATCCGTCTGGCAACGGATGTGTATCTCCCCGAAATGCAGATTCATGTCCCTGAAATACAGGATTGCGTCTCGGGAGTCCAGGTTCATGCCCCGGAAGCACAGCCTCCTGTCCCGGTAGTACTGGTCCGCACGCCTTACGGGAAGGGCGTAGATGTTGAACCCTATTACCGTTTTGTCCAGAGAGGCTTCGGGGTGGTGATCCAGGATGTCCGGGGCCGGGAGGACAGTGAAGGCGAATGGCTGCCCATGTATTATGAGGTGGAAGACGGCGACGATACGCTCAACTGGATTGCTGAACAGCCCTGGAGCAATGGAAATGCCGCCATGACCGGCGGCTCTTATCTGGGGTATGTACAATGGGCAGCGGCAGCCAGTGAGAATCCTCATCTCAAGGCCATGCTCAGCAGCGTCTGCTCGGGCAGCCCTTTTGTGGATGTGCCGAGAAGGGGCGGGTGCTTCAATTCCGGAATGCTAGCATGGGCATTTGCTGTTTCCGGCCAGCGCATGGCGCCGGAAAAGATGGTACGGGATGATTGGGATGAGGTACTGGATATCCGTCCTCTGGAAGATCTGGCGCCAAAGGCGCTGGGATATGATGTGCCTTTCCTGCGCAAATGGATTTCCCATATGGATTGTGACGAGCTGTGGCAGCGCGGAAGTTGGAAAGACCGGTTTGGGAAGCGGCGGGTTCCCGCGCTGATCATGTCCGGCTGGTTTGATGACAACGGAATGGGAACCACAGAGGCGCTGGACCTGTATCAGGATTATGATGAGAAGAAAGTCATTCTCGGCCCCTGGATGCACAGCGGCAATGCCAATTATGACATTCACGGATTTGCTCTGGGAAATAATGCTTTGCGTTATGATATGGATCTGATGTGTTTCGCGTGGCTGGAACATTATGTAAATGGTGTAGATAACGGGATTGAAAAGACTCCCAGGGTGGAATATTACACGATGGGGAGCAATGTGTGGAAATACGCGGATAACTGGCCCGTACCGGAGACAGAAGAGTTGGTGCTTTATCTGGATGGAGACCGGCTGACCACAGAAAAATCTGACACGGAAGGAATGAACACTTACGTGTACAACCCGGAAGATCCGGCCATGCATATCATTGATCTGTCTGAAAACGAACTGGAAGTACCGGAAGATTATACGGAAGAAGAAAAGCGGGCTGATGTGCTCTGTTATTCTACGGAATGTCTTACGGAAGACCTGACGGTCACAGGAGACGCCACCGCAGAGATTTACATTTCCTCAGATTGTGAGGATACCGACCTGATGGTAAGGATCACGGATGTGGATGAAAACGGACGTTCCATGAAACTGGCCGACGGCGTAATCAGCGTCCGGTATCGGAATCAATTTACCAGACCGGATTATATGGAACCCGGGGTAATCTATCCGGTGAAGATTCGTACTACAAAGTTATCCCACACGTTCAGGAAGGGGCATTGCTTAAGGGTTACCATTACCTCCGGAGCAAAGAACTTTATTTTCCCAAACCGGAATCTCCGGGACGGATTCAACAGCGTGGAGATGAAACGCGCAAGGAACAATATCCATTTGGGCGGGGCACATGCTTCCCGCGTCATTCTCAGACAAGAAGTGTAAATAGCATATAGCTGTCAAATATACTTTCTCGAAAATCGCAGGTTCTCAGAAAAATGGACTTTTGGTCACCATTCATTCCAAAAGTCCATTCTTCTGTTTCGTACAGCAACGGCATACGGAACAAGATGCAGGTTATATCCCATGTCTTTATGATTCACCTGTTATTCTCACTCATAATCTTCTATCCTCCACTCATCCTTCCAGTCAAGTACCGCCATATCCCCATCAAACCTGAATGGCAACCAGACGTAGTCCGCGATTGAAGTATTCCTTTTACTGTCATCTCCAAATTTCTTCTGGAAATCTGTATCTCCCTGAAAATCCGGATTGAACATCTTTTCAAATCCCAGCTTATATTCCTGATACTGAAACTCCATATGATCCGGCACCCAGCGGTCCGCTGCCGCAATGTATAAATCTTTTTTTCCCTCTACCTTAAATATGGAAGAAATCTGGGAATGAAAGGATGTCTCACTCCCATCCCCGGGATGAGGATTGCCCAGTACAGTATATGGTCCATGCCAGGTGTCAGCAACCGCAACCTCAGAAGGATTCGGCAAATAACCGGTGGTTCCTGATGTAACCAGATAGTGTTTTCCTTTTCTTCGGAAATGAGCGGTCGCCTCTCTCACATAAGGCGGATAAGGATGCGGAAAATGTGTACTATAATATCCTGTAACATCTGTATAATCCGCTGTCAGATCCGCACAGATGGTTTCACTATGTACACGTTCAAAATAATAATATGCCTTTCCATCCGGCGCAACTACGAGGTCAAAATCTCCGGCACTCATATTTAAAGGTTTCAGACCTTCTCTCACAATGTTATAAGGTCCTAAAATATGATCCGAGGTCAATACAGTCTCCGTCTGTGACCCATCCCGGTTCATGATCTTCATCCAGCATACATACTTTTTCGTATCTTTGTTATAGATGATGTGAGGTCTGTCCATCATGGATGACGGATGAAGAGACGAATCCGGATTTTCCAAATCCGGAGGAATAATAAGTCCCTGATCTTCCCAGTTATATAAATCCTTTGAGGTATAACATCTCACACCCCAATGCCAGATACCATCTTCCCCTGTTGTCTTTTCTTTATTTTCTCCATACCAGTAATACACTCCGTCCAGATACATGACTGAACCGCCATGTGCCTGAATCCTCTTTCCTTCCGTATCCAGCCATACCTTACCTGGTCTTATTGAATGATACATGATGATTCTCCTCCTTATTCCATTTGGATCAATTCTGCTATAAATTTTGTCCTTTTTCTTCACGCACTAATACATCAGTTCCCCGTTTTTTCATCTATCGTATTACTGTATGCTGTACTGACGCACTTTGCCAGTACGGCGATTCCTTCTTTTCCCGGCAATGGAACCGTGACACACCCATGGACTCCTTTCATAACCGTTTTACGTGTCATTTCCCATACATCAATGACTTCTACATCGTAATTTCTATTGTCGGGTAATTAGGATTTATCATCCAACAATTCTTCAGGCAGAAAAACTCATGTCAATATCAAAATCCGCCGCAATGTTCCACGGGCTATTATATCTCTGCATTTCATCCGGCCGGATTTTCTGTTTTAAATTCTTAATATCATACACACCTGCTAAGATCACTGACTGGAAAATTGCCACCTGCTTCCTATCCAGATAATAATCTCTAAGCAGACCAAGAAAATCAAGAAAAACCTGATTATTCGAAGCACTATCCACCTCGTCAATGATTAATACAACCGGCTTTCCTGCTGTTTCACATAGATTACTGAGCAGATGAAATAAATCTACTAAATTCATGTTATCATCCTGGACCGACTGCTCCAACGCCCGGACATCCTTTTCTTCCAATTCGGTAATTTCCTGCTTCTTATTTTGAATAATCCGGATGATCATATTCGCAAATTCTCTGGAAAAGGTATACTCATCTTGAAAAACTGCCGAACTAAGCCTCTGGAAACTCATAGAAAGAACAATATATTCCTCCTTCAGATATTGTCTCAATGCCCATAAAGTCGTTGTTTTCCCGTATTGTCTGGCACGGTTGATCACAAAATATTTCTGGCAATCTACAAGCTTCTTTATTTTTTTCATACGTTCGTCTAAATTTACCATATAATTTTCATCAGGATAGCAAAGTCCATTCACATTAAAACTTCTCTTCAATTTTGCATCACCTTTCATCAATAACCTCTTTCATTACAAAACACATTCCAGCTGGCAGTCATACGGTTCTGCTGCCACATGCTTCTGATTGTACTCAACCGCCTCCACACAGCCCATACTGCGATAAAATGTCTGGCTTTCGATGGCGGAATGTGCTGAAATGTACAGCTTTTTTGCCCCCTGCTTTCCTGCCCATTCTTTGGCGGCATGGAACAGCGCTTTCCCGATTCCATTTCTGCGCATATCCTCCGACACATGCAAAGAAGACAGGTCAAGATACCTGTTTTCACCTCCGAAAATGCCGCCTTCTACTGAAACAAATCCTTTCAGTACACCGTCTGCAAATGCGCCGCAGACAAATCCACCGCTGCGAACTGTATTTTTCAGACAGCTCACCAAAATATCATATTCTTTCTCCGTCCAATCATCAATAAAAGGGTCTGACTTTATGACCCATTCCCCGTTTTCCCTGCGCAGGCACTGATCCACGACCTGGCGGCGGATAAAATTCTTGAAAAGTGTCCTCTCGATTTCCTGCTCACACAAAATTTTATATTCTATCATCTGATTCCTCCTCTTCTATTGTCAGACAGCCTCCTTTTATCCTCATTCAGAAATAAGCTGATTCATATATATGCCAGAACTTTTTGTCTCGTGGTATTTTATCATATGAGTAAACATTTTTCTATATTTTGACGCCAAATCGCGATATAATATATAGTAGAAAGCAAGTCGGAAATTGTGAGGAAAGCGGAAATGGGAAAAGAACTGTCGGAAATGTCTTTAGATGAATTATGGGAACTGTTCCCCATATTTCTTGTTGCTCATAATGATAAGTGGGATATATTTTATGATGAAATGGAATCTTTTCTAAAAGTCATATTGTCTGAGTGCGCAATTGAGAGAATCAGTCATATTGGGAGTACTGCTATATCCGGAATATGGGCAAAGGATATTGTGGATATACTGATTGAAGTATCAAGGGATTCTGATATTCAGAGTATTGCAAAGGTAATGGAAAAGAACGGATTTATCCGTATATCAACAGAAATGGGCAGAATATCGTTGAATCGCGGATATACAAAACACGGATTTGCCGACAAGGTTTTTCATATACACCTGCGCTATCTCGGTGACAATGATGAATTGTATTTCAGAGATTACCTGAATGAACATCCACAAATAGCTCAAGAATATGAAAGTATGAAATTACAGCTATGGAAGCTGTTTGAGCATAATAGAGATGCTTATACGAACGCAAAGACAGAGTTTGTTAAGAAATGGACATCAGAAGCAAAAAGCGTTTATGCGGGAAAATACTGATGCTTCTGAAATATCCGGGGATGCTGTAAAATAGCATCCTCGGATATTTTTTGTAATTTATAGCATTCATTTTCGCAAAAAATTGAGAACCTGCTTGTATTCGTCTTACGACAAATTTCTAGTAAAATCGTATGATTTATCCAAACTTCATTCTAATCTTTTATTTAGCTTTTAAGATTTTATGTTCAACAAATGTCGCATCACTTCTGAACGCATTCTGCGGTAAATATAATGGGATGTCATGTACTGTTAATATTCCGGGTTTAGCCTTTACAACTTCAGGAATCGCATTCACAAGCCGCATACCGGTTAAAATATATCCGTCATAGGATAATTCTTCCGGTGTCTTCGGATTACCTACATTCATATCAACCTGTAAGTTTGGATCTCCTTCAATATTAACTGAAATCTGTCCAACTCTTGAAGTCCAGGGCCAATCCATGGCAACATCCTGCGCCATTCTATTAATATGCTCAATAACGATCGCTTCTCTGCCATCGATGATTCCGCATGTCCTAAAACGTACCGCAACGACCTTGCCGGCTTTAATCGTACCAAAGCCAACTTCTATATCATGGTCTGTAACCTGTTTTTCATATGTAGCCGTAATGTCTTCCAATTCATATCCAAATGCATTGGCAATATGATGGATCGTAATTCCCCATACTGCCTTTTGAACATCCGGAACAGCCAGCACATTGGGATAGTCGGGATCTTCATCAAATCCGAATGGCCCCGCCATTTCATCCCTGTTTTGGTTTGATGAATAATTGTACATCTCAGATATAGTTAAGCACTTAATCGTATTTGAACAAGACGCAAGCAGCATAGCCTGATTTTCAGCAAATCCCGGCTCCTGCCCATTTCCAAAAATAGACGCGTTATTTGCTTTACCAATGGCATCCAATTGATTCATTAATTCTCCGGCAGGCGATTTTGAAGGCCACATCAAATCAGACATTGATGGAGAAACAACATTAATTCCTCTTGATAAGAGATTTGCGTACCATTCTCCATTTACTGCATAACAAGCCTGGGGGTCACGTACATTGATTAGCATGATAGCACAATCTGGCTTCAATGCGTAAATTTCTTCCTTATCACCTGTAATGATAACTCCATTCGGCTCATCTGTATCAAGTAATCCTGAATCTGTGCCGATCAAGTGTCCGGCGGTTTCCTGATGTGCCCAGACGCCTACAAGTTCCATGTCTTCCCGCCCTTTCATACAACGAATTACGATGGACGCGATATTTCCTGTTCCAATTACAACAACTCTGATTTTTTCTTTCATTTCCATTCTCCTATACTTTTTTTATAATAATAGTGTTTTTTTGACAATTGTATGATAATATTTAAATATAAATTATAATATTCAAAGGTAAATACTATGAAATTAATACCTTATTTAAAATCACTTTCAGAAGTTGTAAATATACCGGTTTGTGTGTACTCTAAAAATGAATTCCTTTTCTTGCCGGAAGAACATGATTCATTAATGCCTCCAATGACTAAGGTATATTCTTATATTTTAAAGCAGAGCGAATCCTTTATCTGGGTGGATGGTTTGTTAATGTTTTATAAACTGCAATATAATGAAAATACAGTAATTCTCGGCCCGGCAATCAGTTATTTACCGACTAATCATTCCATTACATCAACGCTGTTATCTGCGGATATATTTCTTACAAAAGACGAAGCAATTCTATTAAACGATTCATTATCCAAACAAAGGATTACGAAATACGAAGCATTTGCAAACTGTATTAATATGATGTCTTTAGCTATACTGGATAAAAGTTATACATCGCGTGAGCTGCGAATACCTTATCAGGAGATTGCAAATCCAGAATCAACAGTTATAGAAAATATCGAGACTGAATGGAGCAATCAAAATATCCAATACGTTGAAATGTTAACATATTTTATTGAACATGGTATGGAAGACGAAATAAGATATCTTTTTAAAACAGAAAATCCGGCTCCATATGGAGAATTGGCACATAATGATTTGAGACATTATAAAAATTCTATGATGGTACATATTTATATTGTCCGATGTGCCGCGCATAAAGGCGGATTGGATGAGGACCTATGTATACGGCTCGCGCAATCATATGCCCAGCAATGCGAGGCTGCCCAAAGCGTTGAAGAGCTAGGGGCAATCTCTCACACATTGCGGTTAGATTTCTGCAGGAGAACAAAAAAAGCGAGAGTTTTATCAAGTAATAACCTTACCATAACAAAGGCGATTCACTATATCCATGAGCATCGTATGAATAAAATAAATGCGTCAACAATCGCCAATGCTTTAGGGATATCATCCTCTTATCTCTGTTCCGCATTTAAAAAAGAGACGGGTATGTCTATTGTAGAATATATTCAAAAAGAGAAAATCGAATTAGCGAAAAAGCTGCTGCTATATTCCGAGTATTCATTAAGTGATATTTCAGCATATCTATCGTTTTCATCACAAAGTTATTTTCAAGCTGTTTTTAAAAAGCTGGAGGGAAAGACTCCAAATGAATTCAGACAATCATAACATCCATCAGCAGCTTAGTATCTTCCAGTACTACAGACGTTTAATAAAGTTCGATTCCAAAATATGAGATAAATTTTACCAGGCTGTGTACATGAAAGATTGCCAATGCTATATCCGCTTCATTTTCTGACTTTGTTCATCTCCTCATTGATCTCCAGCAGTTTCTCCTTCGTCATG
>CANOBT010000117.1 GCA_947564305.1 uncultured Lachnospiraceae bacterium | reverse complement strand
AAGCCGGTTTACTGGCCATATAACCTTACCAACCCATTTGCTGACTAACACCAAACTTTATTCTGTATGATCGCCGAAGAACTAAAATTATTGCAAAGAATCATCAGTTCTTTGGTGTGAATAATACATATAATGCATTTTTACGCCGTGAAGAGTTGAAAGGGAAACTGGGCGTGTTCTGGCATACGCAGGGAAGCGGTAAAAGTTACTCTATGGTTATGTTGGCCCGGAAGATCAAACATAAATGTGCAGGTAATTTTACCTTCCTTATTGTGACAGACCGTAAAGATTTAGATATGCAGATCTATAAAAATTTTCTGCGCACGGAAGTTATTGCCGATAAGGATAAGGTACAGCCTGCCAACAGTAAGAGACTGCGCGAGGAGCTGCAGACTAATAAACCCATTTTGTTTACTTTGATTCATAAGTTCCAATATGAAAAGGGAAAGAAATACCCTGTTCTGTCCGAACGTGACGATATTATTGTTATTGTCGATGAGTACGACATAATAGGTCTAAGTCGAGAGGCCGCCTGAACAAAGGCTTCCAGACTTAGTCCTATTTTTTTCGACCTACTGGAGAGGTAAAGAAGATGGACGGCGCCGGACAAAATCTATAACCTGCACTTAAGGACAGCGGAGATGCCAGGTCTCCGAAGGACAGCTGCCCTTGGAAAAGTGTGGTGAAAAATCGCTGAAAATAGGACTTTGGCTTTCGATTTATGTGTCGAAGCTGAGGTCCTTTCTTTTTTCACCACAGATCATATCTATGGCAGGCGATGGCCTGACCGTTAGGAAGGAGGCTTATAGATGGCATTTAAGAAGAACAGGAACATGAAGGTGCATGGCACAAGTGGATACAGATATAAGGCAACGCCAACGATTATGCTGAAGGGCGAGTGGCTGAAGGAACTTGGCTTTGAGATTGGGGATTATGTGTCCGTCAGCTGTGAGAATGGAAAGTTGGTCATTACTCAGGATGTGGAAATGGCGGCGATGAAGGAAGCAGAGGCGGCTTTCATGGAAAGAGAGACAAGGATTCTGCAGAAGAGGTTTGAAGCGGAAAAAGAGAAACTGCACGCTAAGTTCGTGGCAGAGAGGAAAGCGGATTACTGTATGGTGGCGGAAGCCGGATCGGAGGCGTGAGATATGGGAAAGATTTATATGATCGGTGCCATGAAGGGTGGAGTTGGCAAATCCGTGTCGGTGTTCAATCTGGCATATTCCCTGAAGAAGCGTGGAATGAAAGTGTTGGCTGTGGATTTTGATCCGCAGTCCAACCTGACCACCTGCTTCGGTGCGGAAGATGTGGATGTGGCGATCGGAGATCTGATGATGTATGTGCTTGAGGAAGAAGATCTTCCGGAAAGAGAAGAGTATATCTGGGAGAGGAATGGAGTGGATTTCATTCCGGCATCCATAGGACTTTCTGCGGTGGAAGCAAAGCTGAGGATGGAAATGGGTACAGAGAAGATGTTGTCATCGATTCTTGAACCGCTGAGAGGGGATTATGACTACATCCTGATTGATACCTGTCCGTCTATGGGTGCGCTGACCATTAACGCTATGGCGGCAGCAGATGAAGTGATCGTAGCGGTGAATCCTCAGCTTCTGGCGATGATGGGATTACAGGATTTTCTGAAATCCGTGAAGAAGATCAAGAGCCGCATCAATGAGCGGCTGAATGTGGCGGGGATCCTGCTTACGATGTGTGATGCAAGGACAATACTCTGTAAAACTATCACGGAGCAGGTGGCGGAAACATTCCAAGGACAGATAAGGATCTTCAAGAGTAAGATCCCGAATACTGTGAAGGTTGGTGAATCCGTGTACTACAGTGAGCCGCTGATCGAGTATGCGCCAGAGAGCAATGCTTGTAAAGCATATGAGAAATTGGCAGGGGAGGTGATCGCGTATGAAGGCTAATGGTCCTAAGAGGAAAATATTTGATGCTGTGGATATGCTGACTGAGGAATCCTCGGCGCAGGTACAGGATCAGGCGTCGGATGGAGTACAGGTGCTGCCGCTCGATAAGATAAAGGATTTCCATGACCATCCATTCCATCTTTATGAGGGGGAACGCTTGGATGATATGGTGGAGAGTATTAAGGAACACGGAGTGCTGTCGCCGGTGATCGTTCAGAAAATAAAAGGTGGGTATGAAATGCTTTCCGGTCACAACAGGGCGAATGCGGCGAAGCTGGCGGGTCTTGCGGAGATACCTGCTATTGTGAAGGAAGGTTTGACAGAGCAGGAAGCCTATGTCTATGTGATCGAGACGAACATGATTCAGAGATCTTTCAATGATCTGCTTCCGAGCGAAAAGGCTGCAGTGATGGCGGAGCAGTATGACAAGACCTGCTGTCTGGGAAAGCGGAATGACATTATCCGCGAACTGGAGATCCTTTCCGGCAATGAGACAGAATCAACTTGTGGTCATAATGGCCACAAGTTGAAGAGCCGGGATGTGCTGGCGAGGGAATATGGTTTTTCAAGCCGGAATGCGGCAAGGTACCTGAGGTTGAATTATCTGATCAGACCGTTCAAGGATATGATGGACAGGAATGAGATCCCGCTTCTTTCGGCGGTGGATGTGTCCTATATGCCTGAGGAAGAACAGCAGGCTCTGTATGATCTTCTGACCGGCAGGAAGCTGAAGCTTATGCCGAAGATGGCGGCGCAGCTTCGGAATGCATCCGGGGATCTGGATGAAGAGAAGATGCTGGAGATCGTGGACGGACTTAAGGTGAAGAAGCAGGCTAATGGCGTGAGCCTGAAATTGCCGACGGCTATCTGCAGTAAGTATTTTGAAGGCATGAACGCTGAGCAGATGGCTTCCCTTGTGGAGCAGGCGCTGGAAGCGTGGTTTGCCGGGAAGGAGGCTGCCCATGTTCAGTAATGAAGACCTGAAATGTCTGGATCCAGAGTATTTCTCCATCATTACCACGGATGCCTACGATGTGACGATCATGTCCAGGAATACCGGCCATTACTGGTATCTGCATAATCCGGAGTATCCGGAGCAGGGAACGGTAATCATATTCCACAAGCATAAGGCTTCCCATCCGTACCACCAGCACGGCAGGGCGAACACTCTGCGGCAGGCGGTACGGAGCATCCGGGGGCATGACCGGTGGCAGATGAATGGGAGGAAATAGTCCGTTTTATTGGACAACTATTAAGCTATAGTATAAATGTAATGAGATAGGCGAACAACGAAACAATGATTAAATACCACGAAATACCACGAAATCGGTTGAAAAAATATTGGTTTTGTGGTATACTGTACCTCGTCAACTTGTGCGTATATGAACGAGGTGGATAATGAACGAAAGAATAGAAGATAAATGGATTGGACTTGAAGAAGCGGCAGAGTACATGGATGTTACAAAAGATACTGTGCGTAACTGGATAAAAAAGACTGATATACCAGCTCATAAAATCGGTAAGCTTTGGAAGTTCAAAAAATCAGAAATAGATGAATGGATAAAAAGCGGAAAGAGTGCATTGCCAAATTGAATATTGGCATTGATAAAGACGCTTGACGAAATATAGGAGGTTTGTTAATGGAACAGTTATCATTAGCTGGATTAGGATTTGAAATGAGCGCTGATGAAGATAAAAAGGGATTGGGAGTATCACCTGATCTGGGCGAGACTATCAGTGGATCAAAAGCTATGCAGATGCTTGAATTGTCTAGGCATACTTTTGAGAAAGTGGTAAAAGCAGGAACAATAAAACAGCATATTGAAGGCAAGAAGAAGTTCTATATTCTGTCAGAATTAAGAGATTTTATGGCTACGGATGAATATAAAGAATTATCTGAAGGAACCGTTGATAAGCGCAATACACTTAATGATCTGACAGGGAAAGATTGGTTGCCTGAGACCAAGAGTTTCTTTTATCAGAAAGGGTTAGGCGCTGATAGCCCGGAAGCACAAATTGAGAAATTGCATCCGGCACCATATTCGTTTCAGGATATAGGACATTTGGTGAGATTTTTTACAAAAAAAGGCATGAGGGTATTGGATCCGTTCGGTGGAGTTGGTTCTACAGCTAAAGCCTGCGAAATTGACGGAAGGGTTTGCACAAGCATTGAACTATCACCAAAGTGGCATCAGCTGTCTATTGAAAGATTGGAGAAAGAAGTAGGAGAAGGAACAAGTAAGAACCACACATTTATTAATGGCGATTCATGCGAAGAATTATTGAAATTAGAAAATGAATCGGTAGACTTCGTAGTAACAAGTCCGCCATATTGGGGAATTCTAAATAAGCTTGATCAGAAGGTTATTAAGAACCGCGTGAAGAATAACCTTGAGACAAAATACTCTGAAGATGAGAAGGATCTTGGAAATGTATCTGATTACGAAGAGTTTTTGGATATACTTGTAAATAAAGTGTTCTTGGAATGTGCACGGGTCCTTAGAACTGGAAAGTATATGGCTCTTGTTGTTTCTGACTTCAGAGATAAATCGGATTTTATCAGTTTCCATGCTGATTTGATTTCGAGAATGAATAAGCATGATATTACTGGTGGTGGGTATCTTAATCTTCAGGGAATTAAGATTTTACTGCAAAACCATAAGAGCTTGTTGCCATATGGATACCCATTTGCTTATGTTGAAAATATCCATCACCAATACATTCTGATTTTCAAGAAAGAGGCTAAACGCAAATGAGTACATTTGATGGCATTATATGCGGCGATTCCGATGCTTTGATTGATCAGATGATTGAAGCAGGAGAAAAGTTCGATCTCGTGCTGACCGATCCGCCGTATAATATTAATAAAGACTTTGGAAATGATTCCGATAAATTGACGGTTGAAGAGTTTATTGAAGTTACAAATAAGCGTATGGAAAAGCTTAAAAAAGTATTAAATCCATACGGAAGCATTATTTGGTTTGGGATTCATGATTATATTGGATATATCCAGATTGCTATGTATAATGCAGGGTTGTATTACAGGCGAGTAAACATATGGCATTATGAAAATGGCTTTTCACGCTCGACCAAAGAACCGGCAACACATTATGAACCATTCATTTGGTTTTCAATGAATCCTAAAAAATGGACATACAACTGCGATGAAGTCCGTGTACCTTATAAAAGCACTGAGCGATTAAAGTCTCCTGTAAAATACAAAGGCGCGGATGGTACAGAGAAGATATGGAAACCGAATCCGAAGGGTTCAATGCGTGGAGATATCTGGGATTTTCCTACATTAGCTGGAAAGAGATTTGCAAAGGAAAAGACAACTCACCCGACGCAAAAGCCTGAATCATTGATCACGGAAATAATAAAAGCTTTTTGCCCTATGGAAGATGGCATTTATAAAGGGAGAATTTTGGATCCATTTCATGGATCGGGAACTTTAGGCGTGTGTTGCGAAAAACTAAACAGGCAAGGGCACAATATTTCATGGACAGGTATCGAGATAGAAGAAAAGTGGTGCAACATAGCCCAAGATAGATTAAATAATATCGAGGAGGCGCGAAATGATTAGATTTAGAAATCCGTCCAGCAGCCTGGAAACTATGCTGGCAAGCTTTGAACAGCTTTATAATGAGTTACACGATAAGGATTATTTCGATAATGACGATATAGCGGTGGTATTAGCAAAGGCAAATCTAATGGCATCATCAGGCTTTACTGGTGATGCCGCGCTTTCGTTAGGGGCAAATAAAGATAGAAGCAGAGATAAGACATATAACAATGCAAAGATGTTTGCTGAGATATACAGATTGCTAGGCCTGATTTCTGTTGTGAACGACGTATCTTCCAATTACCGTTTTACATACATTGGTGAGCATATGGTAGTGCCTGGAGCAGATAAAAAAGCCATAGTTGAGCAATGTATTCTTGGAATGAATAATCCGAATAGGATTATGGATGTTTCTTATGATGAGTCGGTTAGATTCTTCTCGTGTGTTCTTCTGACAATGAATGAATTGGATGGAATGATTTGCAGAGATGAAATGATCTTGGGACCAATGAGTGTAAATGATAATTCACCGGAAGAATTTGATAAGATGATCCAGTATATCAAATCTGTCAGAGGCAATTACAAGAAGCTGCAAAATGATTTGGAGAATCTTGCAAAATCCCTGCAGAGCAATAAAAAAGGAGGCATGACCGTAACTTCTGTTCAAAACTGTACGAGATTTCCTATTTCTGTTCTGAAATACTGCGATTGGGTTGAGAGCATAAATACAACCGTTTACGGGAGAAGTGTGCGGTTTATGAAATTGACCAAGCATGGATATGAAACGGTTGAACGTTTGAAGATGATGCGAGATATAAGGTTGTCTGATTATGAAAGCAGTTCTAATCGGCAGCGGCAGGCACTAATCAGGCTTGGCGCTTACATGATGCTGGCCAGAGCAAAGTTTAATTTAGAGCCGGTTGAGGAAGAAATAAAAAAAGACACAAAAGAAGTGCAAGATATTTTGGATGGGAAAGAAATCCTGTTTTCTCCGTATCAAACATTGGAGTTCTCTGTTGTAAATAACGCGATGAACATTGTTCTTGAAAAGAGCAATGCAGAGGAGACCGAAAAACGATTGTCACGGATTACCAGTCTCTATACAAAAGCCTTAGCAAGTAAGACTCAGAATATGGCTATTGATAAATCGGTTAATGTAAAGAAGGAACTAATCACGGACGACGTTTTATCATTTTCTGCACACGTGCGTGAGCTTTATAAAAAAGAAAAGAGTATTCGTAAGATTACCAATATCATAGTAGAAGAACATATAAAGGACAAAAAGACGGAGTTCTACCCTCTTGTAGAGACGCTATTCCGAATAATCGGCGTTGATTGTCATAAATCCAGAGATGGAGTAAATGGCGAAAGATGGGATGCCATGATAAGGGATCCGAAAAGAAGTATTCCTATAGAAATCAAGTCTCCTACTGAAGAGATGCACATTTCTATTAAGGCTATCAGGCAAGCTCTTGAAAACAAAATTATTCTCTTGTCGAGAAAAACATATGCTACGGATGAAAAATGTGCGACATATGCGGTAGGATATTATCCGCCAAATGATCGAGCTGAGGTTTCGGATCTGATTAGTAATATTAAGGATACCTATGGATACAGCATTGCTGTTTTTGACATTGGTTCATTGATAAATGTTGCTGCAAACATCATCCTTTTTGGAAAAGGAATTGATATTGAAAAACTTTACGGATTGGAGGGAATTGTAAATGTCGAGGACATTAAACGCTAATTATATACAAACGGAGATTTCAGTTTATAAGAATGGCAAAATCTGTTCACTGACCTTTAATCCGGAAAAGGAAACAGATATCCAATTCCAAAATGGGAAGAAGATAAAATCAGGCTGCGTAAATTGCATCAATCCACAGTGTATGAGCTTGCGTGATGAGGATATCGAGTGTGCAGAGTTTCCCGATATAGCGCACGATATGAGCAAATACCTGTGTCCTGTTAATGCTATTAAAAGCGGCGCAAAGGCAATAGTAATTGATGAAAAGAAGTGTATCGGCTGTGGCCTTTGTGTTGCAAGCTGTCCTGTAGGAGCAATCTACTTGCAGGGTGGAAAAGCAAAGGTCTCACACGCAGACAAAAAGGATTTAGACACTTTTGCTGTTGATACAGCGGGTATTCAGAAACAGAATAGATTTTTGACAGAAAATAATAGCCCTGATAAATCTGGAATGATCCAGAAGGAGTCCGAGCGTATAATAGGTAAGATATGCGATGAAATAAAAAGGATGTCGCAAGAAGAACAAAATATTCTTGCACGAAATCTGCTTATAAAACTTGGAAATCATGCGACCTTGGCCAGACAAGGAAATGTCTATATGAGGATGGATGGTTTTTACAGTAACAAAAAGCAATTTGGTGTTGTTGAGATAGAGACAGGGGCTGATATGCTGGATGTTTCCAGGGCTATTCTTGACGATGTTGCCGTTGTAAATGTTCGATATGGTGTAGACAAAAACAAGAATCATCCGCTTGCTATTGTTCTTAGCCTTCCAAATAAACGAACAGATTATTGGCAAGTGCTGAAGGATATAAGAGACATTATTGAAATGCCGATTGGAACTATAACATTCGGGGCTTTGCTGATTCTTTTATGGAACAATAAAGAGGTTCATGACTTTGATCAGTTTTATATAGATGTTGATAATTCGTCTATAAGATCTTCGGTTGTATCATTGGTTGGTAGATCTGTGAATATAGGTGATGGTTTTTATGGGGTGCTTGAAAACAGTAAGTAACCAATAATAGGGATAAAAAAATAGATTGAATCGGTGCTCATGGCTAATGACAAAGTCATGAGCATTGCTGTTTTTGAATGACAAAAACGATTTTGATAATAAAACCACTTGACAAATCTCTGTTTCTGTGTAAAATATAGGATAGAAAATTAGAATGGAGGTAAACCTTGCCAATGAGCAGATCAGAGTCAATCATAGTAAATCAGATGCTTCTCCGAAAAATAGTTTACGCTGTTAACAAGGCAATCACTCAGGATGTTCCTCAGGATATGCGAGATAACCGTCTCGAAACAAACAACAGGAATATCTTTGCTGCCGGAGATCACATCAATGAAAATCTCAGACAACACGTGGTAAAAGATGATGTCGATTTAATATCTTTCAACCGATATGCGTGGGAAGGCAGGATAATTGCGGATAGAGCCAATTCGATAACGTATACAATATCCACTCATCAGACCTTGAAGACAGTTATCACGAAACATAGAAACCAGCCTCACTATCTTATGACTTTATTATATGCAGAAAATAGTGATTGTGAAGGTTCTCCGAAGCAAATGACTCTCGGAGACATAAGTCCTGACTTCAAGATGGATGCTTTCGATGCAGAGGTGCTGGAAGAAGATTTCGACAGGATTATGCAGGGAAGTATCAGCAGGACAGATGGTTATAAGCATTACATCGTTGCATACACGGCTGAGCATCATGCAATAATGAAAATCGAACTTCTGCTTTTAGATAAAGATTTTGCTGTTGTTGATCAGCTTGATTTGATTGAATATGTAACACCGGATTTTGCTTCCTTAACGGAGAGCCAGTACGAAGAGACTGAGGAATTGGAAGAAACAGAACAGGAAGTAAAACCGTCGCTGCTTAAACTCAGACCTGGTGTAAAACCTGCACTTAGAGCTATGGAGGAGGAAGCGTAGGCCCTCCTATCAAATCTAAAGAACAGGAGAAGAAAGATGGACCAGAAAAAATTTAATGGAGAAAGGCTTAGAAATGCCCGTATATACAATGGCATTTCGTTAACAGATCTTGCGGATCAAGCCGAAATCAGTAAGCAGTCGATATCTTTATATGAGAATGGGAAAAATGCTCCGGATTTTACTAAAGTCAGAACATTGTCTCAAATACTTGGCTTTCCGATGGAGTATTTCTTTCAGGAAGATCATATAAAAACCTACACAGAGACGACTTATTTCAGATCACAGGCAACAGCAACGAAGAAGGGGAGGGCTGCTCAAAGCGTTAAGTTGGAATTCGTTGCTCAGATGTATGAAGTGTTATGGAACTATGTTGATTTTCCTGTATATAACGATCCCAAAGTGGAGTTTGAGGGCTATGATGACCCCTTGGATTGTGAAACACAGGAAGCCATAGACGAAATGGAGGCGGCGGCGCAAAAGGTAAGGGAATGTTGGGGGCTGTCGGATAAGCCGATTAAAGATCTCCAATATGTGCTTGAGCAGAATGGAATACTTGTTACAGGTTTTCCAACTGATGCCGATAAAATTGACGCATTTAGTCAGCGGACCATTGTTGATAATGCAGATGTTTTCCTGATAGCGGTAGCATTAGGTAAACAATT
Organism: uncultured Lachnospiraceae bacterium; assembly: GCA_947564305.1. The sequence continues at coordinate 7,314 of CANOBT010000117.1, read as the reverse complement.
TTCAGAATGTCGTATTAGATTTGATATGGCACATGAGTTAGGGCATATTGTGCTGCATCCTTGGAGTGAAGATATCGAATCATTATCAAAGGATGAATTCAAAGCGCGAGAAAGACAAGCAAATATGTTTGCCAGTGCATTCCTTTTACCGCGCGAGAGCTTCTTACGTGATGTATTGCAATATCCGACAGATCTGAATTATTACAGGCATCTGAAAAAGAAGTGGAAGGTATCAATTCAGGCAATGATTGTCAGGGCAAAACAGCTTGATGCAATATCGCCGAGTCAGTGTCAGTACATGTTCAGACAACTGTCAAAAAATGGATGGAGAATATCTGAACCAGATGATGTGCCAGGTGAATTAAATGAGAGCATTTTCCAAGGAGCCATAGACCTTCTTTTTGACAACCATATTTTGTCGGCGAAAACATTGATGGCAGATTTTAGAAGGCATGGAATAAGCCTTTATCCGGATATGATTGAGAAACTATTACATTTGAAAAAGGGAACACTTGACTATGAGGATAAGGTGATACCTTTGGTTCGGATAAAAAATGCAAATGATACTGAGTAAGAGAATGTTGCCTGGTGTATTGCCAGGCAACATTTAAGGAAAGGGGGAATCTGAAATGGCAAATGCAAAAATATACGGTATAGCCATGACCATATTAGATGTCATGACAGATGTTTTCCCTCAGGAGTATCGTGATTTTGTCTTTGCAGGGCTATTGGATCCGGGTGACGTAGTTGAGATGGTCATGTTTGATCTTATCAAGATGACATACGACAAAACGGAAGAAAAGCATTCGATGCGTTATTTCTTTGAAAAGTATGGGATCACTGAGCAGGATCAGATTATGAGATATAGCAGAATTCAGTCCTATGTTCAGAAATATAGAAAAAGAGAATATGACTTCCGAACCAGAGAATCGGATGTTGGCATTCTTTCAGATATAAGTGCTTTATTGCCTCCGGATATGTCTGATATGAAAACAAAGCTGGATGGATACCAGCTGACGGAGATGAATTTCTTTGAGTTGACAACCATTCTGGAGAATGAGTTCACGAAGGCTTTTACGGAACTCAGGCTTATCGATTCAAAGAAAATTCCGAACGCAAGATTTAGAGAAATAATAGCACAATACGACAATGAGATTCTTCGGATGAACGGACGGTGGGTGAAGTCTGATGAAAACATTGTTTTTTACACGCTGGCTGCCTTTACGCTTGAATGGAAGTACCCGATCAATTTTATTTATTCTATCGCAAAACGTATGGAAGAACTTGGAATATCAGAGTTTCCAGATCAAAAGTCAAGAATGGCTACGTTTTGTGCTGATATAAATTATGTTTCAGCAGAACTGAAGGCAAGAATATCCACCCATAGCAGGATGATAACCGTTCGAGATAGGTATATTGACCTTATGTTGCAGGAACCAGAAGGATCACTTTTGTTTGAAGCGGAACAGATGGCTTTTTTAGAGGGATTAACGATGGTTTCTTTGTTGACCAAGAATATGACGATAGATAAAGTGCCTATTCAAGAATGGTTCATAAAGAACACTACAAAGGAAGATTGGGCATCATTCTTTATCGATTATGATATTTTCGGATACATCAATGGATGGGAGAAACAGTGGAGCAATAAAAGAATAAGATATTTCCGAGAGTCTCTGAGTATGCTCTTGCGGAGAGGGGGACAGGCATGAAGAAGCAAATCGCTTGTCTGGTCTGCGGGTTCAAAAGACTTGTAGATGCCGATGAAAAAACAAAATCTGAGGTATGCGAAGAGTCACAGATTAGACCCGGCTGGAGGCCGGACTATTACGCCAAATGTAAAAAGTGTGGCAAGCAGATTGGAATTAAGAAAATAGGATAACCGTACTTCGTACAGAGCACGATGCGACATGACATACGAGCCTGACAAGTAGCTTTAATCAGCTATTTGTCAGGCTCTTTTTTGTTTATCCCGATTTTCGTTATTAATAAGCTTCTTGGATTTTTTCTATCATGGACACTGGAAAGGAGGTTAATGGTCTCTTAGCCGGTTGAGCATATCTTCAAGAACGGATTTGTAGGTTTCCGGAGTTAGACCACCATTGTCATATATTTCAAAGATTTCTTTGAAATGAAAAAGAAATTCATTAACGGGGAGCATGCGGGTATCGTTTCCGCACTGTTCAGCTTCAGACTGAACAGCCATAACGCCTTCGTCATCTGTTCCATCAAACTTAGGTACTTCCCAATAGCTGGGAAGGTAGATGGCGGGATAAGAGATTTCTTTTTCTTCATATTTACAGCCGGCATATGGATCGCGCTGATCCCAACAGGGAGTGTAAGTCCCTTCAGTCTTTGTGATAGTTGTGAACTTTGCGTCATGTTGGGCAATAAGCTCGGCAAGGAAGGCTGCAGTAGAACGTTGGGTAATGCGGATTTCAGAAGTCTGAGATCCGCCTATCAGGGCATCAACAGTTGTATGGAAATGCTTGGCTATTCCAATGACCTGATCAAGAGTAAAGCTCTTCTTATCGTTCTTGTTTAGAGCTTTGCTGATATTTGGCTGAGACATACCGAGGATTTCACCTAATTGTGCCTGAGTCATACCTTTGTCAGCAAGTAAGCGATTGATATTCTCAATCAGAATATCCGTATCGTAATTAGACATATTTATATTCCTTTCTTGAAAATATATTCTCAAATAATATATCTATTCAAGATTTGAATATATCATAGCACAGAAGTTAGAGTATTTACAAGGGAAATATACCGGAAAATTGCCGGAGAAACCCGCTTAGAAAGATAGAGAGATTGGATGCGGATCAGAGCCTTCATCCATAGATGAGAGTTCTGATGGGTGTCCAAAGGATGCTCAAATAAAAATTCATATCAGGCCACATGTGCGCAGTGAGGCAGGATACGACATACCACGGGAAAGCAGTTGCGATAAAGGCAGCTGACGGAACGTGGGTGTAAGTACCCTTGTTTTCCTGCGCTCTTTTTCAGCCGGTTTTGGGGTACTTCGGTCAAAAGTCCGTACCGGGTACCCTGCTCTCATTGCCTCCAGGCCAGCAAAGGAGGCAATTATGAGAGTCAAGAAGACAAGACAGGATCAGAGAGGCGTGTATCGTTATCCGGTGGATGTTCCGGATGGCAAGGGAGGTTACAGGAGAACCTACAACGTGATCAAGCCGGGAGAGGATGGCGTAACGGAGGTCATGATCCAGGATCTGCACAGGATGGATGACAACGAGGTTACCAATAATGTAAAGAACGGTCATCCGAAGCTGACGGCGGAGCAGAAGGCGACGAAGAAGGAGTGGGAAGAGGCGCATCCGGGTGAGAAGTATCCGATGGACTGGAACCTTTCCTTAAACTATGAGTTCGATCAGTGCGAAGACGGTGATGTCAGCAAAAGCAGTGTACTGTCCGGTGCAAGCTATGATCCTTTTGCGGATATGGATGTTCCGGATGAGGTGCTGAAGCTTCGGGAGATTGCAGCGAATAAGATGACGGACCGTCAAAGGCAGGCGTATGAACTGATCGGTCTTGAAGAACGCACGATCACAGAGGCGGCGAAGATCATGGGCGTCAGCATCAAGGTGGCAAAAGTTCATTACGACAAGGCCATCGACTGCATCAGGAAAAATTTCTAAAAAGTTTTTCGGGGGAGGGTAAAAATCCTCCCCTTTTCGTTGCCTGTGACATGTAAGGAAGACGACTTCCTGAAGAAAGGGAGGTGAAGAACCATGGCAATTAAACACAAGATTGTTATCAACGTCTCAGATCCTAACGGGCGCAAGGCGAACGTGCTGAGGGGCGCTGACGTGAAGCTTCCGGCAAGGCTACTTCGGTTCCTGTTCGGAGATTTCACGCAGGTGTATCTCTTATCGCCGGGGCAAACGGTGGAATCGGTAGACATCCGCGAAGTTGAGGAAGGAGGCAAAGCATGTCAAAGGTAAACATTGCAAAGATCGCAAAGGATGTGGGTATCTGCAGCGAGAACCTGGTCAGCATCTCAGAGAGCCTGATCAGTATTTCGGAGAAGGTGGCCACGGTGGCAAAGGTGATCGCGGAGATCGTATCCGAGTGATTTAAGGGCGGAAACATTTAAAATGATTTCAAAGGAAGTGGCGGCAGAAACAAAAAAATGAAAAGCGTTGCTGTTCCAGTGACAAATCTTTTCGGCAGTGAGGAATATGTCAAAGTAAAGAAAAGTGACTGGAATAAAATGCTGGATGCTTTCAGTAAGGCGGTATCGAGAAATCATCTCTTGGAGAAGTATGAGAAGAAAATATCGAATTTGGAGCAGAAGATAGCTGCGCTTACCAACCAAGTCGAAAAATTAAAGCGGTTTGTAGCAGCAAGAGGACTTGAGGAGGCGTTTGTGGAATTTGTAAAATCGCTTGCGCCAAAGACCATGAAGCAGAGGCTGGAGGATGCGAAATCAGATGCTATGGAGCATAACCAGCAAAGAAAGAACAACCAACAGGATATAGTAAAAAAGAATAAGCAGTGGCAACAGGAAATGTAATTTTTAAGGAAAGTGAGGAACAAGCAATGAATATAACTTATGAAAAATGTGGAGATTATCTGATACCGAACTTAATTCCTGATCCAGAGCCGGAGGGAGAGTTGAGAAAGTTTGGGTTGATGCGGAAATCATACTTGGAGAACCATAGACGAGGCATTTATTCAGGACTGTTGTTATCGGGCGAATTAAAGAAACATCTGCTTATGATACAGGCACAGGCGGAAACGAGATTTGATTTGCTTGTGGAACAGATGGCAGAGCGAGAAGGAGTGACGGAGCAGTTAAAGGCACAAGAACAGATGCTTTGGGTAAGGAGAATGAATAATATTAGAAATGCAGCTGAGGAAATCGTTTTAAAGGAGATAGTATACTGCTGATAAAGGTGGAGTAGGCAACTGCTCCACTTTTACAATATGTCATGAGAAATTTCAGTTAAAGGTTATTTTTCCGTGTTCTTTTTCAAATTCGGCAATGTGCCTTTTTATTAAAACTTCCAATTCACGGTTAGCAGAACGTGCATTATAATCTGCAATGTAGCGGAACTTTTTAAGCAATTCGGCATCTGTTCTTAATGTAAATTTAGCTGTATCAGTCATCGTGATTATACCTCCAATATGACATTATTATACCGTCGAAATGACGGCTAAAAATATATTGACGGCATAATGACGGCATATTATAATTTCAGTATAACCAATTAATAGGAAAGGGAGTGTAATATGGCAACAAGAGATGATAATTTATTAGATGTACTTATGGAAGAAAGAATACATAAAGGTCTGGAAAAAGCATTAAATGATAATGAACTGTATAAATCTGCACAAAAAGAAGTTGATGAAGCTATCAATGAATTAGAGAAAGCAGGATTTAGTCGGGAGCAGAATAAAGTGGTAGACAAAGCTATTTCTGCGGCTAATGCCAGTGGTGCCGCATATGGTGCAACTGCTTATAGACAGGGATTTAATGATGGCATAAAGTTGATATCAGAAGTAAATCAAATCAGCCTGACAAATAATATAGCAAATTAGCAGAATCTGATAGCGGAAAAATAATATGTTATTTATGATTGTAGTTTGCATTTAACTTTTTGTATTGCATATTTTACATTTGATAAAATAGACATTTGAAATTAGCAATGGGCGTTTGCTTTGATAAAATCAGCAAGCGCTTTATTTTATTAAAATTAAACACTGTATTACATTTCATATACCATATGATAAGCTAAAAGATTATTTTGACATTATCAAAAAAAAGTTTTATAATATGCGTGGAGGAAACGGAATATTATGACTATTTCAGAACAAATAAAAGTATTATGTGTTAGATGTAATGTAAGCGAGGCAGAATTGGCAAGACGTTTGGGAAAATCCCCACAGAGTTTTAACTCCAAAATGAAGAGAGGCAGTTTTTCGATACCGGAGATTGAAAAGGTGGCGGATGTTTTAGGTGTTTCTTTTAACAGAGAGTTTATATTAGAAAATGGAGATAAAATATAATGAATGCAGAAGATGTGAAAGAGTTCAGGCTTGGGGAATTATTTTGCGGACCGGGAGGACTTGCGCTTGCTGCCATAACTGCCCAAATAGATAATCCGGAATACAGGATAGTCCATAAATGGGCAAATGATTATGATTTAGATACCTGTAATACATATCGGAGAAATATATGCCCTGATGATGAAGAAAGCGTTATCTGCGGCGATGTGAGAAAATTAGATATAGAACCTTTAGGTGACATTGATGCACTGGCGTTTGGATTTCCATGCAATGATTTCTCTGTTGTAGGTGAGCAGAAAGGTTTTAATGGAACTTTCGGACCGCTGTATACATATGGGGTAAAGGTATTGAAGAAATATCAGCCCTTATGGTTTCTTGCTGAAAATGTCGGCGGTTTAAAGAGTGCGAATGAAGGAAAAGCCTTTGAAAAAATAAAGAAAGATTTGATTAAGGCGGGATATAAAATATACCCGAATTTATATAAATTTGAAGAATACGGGGTACCGCAGGCAAGGCACCGCATGATTATTGTGGGTATACGGAAAGATTTGCCTTATGAATTTAAAATACCAAGTCCTGCACCGTATAAGGATATTGATGTGACCTGCAGAACGGCGATTGAAAATCCGCCTATTCCTGTTGATGCGGCAAATAATGAGCTGACAAAGCAGTCAGCGCAGGTGGTAGAACGGTTGAACTATATTAAGCCGGGACAGAATGCGTTTTCAGCAGAACTTCCAGAGAGATTAAAGTTGAATGTCAGAGGGGCAAAAATCAGCCAGATATATAAAAGGTTAGATCCTGACAAACCAGCGTACACGGTGACGGGTTCCGGCGGCGGAGGGACACATATTTACCATTATGCTGAACCGAGGGCATTGACAAACCGAGAAAGGGCAAGACTTCAGACATTTCCAGATGACTATGTTTTTGAAGGCGCTAAAGAATCAGTTAGAAAGCAGATAGGTATGGCGGTTCCTTCTAAAGGGGCAAGGGTTATTTTTGAGGCGATATTAAAGACTTTTGCCGGAATACCATATGAAAGTGTAGACGCGTATACCGGATGCGATGATTAGAAAATGAGGTAAAGATATGCTTAATTATTGGTGGGTGACAAGACCAAAAAGGAAATTAAATTCTGTGCCGGAAGTGTTGGCAGCGTTTGCGGATTTATCGCTTAATCAGGAGTGGGATGGGCAGAGAGATTCGCATTTGGCATATGAAGATGCTTTGGAAGCGGCAGGATTAAAACGCAAAGGGGAAAGACGTGATCAAACAGGCGGAGGC
>CANOBT010000116.1 GCA_947564305.1 uncultured Lachnospiraceae bacterium | reverse complement strand
CAGGGCCGCTCTTCCCATGGTAATAGCTCCCCGGCAGTTCCACAATCTGCTGCACGCTGCCGTCCACAATCCACTTCTTCCTCATGGCGATGTAATACTTTTCAGTCGTGGACTCCAGGTCTCCTATGTACGCTGCAATCTCTTTGGTACGCGCGCCGCTCTCATACATCCTGGTGGCAAAGGTTCTCCGGAAGATATGGAAGCCCCCTTTCAGTCCTTGCAGGCCCGCATTACGGAATATGGCAGCCATCCGATGCTCCAGATTGGTGGCCGTGTTCCCTTGCCCTGTCCTCGTCCTGACGATTAAATCTGACTCCTGTGCATCGTCGTCCAGGGTCCTCAGCAGCCTCAATACATCCAGGGCCTCTTTCGTCAGGCTGATTTTCCGCGCTTTCTCATTTTTCGTGGTTCCCTCTACGATGACATATTTTTTATCGCTAACTGCCCCTGCCCTGTTCTTCGCCATGGAGCGGCTCTTCTCAATGGTCAGCAGTCCATGCTCGAAATCCACATCGCTCCACCGAAGAGCCGGCATCTCCCCACATCGCATGCCCGTATAGAGGAGCAGCAGCCCATAAAGGCCCGCCGCATACCTGTATTCCCCGGACTTCGAGTCGCGTGACAGGGCTTCCTGTACGAATGCTCTTTCCTCAAACTCGGAAAGCACCGACACATCCGCTTCATTGGCAGTCCTCTGCTTCATCTTCTGCAGCCGTTTGACAAGCGTGGGCTTGATGGGCGCTACGGGGTTCAAGTCCAGCTCGCCTCTGGCTATGGCCCACTTAAATGCCGCATTCAGGACATCCATCACCTTTTCGATGGAAGAGGCAGACAGCCTCCCATCTCTAATCAGGCCGCTGACATGGTCGTCAACATCCGCTACCCTTATGGCCTGAATCTGCATCCTGCCGATAGGGTAAGGCGTGATGTGCCTCTCGATGGTGCATTCCCTCCTGTCAATGGACTTCGGCTTCAGTTCCCCATTCTCTGCCTGATACCGCAGATGCGCCTCGCATAGCCCGGTTACCGTAAATCCCGGCCCGATGGTGTGGAGGCCGCATACCCGGCTCCACTCGGCCTCTTTCTTCCTCATCTCCTTGATGCACATGGCCCTGCTGCTTGCCGTCACCGTAAGCACTTTCCGGTTCCCATTCGGCAGGTAGCCTACACACTTCCTGTGCGTGACCGTCCCATCCGGGTTCTCCTTAAAGGAGCCCTCTCCTTTTGCATTTCGTCTCTTCTCCATACTTCATGCTTCCTCCAAAATGGTTTCTGCCAAAACCTGTCATTTTGGCAGAAACTGCTTTTTCCGCTACAGCGCAAATGATTTATGCGCATAACTGTCCAGCCATGACCTCAGTTTCCTGTCTTCGACATAATACCTTCCGCCAAGCTTGATGGACGGAAAAGCCACTGCATGCATCAGCGCATACGGCTAGTCTCGGCTGATGTTCAATTCCTACTGCTTTCAGTACTTTCAGAAATCTGCTCATTTTAGGGTCCTCCTTCTTTCTGTCGGTCCAGGCCACTGGTGGGGAGATTAGGGGTCAGGACATTTTGGGGGTTACAGCAGGATAATATGTAAGTGAATTTGGGGGATTTGCGGGCAGGTGGGACGGCAGATTTGTGGGACTGCGATATTTGTAGAATGTGTGGGTTCCGTGGGGACTAAAAAAGGTGACCATACAGATTAATGGTCTCCGTCAAAATTTACTGCCATTTATCTTGATTCCTCAATAGAATACCAAAACATCTTTCATTGATGTGCGGTTATATTTGGCACTCTCTTCTTTTTACCACAAAAATACTTATAGCCGTCACTGCTGCCAATAGAGCCATTCCCACAGCAATGCCTATTTTCCATCCTCTTGTATTTCTTTTTGCTTTGACCATATCAATCATCTCCTCATTATTTCTCGCTATCGGTTAAATTCCCATTTTCACTATATCCATCAGAGCCTTGCTTTTGATTAGAAAGGTTATTGTCTGTAGAGTCTTGCTTCCCAAATAGATGTGTTAATATGAGAGAAATCACGGCAATATCAAAAACCACACCAACCAGAGCCAAGCAAGGGTTAATGGCATCTTCCACTTCATCAATTGCGGAAGCCGCTGCCCTGAACCCCAAAACAAACGCTGCTATCTCCAAAAGAATATAAAGCAGATATAACTTCTTCTTAAAAATGCTCTCCACAAGCGCACAAATACATGCCACTCCTATCAGCAGAAACAGCAGTTTCAGACCGAAAATTATCCATAAAAAGCATCTTGCCAGAAATATATCCATTGTGAATCCCCTCACCTCTTCCGTTCCTTATAGTATCTTTTATAAACACAATTGGGTTCTTCCACTAAAAAGGAAAATCATCATCTGTTATAGGTGCGGCATATCTCCCAAAATTCATTACCATATCCAGGTCCTCCGGCCTGCACCCCCATTCCGCCAGTATCCCTCCGGCTTTATACTTCCATTCTACCGGGACGCCGCCATAAAACGCTTCAGCGATTCCCCCAGCCATGCAGGCGATAGTATCGCTGTCCCCTCCCACGGCTATGGCCGTCCTGATACAGTCCTCATAATCTTCCGTATTCAGGAAAGCAAATAATGCAGCCTCCACAGACTGCTTTGCACCGCAGTTCACGAGACGCTTCAGCTCAAGCTTCCTAAGCCTTTCTTTTCGGTATCTCCGACTTTCTTCGCGCAGCTGCTCATATCCGCTTCTGCCCCTCAATATAGTATAGCCAAATTTTTGCTCGCCATATCCCCTGATGACTTCTTTGTCTTTCACTCTTCTGGCCAGGAATACGGAAGCGGCAATCATCTGGGCGCTTTCTATGGCCTCCCTGGAATTATGGGTCCTCTCCGTTGCGATTTTAGCTACTCTGAGGGTTTCCGGCAGAGAAGAATACAGCCATCCGATGGGGGTCGCCCGCATTGCGCCCCCATTGGATTTCGCCTTTCTGACCGCGCGAATGTCCCCCTGCTCGGCCCACTTAAGGAACCCCCCGCCATATCTTTTACCTGGGTATATCCTGGGATATTCCTGCAGTTTTGTCGCGACCGCATCCCCCAATGCCGTATCATCCTGCTCTCCTTGGGGCTGAATCAATGCACTGGCCACTGCCATGCAGAGGACGGAATCATCGGTGAACCGGCACTTTCCCCGGACGGTATCTTCAAATGGCTTTATCTCCCTTTTTGAATGTATATTGAGAAATTCGTAGGGCGAGCCTACGACATCTCCTATTATCGCTCCCAGCATATCCATGCCTCCAAAAAAGTAATCAAATCTATCCCCAAAGGATACATAATTCACTTAACTTTCAACATGAAACATCTCAGCCGGGAACCGTCTGATTGATTTTCTTAGTACTTTCCTTAAATGATTTTTGTAATTTCCCCATAGGAGTCCCATAAATGTAATATTGCACCGCCATCTTTCCTATGGAATAAGTGCCGCTGTACGCCACTCCTGCATTGATCAGGCTCCCCACACCTGGAATGAGCTTTGATAACTGTCTTGCAGTAAGCTTGAAAGCATTTGCGCCTAAACCTACACCAAACAGGCTCGTCAAAAACTTTTTTGCGCTTTCGATACTAATATCCTCACCTGCAAGATACCCTACTATGACCACTAAAACTGCCTGAAGAATTGTCAATACCGCAATATCTCCAAATGGGATGGGTAAAGCCGCAACCGCAGACGCAATTCCGGCAAAAACTTTCACAAACTTCATGGCTACCCGCTCAACGGCTTTGTTTAGTCCCGCTGCCATCATGAGTCCCATGCTTGCGTCAATATCCATATTCTCTTCCAAACAGTTCAACAGTTTTTCTATATTCCATCTTGCATCCGTCTCCATCGTCATGTCTTTGAACTCTGACGGCGTCATATTTTCTATTTCCTCATTTGAGCATCCCCAATCAATCCATGACGAAATCGGAATAATAGCCGAGACGTTAAATTTCTTTTCTGCGCAGGCCCGTTCCATCAGCTCTGCTATTCCTTGAATATTCGCTAATTTCTGTTTGCTGTATTCACCCAATATCTCTTTTTGAAGAGGCGCTACCGCATCTGCCTGGTTCAACACAACAATGACCGGTACTTCCACCCCTACCTTTTTCCAGTACTCCCTTCGCAGATTCTTTACATAATCCATATCCTCCTTAATTATCCCATCCCTTTTGCATCTTGATACGAACAGAATTGCATCCGGCATAAAATTCAACATTTCTTCTTTTAATACTTCCTCTGCGGACTCCAACACAGTTTCTTCAGATTCCGAATCTTCCTTTTTCAGTGCAACAGGCTCGCCGATTCCTCTGCTGTCTAAAACCTCCATCAATACCCTGTCGCCGTCCATACAGGAATACTTCTCAATGCCTCTGGTTCCTATTTCGACATCGCTTACTTTCGCCACATACAATCCACATATGGCATTTATCAGGCTGCTTTTACCCACTCCTGTCCTTCCGACCAGCATAAATCTGGGCGGTCTGTTACTCTCTATCCCATCCATAATGCGTTTCAAGTCCGCGTCGTTAAAAATCGCTTTCTTTACCCGCTCTATCATCTCGTCTGGAATTACATCCGGCAGCATGCCTAGTACATTATCCAACTTATTATAGAAATTCTTAATCGCCTCCAACCTCTCTTCAATTGTTCTTTGCTCCTTTTTCATGTCGTTTTCTCCTTGTATTGTTTTTTATAAATCTTCACAGGTACCTCCTTGGGACTTTCGGTCTCAGACATCTGTTCTTCGGCGGCACAAAGCCATCCGGACACCCCGCGCCGCATGTCAGCCGCATTTCCCTGGGAGAGCATTGTACAAGTTCCCCTATCTCCACCCCAGAGAACATAGCTGCGAGTTTCTTGCCATCATCTCCTCCCTGATTCAGATACTCCACAATCTGCTGGAGCTTCTTCCTATGCCTGTCATTTATGGCCATTCCGCAGGCTGCACAGTGCCAGGAAACACTCCTACCTGTCCCACTCTTTATGAGATAAGACTGGGCCGGTTTAACGATTTCCCCATTTCCGCTATCGCCCCTTTTTCCTTTCCGGAAAACGGCAGGTTCATAATGCACACATGAGCCATGCCTCGGATATGGCAGTATCCCCTCCCTTACCCACTGGATTCCTCTATAAGCGCTCAATTCCTTTCCCTCCGCACCTTTCTCCCTGCGTACAAGGCAGCTGCCGCACCTATGAAAACGGCTACAAATGCACACCACCAGATTTTACGCCGTCTCCAAAAAGGCTTGCCTTTCCCATTCGCAAAGATTTCGACAATCCTATTTTCCGTTTCAGACTTGTCAGCGCTGCATCGTCCATAATTACAGTGTCCGCCAGCCTCTCCAGGCTTCCATGAACATAAAAATCTTACTTCCGCAGAAGCGCCTCTCTCCACGGTAAAATATCTTCTATGCCGGAGGTCGCTGCTGAAGACCAGATAGACCTGGTAGCACAATAGTTCCCTCTGGGGCTTTGGCATATCGATGCGAATCATGGAATACTCTTTATTCTGTTTGCAAATGGACACCTTGTACTGCTCTTTTGTATCCCCTATCCCAGTCTCCGCCTCTCTGCACCAGCCGGACATTACATTCCAGAGGAAAGAGTCACCTTCTTTCAGCAAACCGCCGACTATTTTCTCTCCTGTATCACCCCCATAAAACAAATCCGGAAGCACACTGTGTTCAAAATAGTATCTGGACCTGCAATAGCCGTTTAAATCCCCCATACTTTCCCCTCCCTTTCCTGCCAATACATTATGTCTGCCCTAGCTTCGGTTCGTATTTGCTGCAAAAGGAAGCGGCCGTCTTCTCCATGTTCGTCTTTAAGCATTTCTTCTTTGCCCTATGGTCATATTCCCAGATGCCTCTCTGGGGGTATTTGGGGGAGATAGCCGAATTCGTGGGGTCATACCAATACTTACAAAACGCGCACTTCCTACAATGCCTTACATCAATCTGCATCATTTCTTCTGTCCTCCCTCTAAAGCACAATGCTATTTATCACCTGACCCCAAAAGCTTCGCCATAACGATATCCAGCGGTATTTTCAGACAGCATGCATACGACAGCCACCGCAAACAGCAGAAACACGAACTTTGTAATATAGTTAATCCACCAGAAATTCCGCAACAAAAAATGTTTCATCACACATCCTCCGCTGAAGTTTATTTTTTTACTATTTCTGTAATGCTGTTCCCCTGGCTCCGCAGCCACATATCAATCCCCTTTCCGAACACCTCCGCCGATATGGTATACACACCGTCTTCCTCGTCCAGTATCTTTGCGGTGGGCAGCCTGTCCAGTATGGCCTCCACATTCTGTCCCCGATACTTGAACCTTAATCTCTGCAATCTTCCGCCGTACATGAACTGAACCCTTTTACGGAATTCCCCTTCCTCAAACCGGCTGCTGTACGGGATACAGAAATGCTCCTCCGACACTTTCAGCTTTTTGATTCTGTCAATGCGGTAGATAGTGGGAAAAACATCGTCCATGACTTCGAACCCTTTCCTGATTTCTTCATCCTCTATAAATGCCGTAAGGTAAAAATAGTATTCTGAAAAGAGAATTGCCACTGGCTGAACTTTCCGTTTCACTATTTCCCTGTCTTTTATTTTCCCATATTCAATCTCTATGTACCGGCTGTTTCGAATGGCCTGGGCAATTTCCCACATCGTATCCAGAAATGGGGTTCTGTGCTGTAGTTCGATATAATGAAGCATTTCATTGCCGATATGCTCCCTCACCAGTTTCTGGCTGTCATGGGGCGTGCAGCAGGAAACCAGCCTGCCCAGCAAATCGGACATCTCGGCCTTGGGGAACGCCCTGCTGTCCAGAAGAATCTTGCAGAGCGCCAGTATCTCGCTGTTGGAAAGCTTCAGCCTGCTCCCCTGCTCCATTCTGTAGCCTTTCGCTGCCCGGTCATATATCACTGTATCCGGGTATCCGGTATACCCCACATCAGTCTCCAAAAATCTGCGGATATCACCGATGTCCCTCTGGATGCTCTTCTCATCTATGCCATATTTAAGCGCTTCCTCCTGTTTATGGATCAGCTTTCCATTAAGGAGCTTTGTATAGATTTCAAGAACCCTTCTGGCTTTATCTCTTTTAAAATCGCTCATCTCTACCGCCTTCTCCAAAAAACTTACCATCCTTATGAAGCAATGTCATTATGCTCCTCAGCTACGAAAAGATATGTGGGGCTTTTCATTAAATTATAACATTTATAGAGATATTATTCAATATTTATAAATGTAACATTATTTTTTCTGTTTTGCTATCCTATGACTATAAAATCATAGAAAGGATATCGCAATGGATACAGGGAAACGAATCTCCTTTTTCAGGGAGGCAAAAGGTTATAGTGTCAACAAGCTCGCCACATTATCAGGGGTCTCCCAGAGCTATCTGCGGGATGTAGAACTGGGAAAGAAAAACCCTACCGTTGAAATCATCTCCTGCCTGTGCGATACCCTGGGCATTTCCCTAAAAGAATTCTTCGATACCGAAACGGACGGGGCCTTTGGGGAGGATCCGCTGTTAAAGCAGATTTTCCACCTGACCCCGGCCCAACGGAAAGCCCTTGTCGCTTTCCTGGAAACCATTACTACAAAATAGCGTTTCCTTCTGCCCCAACTGCGCAAAGGTTTTCCGGTTTTAACAATGCCGTCACTTGAGCAATCTCCCCTGCAGCGACCCTACAGAATAGAGGCTTCTCTCATTTTCCTTTATTGACATCTGAGGGCATTATATACTTCAGGCATGACACTATATGTCCATCTCAAGACATGAATCAAAATTTTTATAGAAGATTTATTCCCATCGGATGAACACTTATATGAACCATAATAAACCAAACCTACTGTCCGTTGGAAAAAATACAATCCTGAAGCTAATTTCCGATGGATACATACCGGCAATCATGATTGCTGGCAGCTATAGAATTAAGAAAGCTGATTTGATTGACTTCATAGAACAGTCAGCACTAAAAAAATTCATATGAAAACCGTACCAAAAAACCTCCAAAGATTTCTCTCTGGAGGTTCATCAGCAGGGCAAGCCCTGTTTTTAACAGGGCTACAAATATTCAAACCTTGAAATAGCAGAATCTTAAGTCCGTTGTTTTTGGGGCGTTTTGGCCCGAAGAACCAAGGAGTTCCAAGCCGTCCTACAGATAAAATAATCTACTGGTCTTTGGAAAGCCCAAGTTCTTCCAAAGCTGTGACCAGCTCATCAACCGGATAATGCTTAATATTTCCCGTCAGCAGCCTCGCCCTGCAGCATTTTGCAACATCAAAGAATTCCCTGTCCTTTTCATCTAACCTGAAAAGCCGCGCCATTTGGAGACAGCAATGCCGACACAATTATATTTGTATCAATCACCATCCTCATGATTGCTTTTCTCTCCTATATTGCTGGATTTCATCATCAATTTCTTCCATTGACATGGGATTTGTCCGAACATATTTTCCTCTGGCTCTTTTTAAAATATCAGACGGTTTCGCTGTCAGTCGTTCCACCAGCATCATAATCATGTTATAGTCTTCCAATGATAAAGATTCGATTTTTGCTGTCAATTCTGCCGTACTCATATATTCCCTCCTACTCTTCAATATCACTCAACGTTATTTTTCCTCTTGCGTCAAATCAATCGGCGCAGCACCTCTTTCTTAAAAGCGGAATGAAATCCTGCTTCATAGGGTCCACAATCCAATACTCCCTTACGCCATGGATGTTCCTTTTCAAATCGAGACGCTTCCTCTCTAATTTCCGCTGGTGTTTTTGCGTCAAAATAATCCCTTTGCCATTTTGTATAGTCAAACTTCTCGCGGATAATGACAGAAATGAACCGTTCAGCCTCAATAATCCCCATTTGCTCCATCAAGCATTTCATGCCTTTGTTCATTATTTCAGAAGTTTTTTGCAGTTCCTCCAGTTCCGCTACAGCTTCTTATTAAATTATAATCTAGGACACCCCAAAATACAACAAAAACAAAAATTTCCCGGCATATTGAAGCATTTCATGAATTACCATCCGCAACCCCAGTAAACATCACGTTTTCCAGGCATGAAAAAACCTCCAAAGATTTCTCTCCGGAGGTCTCTCTAGCAGGGCAACCCCTGCTTCGCAGGGCTACAAGGATTCGAACCTTGAAATGACGGAGTCAGAGTCCGTCATTTCAGGGGCGGTTTGGCCGGGAAAATCAAGGGTTTCAGGATTGGATTAAGGGAAATTGACCTATGGATTGACCTATTGGTTTTTCTCCCCTAAGTTTCTATCATTAATTCAACATGAAATGCCTTATGTATTTTATATCTGCAATCTGTAATATTATTTCTTGATATATTTTTTCTGGCAATAGCATCATATTTTCTAAATTGGTCTTCATTATAAGAAAACTCAAAGATGTCTTGTTTTACTTCTTGTCCCAAGAAAGACATTTTACAAAGCATCTCTATTAAGTAGTCTCCATTCACGTTAACAATCCCGACATTCTTCATTGCTGTCTCTAAATCAGAACGTTTTATTATTTCGTCCTCGCCAGACAATTCATAAAAAAAGTTTCTAATTTCAGAGTGTATAGGCGTGAGCTCTGTTATCAAAGTGTCCAAAGCAAATTTAGAATATTCTGTCAAGGCATCTGTTAAATCTTTTTCTTCTATTAAAGTATGTTTCCGGCTAACAGCATTTCCCAAAGCTTTCTTTGCCAAAGTAATTATATCTCTAGGGCGTGGTATTATATTGGATGTAATAAAATCTTTAACGTCCTCTTGGTTCACCGTTTTACAAAAATATTTTGCCCATACATCTATATTATCATCTCCTCTTATTCTTTCTTCTATTACTCGTAACAATATTTCTTTGTCATCCCAAGATATTCTGCTTATTTGAAGCTTATCTCTTTCGGGAAAATATTGTTCCATTAATGCAAATATATCTTCTCTCAAAAATATTATTAAGGATAAATTTACAGGCTTTTTCCAATTGCTTTCTTTTGCAAAATCTCTTATAACCGAATTCCCAACATCCAAAAGACCAAAAAGGAAATTACTCAACATTTTCAAATTGGCACCCGCTTGCCATGCTTTGTCCAAATTATCTATAAGAATGACTATTTTTTCTTTTTTTGAACAGTAGCTACCAATTATACTCCTTAATTTATTAATAATATTATTGTGCAAAAGTTCACTAACTTTCAATTGATATTCTTGCTTACTGCCATTTTGATTACTTTTTACACCTGAAAGGTTTTCCATTATGCTTTCAAGTCGAATAGAAAATTCGGGCAGAATGATAGTTTTGTTATTTTCAACAAATTCAATTACATCCTTCTCCGCATTATCAAATTCCCAATGTGACGGATATTGTTTAATGTCACTGTATATACTCTTCAAAAGCTCTGTATAGATAAGATATTTCCAAATACTTTCAATCATATATCCCCGTTCGGCATTTGTCAATTTTACTAATGTATCTAAAACTCCTTCTATTTCATAACCTATTGGCTTAACAACGCAAACGTGACTATTTTTCCCATTATAAGCTTCTGCCAAACTATAAAGATTAGCTGTTTTTCCTGTACCTTTCCTTCCGATAAATATAGATAGATTACTATTCAAAGCCTCTTGAAAACTGCTCGTTTCTACAAAATAATCTAATAACCTGTCTGCCTCATTTTCTGCCAAATTTTCTCCTAAATTAATATTTTGCAAGCCAGAAAGCGCTCTTATTTCTTGTTGGGTATGCTGTTGAAACTTATCTTCTGCTGTTATTTCATCATTATACTCTCTATACCAATTTTCAAAATGCTTAATACATTCATTTTTTACAGTATATGTCTTAATTATATCCTTATAGTCAGTCGGTGCTTCAAATGGCTCCTCTACTAACATAAGCATAGGAATATTCAACCCTAATGCAATTCCTGATATCAATGATACTTTTGCATTATGAACTTTGACATCATTATATTTTGTAGATTGTAAATGGGCCACATATCCATTACAAGCAATCAAATTTGTAACATACCAATCCAAAGTTTGTGCAGAAACTTCTTTGGGATCGTCTACTACTAACTTAAGTTTCAACTCATCTATTGCCCTTGTGAGCGATATTGACGAACTTGTATCTTGAAAGCTCTTCATATATAACAAGTTACTGTAGTTACTTACAGATATCCCCGATATTATACTGCTTAAAATGTCCATTTCATTATCATTTCCTAATTTATACAAGGAATTAAGCATTTGACTACTATTAACGTAATCTACATATCCAATCGATGTTAGCAGGCTGAAACTTTTAAACTCTTCTTTCACGCTTTTCAGGTTTTGATTAATAAAAATTCTTATTTTTTTCTTCTTTGCAATAGCATATCCTAGTTCATACAAAACATTATTATTCAAATTAGATAGTTCACATACAAAGACATCGCAAGCGTTAATTTCTTTTAATATTTCATCAATAATAAAATTCCCCTCAATATCCATTGTTTCCCATGGTTTAATCGAAATAATCCCACTATTATTGATTTGATTTATAGCATCCATCACATCATTCTTAACATTATGCGGATGATTCGAATATGCCCAAAAACACTTCATAGTCCCTTCCCCCCTTAACGCTCCCATGTCTTATTCCATTCTTAATGCAAATTAAAATGCTCCTGAAATCTCAAGATACATTACTTAAGATTTCAGGGCTATCTTTATAAAAATTATTTGTTTTGGATATAATCCTCCGCTTCTTCTAAAGACAAGTTGTATCGTTTTATAATTGCAGTTTTAATTTCTGCATCCTTATGGCCAAAGTCCCTCAAGGTATCTACCGTATCCTGGATGCCTTTTTTCATAATAGCATCTTCTCTCTGCTTTATTCTCGGCTCCATAATTTCCATCAACGCTTCATACATACTCTCATCTCCTATCAACTCTTCGACTATTTTCCTATTTGCGCTAATACTTACTTCCAAAACAGAATCTGCCAGCTCCCTATCGGCTTTTTCTGTCATATGTTTCCTTTCATCCATCATCTTCTGTATATCGCTCTTTTCCAGGTTTCCGGACAAACCTTTCAGCCAGATATGCGCCTCTTGGTTCAGTTCGCCTGTCACGACGATCTGTGTGGGAAACCAAGTCTTTCCCTCAACATAGTAGACTCCTCCGTAAACTTTCGTCACCTTACATCCATGCCCTTCAAGATAGCGGAAAAGTTCTATCGGTTTTGCCTCCCGGAGAATGGATATCGTAATATCCTCTGCCTTTACAGCATCTACCGTCTTTCCATAAGATTTATAGAGACAGGCATACGCCAGCGTTTTATAAAAGGTATCTATATCCAAATGGTCTTCCGGAGATTTATACTCCATGATATTATGCCCTTTAAAGAGCTTTCCTATTTCGCTGGCAATTTGGACGAAACCCGCTTTTTTAATGACCAGCAGGTCAATCTCCAGAGGTTTTGTGTTCAGATTGTATTCTTTCTCAAATATTAAATCATCTCTGTCCGGTCCAAGATCCAGATTCATAGCAGACACAAAAGCCGAATGCCATTGTATTTTAGTTTCTTTCATAAAATCTCCCTTCTGTACCCTTTCAGTATATCATTTTTCATTCTCTTTTGCCACCTGTCTATCTAAAATTTTATAAAATTTACAGCAAAACAGTAAAAATACATTTTACGGACAATTCCTTATCAAATTATGTCAGAAGTTTTGTCTCCTAAAGAAGCCTCCGTTCGGTCATTCCGCGTTGTTTTACTATCCAGTTCTGTCCGGCAATGAACCCCCTCGCTTTCTGCACGAAGAAGGATAAATTTCCGAAACCACTCCGGCTCATTAGAAATATTGTCTGCCGGCTTTTTACCGTTCGTTTCCCAATCCTTCTGTCAAACACTGCCAACAATTTTAAAATATAATTCCCACTATCCAGACACTCCCTAGCACCATAGACATTCAGGTACTTGTGGATATATAGCATTGTGCTATCTACATCCATAAAACCATATTTCGATGCATAGGCACAAGCAACAGAACCTGCCTTAATATGGGCCTCCTAATATTCATGATACGGAAGACTTCTGTCTACATTTTCGTGAAGACATTCCGCTTCTTTAAGAAGATAATAGTAGAACTTTGTTGAAAACCAGCGTTCGCCATCCACATATATAACCGATGTCTCACTCCACCAATGACATTTATTTGTCGTATATACTTCAAAATTGTACCTGACACATTTTTAAGACTGTCTGCCATCCGTTCTATTAATATCTGTTTTGTTTTACTCCACATATTATCGCTCTCCTCTCTCTGTATCAAGCCTGCATAGCCTTTCCGCATGACCTGCAATAAACGAATCAAGAATAATTGCTGCCTACAAATTCGGATATTTGCAGGCAGCAATTATTTAAGCTATGCCGAAAAACTATCCTACAGTTTACTTCCCTTTTCTTCTGTTTGAATCGCCTCCGGCAATTCCACAATCTGCTGCACCTTACCCTCTACCACACGCTTTTTCCGCACAGCAATATAATATTTCTCTGTAGTGGATTCCAAATCGCCGATATAAGCAGCTATTTCCTTCGTCCGCACTCCCTTCTCATATTGCCGAGTCGCAAAGGTCCTCCTGAAAATGTGCAGTCCGTGACTCAAATCGCTTAATCCAGCGTTACGGAATATTGTTGCCATGCGGTGCTCCAGGTTGGTTGCAGTGTTCCCCTTACCCGTCCTGGTCCGTACAATCAAACTATCGGCATCATGGTCACTTTGCATAAGCCATATGATTTTCAAGACTTTCAGAGCCTCTGCAGTCAAGGCAAGCTTTCTCGCCTTTTCGTTTTTGGTACTCCCCTCTACAAGGACATATTTGTTGCTTTCTTCCCCTCCTGCTCTGTTTTTAGCTACAGAACGGCTTTTCTCAATCGTTAAGATTCCCTGCTCCAGATCCACATCCCTCCAACGAAGGGCCAACATTTCCCCGCAACGCATACCGGTATAGAGCAACAGCAGTCCATAAATTCCTGCCGGATATTTGTACTTGCCATTCTTTTCGTTAATAGCCATTGCCTCTTGAATGAAAAGCTTTTCTTCCTCTATGGAAAGGACTGATACATCAGCCTCGTTCGCGGATTTTTGCTTTATCTTCTGTAACCGCTTGGTAAGCGTGGATTTGATTGGCGCTACAGGGTTAAACTCCAACTCCCCCCTTGTTATCGCCCAATTATACGCCGCATTCAGGACATCTATCACCTTCTCCATGGAAGAAACGGATAATTTTCTCTCCTGCATCAGAGTGCTTATGTGGCTGTCAACGTCAGAGACCTTAACTGCCTGTAGCTGTATCCTTCCCAACGGATACAGGGCGATATGCTTCTCAATGGTACACTCCCGCCTGTCGATGGACTTGGGTTTCAATTCCCCCTGATTGGCCTGATAGCATAGATGCCGGTCACATAATTCTGTAACCGTTAGGCTTGTACAGAAGCTCCCTACCTTACTCTGCCTCTTCCACGCATCCTCTTTTTTCTTCATTTCTTTAAGACAGGCAGCTTTTGTATTCGCCGTCACCGTAAATACCTTGCGCTGACCGTTTGCTTTGTAACCAACCGATTTCCTGTGTGTCACCGTCCCATCGGGATTTATCTTAAATGCTCCCTCGCCTTTTGCATTTCGCTTTTCGCTCATTTTATTTCCTCCTCAAAAATGTTCTGCCGGAATCGGTAGACTCCGGCAGTCTGCAGCTTTGAGATTTACAGCTGAAACGATTTGTACGCATAGCGTTTCAGCCAATCCTCCACTTCATTCTCAGCGACATAATATCTCCCTCCAAGTTTTATGGACGGGAATGCCGATGCACGCATTAACGCATAAGCCCTGTCCCTGCTGATTTTCAGCTTCGCCTGTAAATCCTTTGTACTCAGAAGCATTGTTGTTCCCTCCTTTGCCGCTTGCCAGACAACATCTGACAAGCATATTCTCATGGTACTAAGTCTTAAACTGCTTGTATTGGTTGCGATATAACTCTATATTGCAGTACCCGCTTTACAGAGCAGTCATGTCATTACCCGCAAATTACCTTTCAGAGCATTTCTTTAAACAGATACCGCGGTACGCCCTGACCCGGCGTTTGTTCAAACCGTCTTCTATCTCTTTTGTCATAGGGGTGCAGTGAAACACCTTTTTCAAATACTTTGACCATACTGTATACTCCAATACCGGACAATCCTCATTCTGGCAGAAGTTTCTATATCGTCTTTGTATCTCTTCACTTGTTACAACACTTCCTGCGTCAGCTTCAATAAAACGCAACGCAAATAAGGAAAAACTATTATATTGACCAATGAATTCTTCCTTAGCGAGCCGCATGGCTACGGACTCATTAAAAACAAAGCCGTCCTCCTCCATCTCCCGCAAGCCCTTCATTGCATCTTTGATAATCTCGCCTGAATCTTCCAATAAAAGGTTCTCCAAGCCATTGATCCACTGGCTGCGCGGCTTTACATTGGTAAAGGGGAAAATGATTATGCGCTCTAAAAACGTCAAACTCTTCTATTGCCTGAATGGAAGGGAAGCTGTTACAGGCAAAGACCATCAAACACTCATTTTTAAATTGAAAATGGTCTTTACCTTTAAAGCAGGCCGTCAGAGTATCGTTACTATCTTTTAAAAAATCATGATATGCACCTTTTGGCATTGGATTACCTTTTACATACTCCACCTTTAATGCATATGTAAAATATAATTTTTCACGCGCTTTACAGACTTTTCCTGTTTGCCAGTTGACAGCGCAATCTCTGAAATTTATATAATCCTTGCGCCTGTCTTCATCTCCGCTCGACGGGCTAGCGTCAATCCGAATCCATTCGTATATCTCCCGAAGCACAATTTTGTTCACATATGGCCGGACATTCTCTGGAATAAGCTTTCTGATTTCCCGATTGGCTTCTGATTCCTGGAGCATTTTCCAATAGCCATCCTGTATGTCATACAAATACAGCTGACTGCCATCACTGCAAAAACGATGCTCCGACATCAGTATTTCTGCTATCTCAGACGCTCCCATCTTCTTAGCTGCGATGTTTTCTTCGCTCTCTTTCGCTTCTCGGGAATCTACAGCTTTTTCATTCTTTACAGATACTTGTTCTTCCATATTCTGCTGTGGAGAACCGCTTTCATTTGACACAATGGGATTTTTTATGCACCTCTTTTCTTTTTTCCGAGGTGCAAGGGACGGTATCTGCAAATCTCCAGGAAAACCGCCGTCTTCAATGGCTGAATCTTCGGAAACAAATGTATTTGGCATTGCGCTTCTTTCTTCACCGCTTCTGACCGATTTCCCTATAAAATCTTCCGGTTTCCGCTCATCTCTCATATACCGCCTCCAATAAAAACCCATTCTCGTCTTCATTGTTCCGGAGCCTTTCCATATCCAGTATCCGATCAGGCAGCCTGTCGTCAATCATTCCCAGCGTATTCAGCATCTCCTCTCTCAGGCTTGTTATTCCTGACTCGCTAACCAACCGGCAACGTGGTACTACATACCTTTCCAGCTTCTTACAAGTGTACAGAAGAAATGCGCCATGCTCATCAAACAGATAGATGAACAATTTTTCCCACTCCTGTAGATTGCTTTCTTCCGGAAACAGTATCTCCGCCCTCCCATCGTCAAAGTCATAATGAAATAAGGAAAGCTGGCTTCCATCTTTTCGTCCGCTTGTATAGAACTCACATATGCGGTCAGTTTGCCATACTATGGCAAAACCATTTCTGTACAACACTTTTTCTTTGTGTTTTACAAGTGCCGACCCAAAGGGAGCTACTACTATTCGGGTAAGCCTTTTAACAGCATATTCCTGATTTCCTATCAATATTTTTTTCATTTACCATGCGCAACGCATTTCACGCACCCATAGGATTTTCTTTATTAACCAACCTGCTGTCTCTTCTTTGAGATTATCCGCAAAATAGAATATAGAAAATGTGCACCTGCGTGTTTTGCGTTCATCCTCCTATTTTATTTATTAGAGCAATCCGCGGTTACTGCCCTGATAACTACATTATATTCCATAAATCAGCAATAAAAAATCGGGAAAAAATCGGCTAAAAACCACCAATTTTTTCCCGCTTAGCTTTTCTTTATTTTCACTATAGGCTATTTCCCAT
>CANOBT010000115.1 GCA_947564305.1 uncultured Lachnospiraceae bacterium | reverse complement strand
GTACAAAACAGATATAGAAAATTTTATCTTTACTTTGCAAAAATGTGCAGCTGTTTCGATAAAATCTTTTGCAATCTCCATTTGTCCCATATGATTGCATCCGACTTCAGCAATCACGAATGGCTTGTTGTAAGCAGTCATGATTCATCCTCTCTTTCCAAATTTTTTTTGATAAATTCTTTAAATTGCTTATAATTTTCTGGTATTTCTATTGAAGCAGCAAACGTAAAGATAAAATTTTCTATATCTGTTTTGTACCCTTTCATTTTTTCGACACTCACAAGTCTGCCAAGACAAATTGTCGGAATATTGAAAAACAATTTTGCAGTGATTAAGGTTGTACTAAAAAATCCTGCAATTGCCCGTGGTTTGTTTATTCCTGATTTTGCCAGAAGGATTTCTTGAGAAATATCACCATTTGTACAATCTACTTCAAGCCCTGCTTCAATATAACGTTGGAAATACTTTTCTCGTGGATGCGGCTTTACAATTAATTTATACCCATATTGTTTGCAGATTGATTGTATCTCCTTATAACACTCAATGTCCTCATTACATCGAATCTCTTCCATGAAAGGTTGACTGTTTATAATTACGGTATCTTTATAATTGATCTGTTTATCCAAAATCAACGATTTATAATAAAAAGCTTCCGAAAAATATTTACATATTTCCTTATTGGGAAACAGCTTACCATCAAGTGAATAAAATAATTTAAAATACTGAATATTACCTTTCTTTATCAACTGTCTTTTTACATTCCCTGAACGAATCCAGTCCGAAAAGTTGGATCTTAAAACATGAATTTTTTTCTTAAAAGCGCCCGATGACTCAATCCCTCTTTCCTTCCACCTGTTTAAATCCCTTATATAACTTCCAATTCCTTCTTCCAGAAATATTACATGAACCTGTGATGCATTCATCGTTCTTTTTCTTTGATAAAGGTCTTTAAAATTTATTCTTGTATTATCAGGAATAATATACAGTAATGTCTCACCAGATTTTTTCTGTGATGCGAATACCAACCTAGAATAAAAAATGTCTTGAAAAATATCTAAAAGCTTATTTATTCCACTCTTGCAAATATCTATCCGATTTTCAAGAACAAAGTCTTGTGCAAAAAGACAATCTTTTCTATCAATAAGATATTCTTCATTTCCAGACCTTCGAATTACCAAGACACCATTCAAGCTATTGCCTTCCTTTTGCATGAATAGATAATAAGCATGGAATGCATTTAAATGCAGTTGACTATGTAAGATTGCTATACTTTTCATTTCTTTCCTCTAAAATAACCACGTTTTATAAGGCAATGTTTCCCCACAGTTTAAATATAAGAAATAGTAGGAAAAGAAAACCATACCGATGATTACCATAATTGCCGTAAATACCTGCTTATTCTTTTTACTTAAAACTTCATATAGCTGTCCTGCATAAACACAAGAAGCAGGTAATAGCATAAACACAAAGCGATCAGCGTTTGGAATTACAAGATTTAAAACACCTGGAACGCAAGAAAGCCATGCAATATTAAACATAAGCGACGTTTCGCCGTCAACATTTTTTACGGAATATTTCTTATTCTTCTTCAAATGATTTCTTTTTTTGAATCCTTCATCAAACAATAAAAATATAAATATTGGTGCTGCTGTCACAAACAAGATTGACCAACTAAAAGATTTTGCAAAAAATGATCCATAAAAGTAGGATGAATAGTCCCCAAATAAAGGGATAGCTCTACTGATTGTTTCTAATACTTTGATTATTGGTGCCTGAAATACAAAAATAATTCCGAGTATTATCAACGGCTTAAAATTTCTTTTAAAATTAATCTTCTGCAATACAATAAATGGCAAGTAGATAATTGCAGTAGTATGTATTGATGTCGCAATTATTATACAGACAAAAAAATATATTTTATTTGTTCTGATAAATCTCACCCCATAGAAAGCAACTGATGCCGCTAACATCTGCCTTGAAATATTTAATGATGTATTGAATATTCCGAAAAAGAAAAAGAGCGCTATTGTCAGTGATGGTTTAGCCGATAACTCTACAAAAGCCATGTAAAAAAGTATTACTTCAATGACTGTAGTTATTCCATATAAAACATAATTATCCGAGAAAACCGCACCTAAAATCTTGATTAAACAGACATATCCAATAGGGATACCTGTATTGGATCCTGTACTAAGTATTTGAGGAATACGTATATTCACGTATTGAATCTGATCCGTACCAACATCATATCGTATTATAATCAGTATAGCTGCTAAACCTACAGCGCCCCAAAAGAACCATGACTTTCTGTTCAGTTTCAATTTTTGTTTATGCAACGAAACTACATGAAGTTTTCTATCTTTATTGTTTTTTTCAAAAGCATGAAACCATGCAATAGAAATCAAAATCAGCAATGTATATATTAGCATAATATTTTATTCATTCCCCGGTCAGTCATTATCTATTAGTTTCTATCTAAATGTTCAATACCTACGTCCATAGGAGTATTAGACAGGAAGTATACTTTTAATGTATTTTATGACCTTTTTACCTTTTGAATAATAATCAGCATAAGGATAATTTTCTGACTTCCACTTCTCTATAATCCCCAGGTTTCTTTCATACACTGCTTGATTTTTCTTTTGTGCGAAGAAATTTCTTCCATCAATATTTCTTACTACCAGATACTCATTGATTCCATATACATTATATTTTGCCCCTAGCTTTGTTATAGCTAAATAATCAATACATGATGTAACCTCCGTCGGAAAACCGCCTATCTCGTTTAATGCAAATCTTATATAGGCACAAGAACTATGTATAAACGGCATATTATAGTAAATCTGAAATTTTGATATTGGTCTGTTAAAGGCAGTCAAAAAGCGAAAATATTTTCTTTTTTTCTCCCCATCATTTAGATAGCCTTTAGCTCCAATAGCTCCAACTTTCTCTTGCGGTTTAATTTTCTCATAGAACTTTATTGTTTTCTCAAATCTATCATTTCTGGAAAAATCGTCAGCATCATTAATGAATACAAGATTACCTGTACATGCAGCTAGCCCTTCATTAAGAGAATAAACTCTCCCTTTATTCTCTTTCCTGTTTATGAAAATAATATTAGGATTCGCTTCAGCATATTCCTTGATGATATTTCCTGTATTATCAATTGAGCCATCATTCACAATCACAAACTCATCGCATTTTCTTGTTTGATTCAATACTGATTCTATGCTCTCTCGTAGTAATCTCCCACCGTCATTATATGTAGTCATTAATGCTGATATTTTCATCCTTGCTACCCGCCTTTTTGCTGCTCTTCTTTCAATTCTTCAATATATACCCTCATTAGGCTATAGGGTTATGTTATTCTATAAGTTCAAAAATACGTTCTACCAGAACATTGGCCATATTATAAAAATTATATTTCTCCATTTTCTTACTGTTGCATCGTTTGATTTTCTCCTTATCCAATTGAAAGGCCTTTATAATTGCTTCCTTAAGTACTTCTACATTCTCTGGAGCTATTCGATAACCATTTTCTCCATCATCAATCAAATCATATGCGCTTCCCACGGCATCTGTAGAAATAACAGGTTTTCGGGCCTCTACTGCCTCATTTAATGTGAGTCCCCAGACATCGACTCTTCCTCCTCTGAATGTCCCAGGAAAAACGAACAGGTCACACTGTTCAAAGTAATTTTTTCTGTTCTGAGGTTCTACAGCACCTACGAAAAGAATGTTATTTATTCCACCTGCAAGCTTTTCACAGTATTCCCTGAAATCACCATCTCCGATTACTAAAAGAAAGTAACTGTCATCTAAGGCTTTCACTGCTTTTATTAAGATATCCAACCCTTTTTGATCCATAAGACGTCCAAAGTAAAGAATCAGCTTCTTTTCCTTTGGTATATTATGCCGTTGTCTGATATCAACATAAATACAATCTGGAACTTCACTACAATCAGGCAGAATAGTAATGTGTCCATCAGTTACTCCATGTTGAAGGAAATACTCTCTGCTTTTACTTCCTCCTGCAAAAACAATATCTACATTTCTAAATATTGTGGCAGCCGACGCACAAAGAATTCTATTCTTTATCACTCTTGTAACAGGTTGGATTTCAATCGGAGCTTCCCATTTTTCCCAGAAGTATCCCGACTTAATATTAAGTTTCTTGCATTTATGATTGATAATATTTGCAATCAAAAATTCTCTAAATGAATCTACGGTTGGCAACATGATAAAGTCATAATCTGCAATACTCTTGACAATATTAACTAACTCTTTATATCCTTTAACTCCCTTTGAAAGAAAAGTTGCATTTATGTCGATTTGTTTTTTACTGCTAAAACCATACTTGTCAGCATAAACGAAATCACTCGTAAACAAAAAAACGGTATCTGCTATTTCAGCTATTCTTTGAAACCATTTAACTCTGTATTCAGCACATGTGTTATGTATCAGCAGTATTTTCATTCAAACTCCCTCATAATATTTTTTATAGGATTGTGCAAATATTTCAAAAGAGAATTCATTTTCAAACGTCCGCTTTGCAGATTTCTCCATTCTCTCTTTCTCCTCCGGATGTTCAATCATCCAACATATCCGCTCCACTAATTCTATAATATTTCTTGGCTTTATCAGAAGCCCATTCTCGCCATCTCTCACAATCTCAAGTGTTCCATCAACACCAGTAGCAACAACTGTCTTCCGAACAGAAAATGCTTCAATCGGCGTAAGAGGAAAGCCTTCCCAAAGAGATGATAAAACAATAAAATCAAGCTGAGATATCAAGTTCTGTATATCTGCCCTATATCCTAAAAATATCACTGGTAATCCAACACTCATGCGTCTCAACTTCTGCTCATCCTCACCAGAGCCAATAATAATAAACAGCGTTTCAGGATGTCTTTCAATAACAGCCGGTATCGCCAGGATGAAGTACTCCATTCCCTTCTGCTCAGAAATCCGACCTATGTTACCTATCAAGAACTTTCCGTCTTTTTTCGCTTTTTTTAGCTGTTCATCAACTACTATCTCACCCCCGAAAGGCTTCACAGTATTGTGAATGACAGTAACATTTCCTAATCTATACACATCAACCAAATTCTTCTTCACCATCTCACCACAGGCTATGAGATTCGCTTTTTTATAAGCAAATCGAGTAAGGAATCGCTTGTTTGAAAATGTATTATGACTCGTATTTAAGAACATGCAACATTTATAAAGACCAGTTAATCTTACATAGAATGCCGCCATACGATGATGTGTATGAATGACAGTTATATGTTCATCTCGTACCATCTTCTTTAGTAGTTTGGTAACAGTGAGGACAGTATTGGGTGATTTATCCTTTATATCCGGAATCATAAAGTGTTTAATTTCCATCTCCTGTAATTTCTTTTCATTAACTCCACCACATGAACATACAATAATCTTATTAAACAGTGGTCTGAAAATCTCACACAGCTGCAAGATGACATTTTCCGTTCCTCCACATTTCATTGTTCTCGCAAAGAATAATACATTTTGATTTTGCAGCTCCATATACTCAAACCTTTCTATACTTCCAATAGTCCCAAAATTGTATTAAATCAGACTACTACTTTAATAGCACCGCTGAACCACACTCGTCTGTCAAACAGAAATAAGGAATCCTCTGCTCTTCTGAAAATTTCCTAACTGCTGCTGCACTTCCTTGATATTCGCGATTATTAAAGTCATGCACAAAAATCACTCCTCCCGTTTGCAGGCGAGGGTAAAAAAATTGTAGTCCTTTATAAATTGGCTCAAATAAATCTGCATCTAAACTGACAAATACAAACTTTTCACTTTCAAGTCCTATTGCAGTCTCTGGAAACCATCCTTGTCTAATAATACAATTTCCTCGATGAGCCATCTTACCAAGCACCTCATTTACACTTGTATTAGAAAAATCTTGCTTTCCCGTAGAATATCCCGCGTTTACATCACTTTGTATATCATTTTCATAAAATCCTTCAAACGTATCAAAAAGATAGAATTTTCTATCTGGAAACACCTCATTAATATATTTTGCAAAATCCCCCTTATATACACCGACTTCTGCTACGCATCCCGATAATCCTTTTTGATTAATTTCATGAGCCATCAGCTCTAAAGAACCAGTGCGTACAAAATCCATAGAGGAGATCTTTGCCCTCCCCCTATCACTCAAAGTATAATTCATATTTTTTATCACCCTATATTTTTCTGTAACCAACTTTGCAGCCAAATAGTTTCTTCCAAGTTCTATGAATCTGCCTTCGCGGATTGCATTCGTACACTTTCTTATTTGATTTATCATTTATATTTCCTCACTAAGCCAACTATCGCCACATCTTCGACAAGGTATCTCTTAAGTAATCTTCCCGGATCCTGCGCACACCTCCATAACCACTCCAGACCATGGTCTGACATCCATTTAGGAGCACGCTTTACATTTCCGGCCAGAAAATCAACTGTTGCACCGGCACAGACAGATACTCTGGCATCATATTTATGGTAATTCTCATAAATCCACTTTTCCTGCTTTGGACAGCCGAAACAAACTATCAAAATGTCTGGATGGGCTGCTGAAATCATACTGTTTATTTTCCCTAACTCCGCTTCATCCTTTTCAAATCCAAACGGAGGTGCATATGTACCAACAATCTTTATACCATGATGCTTTTTTTCCAGATTTAACTTTGCCTTTTCAGCAATACCATCCGCACCTCCAAGAATGAAGATGCTATAGCCTTTTTCCTCGGCCCGCCTGCAAAGAATCGGTACCAGATCAGAACCAGAGATTTTAGCTTTCACAGGACGCTTCTGCCAATGAGAAATCCAAATCAGTGGTTTTCCATCAACAAATGTCAAATCTGCCTCATCAGCAATTTGTTTTAGATACTTGTCCTCTTCGAGTTTTACAACTACATCCACATTGACAGCTACCGTATAGAATCTTTTTCCGGAATCAATCATTTGTTCAATCGCTGAAATAGCTTCATCCATATCCATGTTATTTACATATGTATTAAGAAGCGGTTGTTTTTTCATAGCATAAATAACTCCTATTTTTCTCCAAAAAACCTGTATTCTAACATCAGGCATAAACAGTGGTAAACTGGAAGATGCAGTTCCTGAACCATAAAGGTTTCTGTTTCTGGAACCTTTACAGCTACATCCGCTACCGTAGCCAGTTCCCCGCCTATTGCCCCTGTGAGTCCGATAACTTTTATTCCAAGTGTACGTGCCACAACTGTAGCTAATATTACATTCCTGCTGCTACCTGAGGTGGAAATCCCTAAGAACACATCTCCCGGTCTTCCGAATCCATATAACTGCTGCGCGAAAATGCCCAGACCATCAACATCATTTATATACGCAGTGGTTAAAGTTTCATGCTCCACAAGCGGAATCGCCATGAGTCCACACTCCAAATCACGAGCAAGCTCCTCGCCCCGAACAGGATCAACAGACCTCAGTCTCTCAGCAAATTCTATAGGTACAGGTCTCGGAATCCTGAATCTTTTCATTAACTCTCCGGCAATATGTTCAGCGTCCGCTGCTGAGCCGCCGTTTCCTGCTATGAGCAGTTTGTGATCATTTGCATAGCATTCCTCAAGGATGAAGTAGGCTTTTATAATGTCATCTTTACAGGAATCTAATACCGGATATCTTTCAATTAATTGATTTACATATTTCTGAATTTGATCCTCTACAATCCTCACTTACCAATTCCGCCCTTCATACCTTTCTGCCTGCAGATCCTTTAAATCATCCGACTACTATAATATATTCAAAATCATCCTTTTTTACAGCTTT
The DNA here is from genome assembly GCA_947564305.1 of uncultured Lachnospiraceae bacterium. The sequence goes on along the minus strand of CANOBT010000115.1, from coordinate 9,484 downwards.
CACTGATTGCTGTCTCTTGTTTCATATATTTCAGGACTATAATGGATTACTCTTGTTCCACCATCTTCGAACTGAAATGGTACATAAAGCAGATTCTTCATGGCTGCTTTTACTGCTTCCTGCTTTTCGGGCTGAACATAAAAAACCAGAAATCCGCCTCCGCCTGCTCCAAGAAGTTTTCCACCAAGCGCTCCGGCTTCTATACCCTTTTCATAGATAGCATCTATCTTGTCTGTAGTAATAGCTACTCCCGTTTGTCTTTTTAACTTCCATGTTTGATCCAACAATCTCCCGAAATCATCTAAATCTCTCGCCTTATCAACAAGAACCGCCTCTGCTTCATCAACCAGACACAACATCTTTTTGAGCTGCATAATTTTTTCTATATATCCCACAGAATTCTCTTTCTGAATGTCCGATGAAAAACGAGTAAATCCTGTAAAAAACATTAACAAATTCTTGTTTAATTCTTTTTTTCTCTTTGGACTAATAATTACCGGAAGAACTTCATACCCATCTGCTGTAAAATTGATACGGTTGAATCCACCAAAAGATGTAGCAATCTGATCCTGCCAGCCTCCAGCTTCCCGGCATAATACCCTTTCAAGATAGATAGCCTCATCTGCCAGTTTCTTTTTATCTGCATACTTTCCTTTCAATGCATAAAACGCATTCAACATTCCCACAACAAATGAACTTGACGTTCCTAATCCTGATCTAGCCGGAAGATCAGCTTCGTATGTAAGGCGGATTTCATGCATATCTAAAAATTTCATTGCATTGCGGATTGCCGGATGCTGTATATCTTCTATTGAAGTGACACGCTCCGTTTTTGAATAGGACAATTCCGTACTGTAATCAAAGAACCTTGGAAGATGCCTCACATTCACATAGCAATATTTATCAAATGTCGTTGAGAGAACAGCTCCTCCATATTCTTTAAAAAAGCTCTCCATGTCTGTCCCGCCTCCAAAAAATGACATCCTGAACGGCGTTTTTATAATAATCATTTCTCTACACGGCCCCTTCTCTTTCTGCCAACACCTTCAGTGTCCTCCATAAAATCTTCATGTCCATTCCCAAATCCCACTCACTAATATACTTTGCATCCAACGCTACAATCTCCTCAAAATCCACTATATTACTCCTCCCGCTCACCTGCCACATCCCAGTAATTCCAGGTTTCGCCGCCAATCGCATCTTATGATGAAGTTCATACTGTTCATATTCATCTATTGTCGGTGGTCTTGTCCCCACTAAGCTCATATCGCCCCTCAGCACATTCCAAAACTGTGGAAATTCATCCAGACTTGCTCTTCTCATAAATCTTCCAACCGGAATAATCCGAGGGTCATCATCCATCTTGAACATCAGCCCATTCATCTTATTTTGTTCCATCAGTTCTTGTTTTCTCGCCTCTGCATCCGGATACATAGAGCGAAACTTATACAGCTTAAATGTCCTTCCGTTTCTTCCTACCCGCTCCTGTGTAAAAAAGATAGGTCCCGGAGACTGCCTGTAAATGATTGGAGCAAAAATCACAAATATGATACCTGTTAATACAAGCCCAATCAGTGCCCCTGCTATATCCATCACTCTTTTTACCAACAGCTGCCAGTCACTGGCGAACTTTGTGCCCATTGAGAGTACTGTATAACTGCCAAATCGTTCTATCACCCGGTTCTCCATATTGTTTGTAAATGGAAACAATTGAATATGTACAGTAACCCCCATATTAATGAAATGGTTAATCAACTTTTCTGCATAGGGTTCATCTCTTTGAGACGATAGAAACACTTCATCTATCACATTCTCCTTTACATATCTAAGCACCGTATCTTTTGATGCTACAACTGGTACTGACTTTATAACCTGTCCTGTCATATTTACATCAGAAACCATGGCTCCGGAGATAATAAAATTTTCATAATGCTGACTTTGAAGCGTTTCTAAAATGGTCTCAATATTCTGCGAATCAGATATCACTAAAACTGTTCTACGTCTTTTCCCCTTTCGAATCTGCATTCGGACAATACGTTTCCATCCGAGCCTTGCTACAACCATAACACCGCATCCGATTCCCCACATCAAAGAAATGATAATACGCGAATAGACCGCAGTCTGTTTCGTGACAAACAAGTATACAAATATGCAGAGCAATACTGCCGTATTATGCTTTATGACCGATTTTATCTCAATCAGATGCCCCCGTTTTACAATGTTTTTATAACTGTCGAGAAAAAATACGACGCAGACATGCAGCAACAAGATAATAATTCCCAGTTTTGCATAGGAATCGTCATCAAAAGGCCATCCAAAACCATTCCGGATGATACATGCTGTTATGAAGGCAATCTCCAGGCAGAGTATGTCTAGCACCATAAAATCAAAGTGCTTCAGCCACCTGTTTTTTCTCCGTCTGTACATTACAGTATCCCTCTCTTTTGCCGTTTTTTGCGGAAAGACATGCCACCTTCATCTCTTCCTGTTTCCTCTTTACAGCGGTATTTTTACAGTTATTTATCCATTTCTACATATTTGCCACCACATCTGATATATAAACTCCACTATATTTTCAAATCAATACCGTTTAATGATACAAATCGCGGGGGTTGCAAGGTATAATCTGGCTACTGCCCTAACGCCCCATCATTCACCAACACGCCCTGCACCAGATACCGATTATCCGGCTTTAAATCCACGCACGTACTCAGCGTAATGATATGGTTCTGCACGCCTACCTCCACTCCATCCCTGAAATGCGCTCCCATACTGCGCATCTGGAACACTCCATCCAGATATTCCTGATATCTCACATCATTGATAAAGTTGTGGCTAGAAAGGATATGCTCCGCACTGGATTCATACGCTGCAAAAATATCATATACCAACACATCCTCCGCATCCGGCAGGTAAATATATGCATACCGGTTCTCCTGGAAAAATGCCTCATCCTCATAGTCATGCAGGGTATCGAACATGGTCCTGTCATTCATGTCATGCCCATAGATAACCGTGTTCTTATCCTTGAAATCTTTCGTATTGTAGTTCTCTGTGAAAATGCATCCTGGATACCCGTCGCTTCCATCCAGGTTATGATTTAAGTAATACTCGTTGTCCTCCGGATGCTGGACAATCGGATAATCCACATTGGTTCCTGGAATGTAAATCCAGGCGTAAATATCCTCGTTGGTTTCCTTCATCAGCTCCCAGTCCAGTTGTTTGTCCGGTATCTTAATCCCTAATGCGGATAGCTCAGAATCTTCGCTTTCTATATAGGAAGGTTCCGAATCACCTTGGCTGTCTCCCTTGGTACCTAAATCCTCATATATCTCTTCCGCGGTTTTCTCTACATGCCTGTCACGCAGCATGATCACGGATACAACTGCAAGTACAACTGCAAAGAACACCAACAGGATTATATATAATAGCTTGCTCTGCTTTTTTTTCGATTTTATCGGCTCTGCTCCGTTTGACGCCGCATTCGCCTGTTTTGATTTTATTGAATCTTTTTTTGTTGAATTTCTTTCCTCTTGTCTTGTTTCTGCCATCTTTCTCTTCTTGTCCATAGTTCCTCTCCGTCATGTTCTATATGCCAAATTCCTATATGCAAAGTTCATCCTGCACCTGACGTATTTGGTACAAACAGACGTTTTACGTCCAAAACATATATTTTAAGGAGCCAGGGACCTCTAAATAAGGCCCCCGATTCCTCCGACCACATGTTACGGTGTTACTTTTTTGTTATTACTTACTTTGCAGTAAGCAACAACTTTTTCTTAACCTGGATATACCGTTTAAACGGCATACACCCTGATCAATCGTTAAATTTAACTTTTCTTCCGCAGACAACGATACCTGCTGCACAGATCATTGCCAGGACTGGTAATACCGGAAGTGCGGCGCCAGTCTTTGGTGAAGCGGCAGCTGTGTTTGCTGCTGCTGTGCTTGTGCTTGTAGTACCGTTTGGCTTAGTAGAAGTGCCGTTGGTTGTTCCGTTTGTATTTGGATTCCCGCCATTCTGTGCTGATGAGATCTTTACAAACGCTACTGGTGACAGGGAAGTGAAAGTTGCTTTGATCACGCCGTTCTCAACAGAATCCGGAGTAATCTTCTCCCATCTCCCGTCCGGCAGCTGATGGAGCAGCACGTAATTGTCGCCTGCCTGTACGCCTGCAAGGCTGAAGCTGATCTGTACACCTCCTGCCGGGATAACTCCGTCATAGGTCACATCAACAACTGCCTTAACCTCTGCGTTCGGGCTGACAACTTGTGCAACTCTTTCTGCCGCGTCTTTTACAGCATCTGAAACCGTTGTGATTGTCGTATTGGTTGCATTGCCAATCGCTGGTCCCTGGGATGGTGTGGTTGATGTCCCGGAATTGCTTCCGGTATTTGCTGAGCCTGCTGCAAATGCAGTCGTCCCCATCGCCAAAACCATCAGTGCTGTAAGAAGACCTGCAAGTTTTCTTTTCATGTCCACATTCCTCCTTTCTTTGATCATTACATGTGGTTCTATATATTAAGTGAGGCACTATATTAGAGTGTCCCGCCTAATACCAATTCATTTGTCTGAGCCATGAAGCTGTCTGCTATTATTCAAGGGATATCCTCCTGAAATATCCGCCTGCTTTCCCAGATTCAGACCTTCCCGATTTATTGTTCTATATTTATCACGGTTCCACAACTTCCTCATAAAACATCCGGATGATCAGATTATAAAGGGCGTCCTCATCCACATAATACTCCTCGTAGATTTCTCCCATTTTTGTCTCTCCCGGGACCGTATACATCTGATCCCCAACGAAATCATAAGCTACAAGCTCTGAGATCACATTTGCAAAATCCACATCTGTCACCAGATATTCCGAGACGGAGTCATAAATCTCAGCCGCTTTTGAAGCGCTTCCCGCCACGGCTGTTTTCAGCTTTTTCATATATTCTGAAATATACTGCTCCTGCCTGTGGAGACGGTCAGTGGCACTGTCAAACTCATTGATATCCCTTTTTCTCAGATAAGAATAAGCCTCAATCCCACTTAAAGTTTTTGTCTCCCCTTTTTTCAGGGATACCCCGCGGGCCGGGTCCTCCACATCCTGCAGCACGGCCACCTCAACCCCGCCTACCGCATCATTCAAAATCGGCATTGCATCCATGTTGATGGACAGATAGCCGCTGATAGGAAGGCCGTAGAACAGGTTGGATACCGCATCCACAGTCCGCTCACAGCTGTAATGTCTTCCGTCACCGTAGCCGTGCTGCACACAGAGCTGTGCTGTGATCTGTCCTTTCTTTGTCCCGGACTTGTCCAAAGTTTCTATTTTTGTCATGGTATTTCTGTTAATTGAAATCACAGAAACACTCTCATTTTCTGAATCAGCCACGATCAGGAACATGGCGTCTGACTGTCCCCCGCTGATGCTGTCCTCAGCCTCTACGGCGGGACCGTCCCTGTCAATCCCCATCAGCAGATATGTACGCAGGCTGTTGTTATACTTGTAGTACTTTCCGCCATGACTGATGGTGCCCTCCTGCCATTTTTCCGGGGTTGCTTCCCCTGCTGGAATCGATGAGGCCTCACTGCCCGCGGAAGCATGATTATGGCGGAAGCCAATCACAATCACAACGATAAGAACAGCCCCAAGTACTGCAAGTAAAATCATAAGTGGTATTTGATTTTTTGTCTGCTCTGTCTCTTGAACTCTTTTTCTCATCTTCCACTGTTCCCCACATCTGCCCGCTCTATGATTTCTATCTCAAACTCAATCCCAAAATCTACATTTTCCCCATCAAAATATACCCCGCCGCCTGGTCAATCTCCTCCATAGAAATCTCTCCCCGGTTCACCGCATCCAGTACTGCCTGATACGCCGTTTCAAAATCTGCCGGACAATACAGCAGGTTCATCCCTGCTTTCACGGCTGCCACAGCCGCTTCTCCGGCAGAATATTTCCCGGTTATTATTTCTTCCGACAGAGAATCTGTCATCAGGATTCCGGTATATCCCATCTCATTTCTCAGATAACATGCTGCATCCTTTGACAGCGAACATAAGGCATCCGGGGATCTTGTCAATGCCTGGCAGACCACATTTCCTACCCGGATACATTCTGTCCCGGCATTGATGGCTGACTGAAATGGCAGAACATCACTGTTCTCCCATTCTGTCCATTCTTTTGACTGATTGCTGCCGTTTCCCTTCCCAGGAAATAAACCGACTGCAGTGCGGATTCCCTTGGCGTGAAATGCATTCACACTTTCTGCTGCCATCATAGAAACGGTCGCTGCGTCTGCCCCATAACACTTACCGTCGTGTGCGTTATCCGCACCGGCTGCAAGGTCTGCCAATGGAGCCAGGTTCAGGTTGAACCCTTCCTCTGCCAAATAAGCGGCAATTCCATCTGCCGCCTGGGCTGCTTCCTCCGGATGACCTTCTGCTCCAATCTCCGCGGGGGAACGTTGGATTTCATACCCATTTGCCGCAGCCAATGGTGAAAATTCATTTCCGCCAGCCTCCTCGACGGCAAGAAACAAGGGAAGTCCGATACGTTCATTGCTGTATTGCTGCACACCGGACAACAGCTCCTGTGTCTGCTCCTTGTCCTGGAAATTCAGTGAGGAATACACTATCCCGCCTACCGGGTAGGTATTGATAGCATTTTTGGTCCCTTCTCCCGCAACCTCTACGGAATCATTGTGGGTCAGGGCTTCCGGAGTGATGAGAAACATCTGGGCAGCCTTCTCTTCTAACGTCATGGATTCCAGTTTGGCATTGACTGCTTCTGAAAAAACAGCTGGCTGTAATTCTTTTTGCGCCTGCTCCCCGCCCTTCGGCTCCTCTCCCATTGTCTCTGACATGGCAGAGTCCGCCTGGGTTGGTCTTTCTCCTGCCAGCAGATTCCCCTGGGAGTCCCCCTCCACTGCATACAGGTCCTCCTCCTGGGAGACAGGCGCAGGCTTTGTCTTCACCCTGGGCTTTTGCATCTGTACGATTCCAAACAGAATCACTGCAATGAGCACAACAGCCTCCGCCAAAAACAACAACTGAAATACATTTCGCCGTGGTCTCATTTTGCTCCTTTTGTCCCCTTCTCTTCCTCACGGCCGTAGTAATCCCCATAATAACTGCCGTAATAACCACCATAGTAACCGCCGTAGTAGCTTCCATATCCAATCTTTTTCATCTTAACCTTATTCAATACAGCGCCCAGAATCCTGACTCCTGACGCCTCTAACTGCCGTTTCGCACTGGCAATCATCCGCCCGCTTGCCATGCCCTGCGCAATGACGATCATCGCACCGTCACAGTGCTTCGCAATGACCGCCGCATCAATAGCGGCTCCCAGTGGTGCGCAATCCATCAGCACATAATCAAAGTGTTTTCTTGCGAACTCTATCAGTTCTCCGAAATATTTTTTATCCAAAATCTCTGTCGGGTTCGGCACCGTAGGACCTGCAAACACCATGAACATTTTCGGGATGTTAGTCGTATACAGTACTTCCTCTAGCTTTCTCTGTCCTGACAACAGATGGGACAGACCGTAGATTTCCCCGCCATTCATGTTCTTTGCACGGAGCCGCCCGATCAAGACGGATTTGCGCATATCAGTGTCAATCAGGAGCACACGTTTTCCCGACTCCGTAAGGGAACGTCCCAGGTCCATGGATACCGTACTCTTTCCTTCATTGGGAATGGAACTGGTAACCAGGATAGTCTGGATATCATCACCGCAGAACTGGATGTTGGTCTTTAATGCCCGAAGAGATTCCTTCATGGTATAGCTCTGCTCCTTTACCTGTCCAAGCGATACGGACTGCATCATTCACACACTCCTTTTCTCTTAAGCACTTTTCTTCTTTTTCGGCTTCTCCTCTATCTTCACCGGCTTCTTTTTCTTCACTTTCTTTACCTTATCTCCATCATCTTCATGAACCTCCTCCGGCAGAGAGCCGAGCAGGTTCATTCCCAGTTTCCGCTCCACATCCTCTGCAGTCATGATGGTATCATTCAGCAGATAAAATACAGTCACCACCATAGCAGCCAGAAGAAAACCGGCCAGTGCACCGATCAGGGTATTTCTTCCCACATGAGGGCTGACTGGATTTCCGTCCGCGTAACCATTCTGGATAGTAGTCGGTGCAGACTGGTCCATCTTGATAGAAATATAATCCGATGCCACATCGGCCATCTCATCTGCGATTGTCTTTGCCCGGTTGGGATCCGTATCCGTCACTCTGATTTCCAGGATTCTGGAATCCGTCGGATTATTCAATTCAATCTTGTTGTCCAGTTCCTTGTAATTCTCTTCCAACTCCAGGTTCTTGATCACCTGCTCCAAAACAGGACGGCCCTTCACCACCACCATATAGTCATTGGTCAGGTTGGAACCAATCTGGATATCTGCCAGGCTGGTAATTGAATTACTCAATACATACAGCGCGGCAGTCGATTCGTACTGCGGCACCATGATAAATTTACTTACTACCAATGCGATGGCCGCTGCCATGACTGTCGATGCCAACAGCATCTTCCAGTGGTTCAGCATTTCAAAAAACAGATCTTTTAAATCAATTTCTATTTCATCTTGTTGTTGGTCAAGCTGCATGTTTCCACCCTTTCCTGACATACTTATTTCAAAAAAATCTATTTCGCATTTCTGTATTCCACGGAAATAAAATCACAATCCATTCCCATAAATGATCTTCCCTGGATTCTCCTCAAAAAGCAGTTCCGCATAATCTTCTCCATACTTTCTGGAGACGTACTCCTTGCTTTCTCCCAGATGGTTGGCCCTCCTGCTCTCTCCATGGGAATCACTCGCCACAATGTCCGCCCACTGGTTTTTCAAAAGTTTCCTGCAAAACCGTTCTCCGGCCTTGCCATCCATTCCCAGGATGCTGTCTGCATTCACCTGTATATACGCTCCCGTGTTGGATAATTCCATGCACAGCTTCGGCTTTTTTAAGAAACAGGCATAGCGCTCCACATGGGCCACAACCGGAACGTAACCATACGAGATAAGCTTCCGTGTCTGGTCGTAAATATAGGAGTATTCCGTGTCAAAGGAATATTCCGTCAGCACGAAATCACTTTCCGCAAGGGAAAAGCATCTGCCGTTTTGCAGCGCTTCTATGATTCTGCTGTTGACGTGGTATTCACATCCCAGATGAATCTCCACACCAATGGATTCCGCTCTGTTCTTCAACTGTTCAAAATGCTCCTGGATCCGCTCCACCGGATATTCAAACATCCCGTGCCGGTAATGGGGAGTCAGGATGACAGCTTCCACACCCTGGGATTTCGCCTGAGTGAGCATGGCAAGTGATTCCTCGATATTTTTTGCTCCGTCATCCACTCCGTAAAGTGCATGACAATGGATATCAACCATAACGCCCTCCCCCTGAATATACACGAATTACCGGGATTTTACTCCACAAAACAGAAAAGCAGAAATATCACAGAATCTATATTCTGTGGTATTTC
>CANOBT010000114.1 GCA_947564305.1 uncultured Lachnospiraceae bacterium | reverse complement strand
ATGTTGATGCTGAATTGTCCTTACCGCAATCTTTCCTGCGGCCATAACATCACCCATGTTCCTCCAGTCGCCAAATTCTCTTAATATTTCATCCGTATTTACCCTCGGCATATCCCGTAAGCTCTGCAAAGACTGATATAAAGTTGATTTTCCTGCTCCGTTGACACCTGCTATCAGTACATATTTTTTCACTAGAAAAGTTTCCTTTCTATTACCTGGCGCTGTTTCCTTTGCAGCAGGAAATCACCCACCATCTCATAAAAACTCCTTTGCTCTTCTGTTTCTGCCTCCAACACAAGCTGTAAGGTATCTTCCGGCTGTAAATTTTTTATATCTTCATAAATTTTTTCATATTTTTTTACATCACACACATAATCACCCCTTGTAGATTGTTCTGGATATTATTATAACCCAAACTTCACTAAATGTTAAGAGAAAAACTCCGCAGGAAAATCCCGCGGAGTCTGCTTTCGTATTATATATTCGTTTTCTATCGCTTTATGTACTCCGGACGTTAATCTGCCTAACGTTTTGTGAACTATGCCGCAAGCTTACGTATATGTTCTTCTATCCTTCCAGATCGCATTTTCCTCCGCTCATTTTGCACCCGACACAAGACAAATTCCAACTTTTTGCTGTCATTAGGCACATACGCTGAATATTGGAATTTCCCAAGTATCTTATCGTCATCCCTGCAGATACGTTTCTCCTTATCCTGTATACGCTCTCCCTTTTCATAAATCAGTCTCACCCTGTCTGCCGGAATGGATGCTTTCTTTACGAACTCCGCATGCTTCCGGTAATCCAACTCATACAGGTTTCCCATCACTTTTTTGTTTTGCAAACCCGTAACTTCCACCGCATAAGCTAAAATCTTCTGACTTGTCGCATCAGCATAGTATTCCCATATGCAGTGCGCATGGGCCGGTTCTAAATAAACATGCCTTTCCAACAAACACCAGGTTCCGCAGGGACGGGACATCCAAAGATACGTCCTCTCCCGTAAAGGCAGTGTATCCGCCTTTATTGCGGCATCCATCAAGATTTCCTTATCAACCTCAAAATCCGACTGATAGCTTCTGGTATTTTTATTCATGATCTTTTCCAGGTTCTCCAACAGGTCTATCCCCATAAATTTCTGCATAAAACGCTCCCTTCATTTATCCTGCCGTTTATCTGTATTAGGGTTTAAAAATGATTCCCGAAGGAAAAAATATCCTTCGCCGTAACTTCCTTCACTGCTGACTTCGGCCATCCCTCCAAGGCTGTCCAGGTACTGCTTTCCGTTTTTGGAAGCAGAGATATACATGTAATATTTCGCCCGGATAAATTTCTTTTCCTCTAGCCCAAACCGCTTATACGAATTACTTACGACCAATTCCGCATGCAGCTGCTTTGCTTTCTTTAACAGCATCTCCACGGCGGCCAGCACCACTTCTTTCTCTTTTTCTTCTGAAATCCCCTTAAAATACGGCCGTTCCAGAAATAACGTCAGATACTCTCTTTGGTTCCTTTCTTTGCACTCTGACATCTCATCTTCCAGGATATCCGCAAACTGCAGTCTCTGCTTTTCGACCGGCATTTTGGAAAATGCCCCTTTCGTAAGCCGGATGATCGCCCGGAACGCAAGCTGGCCGTTATAGGAGCCATACGTTTCTTTTTATGCGTGACGGCATAGACCAGCAGTTTCATCTGTCTCTCGGATAGATACGAAAGATTCACTCCATTTAACAGATCTCCGTAAAGGAAATTCAGATAGGTAAGCCGATTTTCCGTAAATTTTACTCTACGGCCAGAATGTTCATCTAAATCTGACTGCATTTCTGACGCTCCCTGCATCGTCTCATGCGGCAATTCTGATACCTTCTCCTGCATTGTCGCACTCTTTGCTGTCTCATGCAGCAGTTCTGGAAGGATCTATTTCAGCCTGTTCAGGTCATAGACTAACGCTTTATTGTCCAGCCAAAGCGCCAGAAACTTTCCCATCTCATACCCTGGAAGCTTACGCAGGATTGCATCCAGCCCTTCCTGTATTTCCGCTGTATGCTGCCACAATTCTTCCGCCTGGTCTGCTCCCAAAGACACTCCTTCGCATAAAAAGGACAGGTCATTTAAAAGGGCACAATATGATGCTTTTTCCAACTTTCTCCAAAATCTCCTGTCCTTGATCCGCTCCTGTAAGAATATGCTAGACACCGCGGGTTCAATCAAATGTTTTCGTTCCGTATCCGTCAGATCATGAACGGAAAACAATCTGCACTGATCCAAAGCCGCCAGACCGTCCATTAAATACTCTTTCTCCGCTTCATGAAGCAACTGCGCCGCAAAGTATTTCAAATATGTATAAGCCCTGTAGCTTTTTACCTGCTGATCCGCCAGTACCGAAACAATCTCTTCATAAGAATAGTTTTTCGATAAAGTGTCCCTGCCTGCGTCTGCTAACAAAATGCTGATACGCACAGGCTCACAAATATCCTCCCGTAATAGTCTCACCAGATAGGGAAGGAATTCCTGGTCATGTATCAGATATTCCACTGCTTCTTTTTCCATATTTAAAATTTCTTCTTTTGCGTCCATCTGATTGATGCTCCGGCTTAAGCCCAAAAGTTCCTCTTCCTTATAGTCCTTTAAAAGCGCATCTGACACCCCTGCTTTCTTCATTTCCTGCAGCAATGCCAGATGGCCTGCGATCTTATCATACAGCCTCATCCAATTTCTCCTCCTTAAGTTCTATAAGCCCCAATATTTCCTTCATTTCAAAAAATGTAAGTTCCTCTTCCAAAAATAGAAACTGGGCCAGTTTACATAAATTTTCGATCTCCTTCTTCTCCAATATGACCTGTGTTTTATTTTGGAATAAACTGCACAGATATCTCTTTATAATGTAATTCCTCTCTTTTTGGGTATCTCAGTCATACTTGTACTTTTGTACGTATTTCCATAATTTTTCAAACTGGCATTGGGTTTTCCTTGCTTTTGCCACATACAGGCTGAAATCCTTGCGTATGTCACGTATCTTTTTCCTCTGCTTTACCAGTAAATGCCTCTGCTCCCTTTCCTTTCTTTTGGCCTTGACCGCTTCAAAGTCTTCCTCTGTGAGGTAGATCCTCCGAAGCCTGTCCAACTCGCTTTGGTTCTTGGATATTTCCGCCAGTTTCAAAAAAACCTTTCTTGCTTCCTCTTTGGGAAACCAGATAAAATTATCTTCTGATGAAAGTACGTTGATCAGAAATGAAATATATTTCTCCGGATGCATCTTTAACATATACTGTTCCACGATACAGAACATCTGCTGATGCCCTTTGATGTCCAGAAACGGACGTATCAGATCCATCGACTCAAAATACAATCCCCTATATCCGTTGTCAATTCCAATACTATCCAAAAAGAGTTTTTCTATCGGAAATGGCCCCCGTGATGAAATGCCAAACAGCTTTTCAATCTGAAACACCATTTCTACTGCCTCCATGGTTTCCAACCCATCCATATACGCTTCCAGATATTGAATCATCATGATCCATTTTTTACCTGCCTCATCCGCATTAGATTGATATTCTTCCAGATAGGATTTTAGTAAACCAAGTGGATGTACCAGCCCTAGATCAGCCAGTTTACGGAAGATAACTTTTAAATCGGAATCTTCTATCTTCCAGAAATGCTGATAAAAATCTTCATTGGTCAGGTCTTGATACACCTGAAGGTATCGTTCAATCTGATTTTTCGTATACGGTTTCACCTTTAAAGTTTCGAATACCCACTTATCAAAGCTGTCTCTTTCTATCAAAGAATAGAGTTCCTGCCATTTGGCATCTGTCAGATCGATCAAAAACCAGTTGCTATGCATAGAGTCCCACTTATCGTCTAATAGCAGTATCTGGTATGTCTTTACATTCTCTACCTTTAATGATTGATAAAGATAATCCCGGATTCTGTTCATTCCATCCAGGCGCACATCAAACCTCCAGTAATCTTTTAAGAGCCGCGCGCAAAGTTCTCCTGCCTGGTCCAGAAACTCCCCTTTTCCGTTCAAAAAAAGCATGCAGGTCTCCACTGCCATCCATTCCACCGTCAGTCCCGTCTTTTTTAATAAATCGCAGGCTGAGACCTGATATAAAAGGGACATGCTAAGATACATGATCTCCTGTACGCTGTAGCCGGCCTCCAGCAGCTTTTTTCTGGCAATGCTTCCTTCTTTTGCGTACGAGAATGGCAGCCGCATCAGATATTTCAATGTCTCAATATCTTTTTTCCGATATCCGGATATCTGGATATGATAACGTGTTGTCAGCCATGCATAGATTCCGGTATGTGTATAAGCCGAACATGTTCTCTCTTTTCCAAGAAGTTGGTTCAGCTTTCCTTTTACGGACTCCCATACTGACTGGTCATCCGGAAGGATTGAAATAATAAACACCATTTCTTCGATCGACCGTACCGGAAAATCCAGTAATCTGTTATACAGTTCCGACTGCTGGTCTTCCATCAGATACTGAATCCCAATATTCTGAATAAAAGACGCGGTTTCACACAACAAGGAGCACGCAACCGGATGTTTTTTCTCCAAATATTGATTTATTTCTTTTAAGTGTTCCTTTTCTTCCTCCGTTTCCGGCTTTGGATGGCTCTGATACCATTTTCCGTTTTGTAAACCCTGCAGATATTCCTTACGTATTTCAAAATCTGAAAAATTCCAATGCCCGCATTCATGTCCCAAAATTCCCACCAGGCTGTCACTCATCAAGGGCACTGTTGGGAAACTTACCGTCATGAAATTCTGCAGATTTAAAACCACTTTGTCCCTGCTGCATGTTCCGGCACATCTCCCCTCTGGTTCTTTCACCAGTTCGACTTTCTTTAACGTTCCTCCTGTTATTTCTCCTGCCACAGACAGCATCATCTGCCTGAAAAACGCGGATTCAAAGATGTTTTCATTTTCCAGTTTTTCCGTTTCTGTCCGCACCAGTTCCCTGTATTCCCTGTTTCGTTCCATAGTCCTCCTTTACGCTGCCATTTCCAGATACGGAAGAAGATACGTTTTTAAAATTTCATCCCGATCTTCCGGATAAGGGGATGCTTTGCTTACGACCGTATGGTACGACGCGCTCAAAACATCGCCAGTGGCCAGATAACTCCATACCCAGTTTTCCAGTTCCCGGTATCCGCATACACCGCCCTGCACTTGTTTGCGCATCAGATGCTGATGAATCTTTGTAACCGCATTTGCCATCTCATGGACCACTTTGTAGTCCTTGCAGCCTGTCCGCTCCATCGCCCGTTTTGCCATATCCTGCGAGGTCATGCCTTTCCGGTGCTGGATCAGGTTCATACGGGACAATACAGACTCATTGAACATCTGGCATCCGATATAATCTAAGTTGGTCGTCAAAATAACTACCGTATCCGGGTGGCGCTCGATGATCTCCCCATTTAGCAGGTCCGTCTTTGCGCAGTCGTCAAACAAAGCGTTCAGCCTGGTTAAAGTTCCCGGTTTTTCAATCATGGACACTTCCTGAATCTCAATAACGGCAGGCATCCTGCACGCCTGGATGATCGTGGATTCCTTCTTAATAAAGTCCTTCTCGCCCTTCGCCCTGTTATAGCCTCTCTGGTAAATCTCTTCCAAAATTTTCCGGAAAGCTTCCTCCTGCTCCATTCCCGCCGGATAATTTCCGGTAAGCCCCGCAATGGCTGAAGCCGGATCCATCAAAAGGTCTTCCATGGTCGGCCATTCCTCTTTGGGAAGGGTACAGCTGTCAATATTGGGAAGAATGGACACCATCAGACTGGTCTCTTCCGTATTTGGCCCGCAGGTGAATACAAAATGTGGATATCCAAGAGCCTGCGCGATCATTTTGGAATCGGTGGTCTTCCCGGCTCCGGATTCCCCGGCCAGCATAAAGAAGCGTGCCGGTGTATTGGTGATCATGGAAAGAATCTCCTGTGTCTCTACATTGACCCGGTAAGATTCCGGAAGATTGGGAACCATACGGGCATATTCTGCCGGATACTTCCTGCCCTGGTTATATTTTTTCTTCATCTCCCCAAGTGAACTTTCCCGCATGACCGGCCGCAGGGATAAGAGCTTAAATTCTCCATAATCGATCGTATTCGGGCTGTAGACACCGATACTCAAAAGATTCGCGGTAACAAATTCCAGGCTCTCCGGTTGTTCGCCTGAGAAGGGAATTGCCCGCTCCCCTATGGTTCCGCCTGATTCTAGCCTGCGGTACAGATTATCACAGCATATAAACGCACAGCCAAGTAACTCTTCATCCTCTAATATTTTATGCCCTGCCAGGTGTTCATGGATGTCAAAAAAACTGGAGGTAAACTCCGTGTCGTTTAATCCGTCAGTCCCATTAATGCTCAGATAGGCAAAAAGCGCCATATATTCCTCCCCATCGCTGCCTGACTCCGATACAGGAAGCAATGGCTCCGGCTGGTGCTCGTTCCATCGAAACCCTTTGATCTTTCCATTCCTTTGATTATAGATCAGGGCATATTTTTCATCCTTCTTCTGATATTCCAGACAATAAAAGTTCACTTCCCCGTTACTGTCCTGATGGCCGGCAGCGCCTGGTGCCGCTCCATCCATCAAACGGATCAGCGAAAGGATCGCCCGAAGCGTCGGCGGATGTAAGGTTGCTGACTTGGCCCGCATCGTATTGTGCCTGGAGCAGTCCTCTTTATTTGTGCTGGCTCTTCTCCTGTTACACTGATGGAGGAGCGAGGCAAAAGGTTCTGGTATCTCCTGCTTAAATACCCATGTTTCATAAAGATTTGACATAAAAATCATCCTCCTTCTTTTATTTGGCGTCAATCCGGCCTGCATTTCTTCACAATAGTGACCATATTCTTCTGTAAATCGATGAATGCACTTTCTTTGACGCTCCTTTCTTTCGTTTCTAACATGCTCACGATTAACATCTCCTTCCTCTTTGTGAATCCAACATGTTTTTGCGCACAAAAAAAGACACTGACTATCCATTCTATAATCAGTGCCGTTCTATGCTTGTATCATCTGTTGACAGATTCCTGCCCAAATTTTTCCTTCCAGCCCTTGCCGGAACTAAAAGTATGATTCTGTTGTAAAAACAGAAAAAGTAAAATCTTCTCTGTTATTATAAACTCATATATGGTGTTTGTCAATCACAATCCATACTATATATTGTGTCCTAAATAATTTCCTAATATACTCACATCTCTTCATAATAAAATCCTGCTATCAGCATCTGCTCTTTTGTTAATTTCATCTTTCCGCAAGTACCTGATATGATATCCTTTGACGTAGAAAATGTATAAAAATTATAACACAGAGTATAGGGTACGTCTATTAAAAATGACAGATTAAATCCCAGGAGATTATTCCCCTGGGACTACAAACGCAAAGTTTCTGTCTAAATTTTCCGATACTGTTCTACATCTTACAGCGTTCCATTCTTATATCCAATCGTGAGATTTGCATCATTCCCTCTGTTCCGTCATTTCTTTATACCGTTCCGAAAGCACCTCGCACAGATTCCGTCCATCAGGAGTATAGAATTTTCCGTTTTTATTTTCCCTCTTCCCCCCATACCACTTTCGTATCTATTCTTCCATCAAATACGGAAGCAGTTCATCCAAAACCACTTTGTATCCATTTGCGTACATATGCATTCCTTCAATGGTGAACTCTTCCTTTAAGCGCCCATTCACATCATAAAGCCCGGAATTAACATCAATATATTCCGCCCTATACTCTGCGGCCAGCTGCTCTACCGCTTTGTTGGCATGGAGCAGTTTTTCATTCGTCCGATATGCAAATATAGATTTCATGTACTCATTTTTTGCGGCCATCTCATTAACAGGGTAATATGCCATAAGGTAAATCTTGGTGTCCGGCAGCCTGTCACGGATTTTTTGTAAAATAACCCCATAACGTTCTATGAGAAGCTCTTCTGAATAGTCGGGCGCATTAAAATCATTGGTTCCAATATTTAAAAATAATTTAGCAGGCTCCAATTCAAAAATACATTCTTCCAAGGATTCCATTAGTTCAGCAATAGTGTAGCCGCCAATCCCCCTATTATAAATTACACCGGACATATCGAAGTCCTGCATAAATTCATAAATCGGGAACTGTTCCATCAGGGAAGAACCGGCAAATACCGTCTGCCCTTTTTTCACATATTTATTCAAATACTTATACTTTGCCACTTTATCCTTCTTGTCTACTTGAGACCACTCCGACATAAATTTTTTAATATCCATTTTAACCTCCACTTAAACAATATTTTTATACTATCCGGCTATTTCCAAATCATCCTGGCAATCCCAACCAATGTAGGCATAACCACCAAACGTAGCAAGCTACTCAAATATGCATACTTTTCAGTTAATAAATCTTTTGCCATCAACTGCGCCAGAAAAACAACCATTATTACCATTGCAACTCATTTAGGGGCGAAAATCTTATCCCCATCTCAGACCATGCGGTCCATTACCTTAGATTCTGCCTACTCTTCTCTATTGTCCTCGTAGACCAACAGCTCAATTTCCCCCCAAATTCCGGTATTCTCCTGCTTTTTCTTATTCACCCCCCGTTCCCTTTCAAGCGTTGTTGCCACTTCTATGCGTAATACATTTGTGTCAGTATTTAAAAAATCCGTAATATCATAATAAAATGGCGGGAGCACCTGCATCCCTGCGCACTTCCCATTCACAAATACCTCAACATCCTCACCAGCATTCTCAATATAAAGTTCAAGTCTTCCCTTTTTCAAAAGGCATGCATACTCCGGTCCAACCGTAATCTCATAAGCGATATATCCTGAGAACCTGGGGTGGGATTCCGAATACGGAACAAGCTCATTAATAATTTCCATGTTGCCAAACTCCGGGTAATCAATGGCTTTACAGCTCGCCGCTTTAAATGTAACCTTTCCGGGATCTAATGAAATCCGCTGAATGCATTTTTCCATAGCAACGCGTTTTAAGCCGCTTCTTTTTCCAACAACAAAAATGATACCCTCACTCGGTTTTAAATGAAGCTTTATGTTCGAGGCATTCTTTTCTACGTCAACATCTGCTTCTGACACCTCATTATTCCATGCATCATATCTGTACAATTCTAATGGCTTTGGAATGGATAGAATCCCGTCATAGTAACCCTCATCTTCATTTACAATATATAGAATTTCTTCTTCTCCAATATAATGATAATATCTTATCCGGGCATTCTTTGGTTTGAGGATCACTTCACGGTTGACATGATCCATTAATTCTTCAAGTACCACTCTCCGGGAACTGTTTTTTACTTTCTTGCAAAGAGACTCTTCCTCAGCTTTTTTTGCGTCAGACGCTTCTTCACAAATAACATGCTTCGGATAATCCTCCACAAAAATCAACTCTGTTTTCGTATCCGCAAGCTCTACTAAAGAATGCGCCAACACACCGCTTATGTTGTCTGTTTTCGGGATAAGAAGCTTTGAATACAGGTTTCCGTTAATGAAAAGCCCTTCCGCAGTAATCTGTGTTTTATACCTGTCCCTCTCCCAAAAAACATCACAGGGAACCACATGTGCCATGACTTGATTCTCCATAAATACACGAAGCACCTTCTGGTCAAACATGGTCTCCCCCATCCACTCATGTTCCCCATGATAAAGAACCGCTACATTACATACCGGCTTTCCATCGGATATCAAACTACATACACGATTGGTATATGCCATAAGTTTTCCAAAGGCACGGTACTGCGGGTTATGGCCATGCGCATAAAAATGTGGCGGACAATCCAGATCGGGATAAACCTTTGGCGAAAACGCATGCGGGACATACCGGTTAATCCCCTGGACCATGAAATGGTCAACCAGATATTTCTCCATCCGGGGACCTTCTGACCAGCCGTAATTTCCAAATATTTCGCACATAGCCCTGCCTTTTTTCTTAGGGTCTATTGCCGCACAAGAGGCTCCCAGCGCGCCCAGGCAATAATGGTAAAATTCCCCATCCCTTCCTCCCAGTAATTTGGACACTCCCTCCGCAGGCGCATCCTCCTGATAGGGAATCACTTGTCCTCCGATATCATCAATTCCGGACATATCCTGCCCGGACAATGCCCTGAAATAATGCCCTAAGCTGGCGCCCGTCCTACAGTGCTGATTATTATCTTCGATAATATGGCCAATATATTCCACGCCGTGTTCCTTGCACCAGCCACCAACCTGGACCGAAAAATTCTGTTCCGTCAGCCTTGTAACCTGGTCCATAAAAATGAGCCTTACCCTTGAAACAAGCGCACTGGAAAATGTATCGTCATACAAAAGCGGCAGATAGGATTTCCAATTTTCCCCCAGCTTCTCATGTAAACACTCTTCCAGCTCTGCGCTCCAGGGCATATCAAAATTGCTGCCAATCTTTACCTGATTGGTAAAATGTGACCCATTGCCCAATCCGGGTTCATCCGAGAAAAAACCCGCTATGGTTTTGCCAAAGTCAGCACTATAATGCTCATAATGTGGCTCATAAACATGATCGATTAAAAATCTGCAGGAATCACGGCTCATCATATTCATATAGTCTCTGTTGATTCCCGCATTCCGCGTCAAAAAGGTGATATACAGCTTTTCAACATCTTCGGGCAGCTTTCCTTCAAGGATATCGCCTCTCATCTCATACGCAATGGATTCCGGTTCCTCCATGCCTGTGCGCTTCACCGCTACATCCAGTACCTGATCATCCCGGAAAGAATCTGTCCCGCGATTCATAAACTTACCTACAAACTTCCACATGGTAGTAGCAGGAATTTTTCGCATAAGTTTCGCTGCATTGATGCGGTATTTCTTTTTTCCGGCCACAGCGATACATTTCGTATAGATACTCTGCCTTCTAAATTCATTTGCCGTCCCCTTTATGGAACCATTTGCATATCCTGTCGGGAAATGGCTATCATCAAGAATCCATACCTTCATATCCCTTTTTCTGGCTTCATCAAGAATAACATCCATATCCCTCCACCATTTCGGCCCGCAAAAATCCGGATGAGGTCTTGACTCCACACATACGGCATTGCAGTTTGCCTGCTGAATGACTTCCATATACTTTCTCAATGTTTTCTCATCTTCACCATGCTGCCAGAAAAATGGAAAGATGTAGTTTTCCACTTTATTATTCAATAAATCATCTATTTTTGCCATAGTCTGCCGCTCCTCATTTTCTCTATCTTTTATTTATTTTTACGCCTTATTTCAAATCACTTCTAATCTGAGGCATCATGTCGTCCAGCTTATAGAACTTCATTTTCCATCCCTGATTCTCCTTATTTTTCACGATTTCCTCTACCATCTGAGAAGCACCGCTTTTCAAGAAGTGCTTCTCATTGGACCATTTTATCTTCCCGATCGCATAATTCCCATCACTCTCATTTCACAGTCACAGCAGCATAAAATCCGCGTTTGGCAGGACGTACATACGCCGTATCAGCAATACGGAAATTGGTGTGCAGAGGAAGATGCACAGAAGAAGTTCCAATCATTGCCTCCATATCGCCCTCTTCCACAATCCATTTTCCATCCTTGCCAACAAAGGCAAACTGATCAGCACGAACAGAGAAACACACTGTCTTTTCCTCTCCTGCTTCCAGAAAAATCCTGGCACTGCCGGCAAATTCCTGATATGGACGCAGAACAGAGGCTTTCAGATCAGATATATATAATTGCACCACTTCCTCGCCAGCCCGGTTCCCGGTATTCTTCACTTTACAGGAAATCGTAAGTTTCCCATCAGAAGTAATTTCCGGCTGGCTCGTCATAATATCCCTATATTCAAATGTAGTATAAGACAATCCATGACCAAAGTAATAAAGAGGCTCCATCGTTGAATCAACATACCGGCAGGATGACGACCCGGCCTGTACACTGTAGTAACTATTGCCGCAATACTGTCCATTATAAACAGGAATCTGACCTGCACTGCGGGGCGCTGTGATTGGCAGACGTCCTGCAGGATTATAGTCCCCAAAAAGGATGTCAGCCAGTGCCTCACCGCCGGTTTGTCCCGGGAACCAGTATTCCAAGATTGCATTAGCCTTTTTAGCTATCGCCGGGCTGCACAGCGGTCTTGCATCCATATGTACAACAATCACTGGTGTTCCAATTTCTGTGAGCATGAGCACCAGTTCTTCCTGAATACCGGTGAGTCCGATGGTATCACTGTCAATCCCTTCTCCCACAGTGCAGCTTCCACCCCATCCATATTTACCGCCTACCGTTACGATTACAACATCAGATTCCCTGGCAAGCATCTGTGCTTCACCAAACTGAGAACGGTCATTTCCTGCGATGTCACAGCCTTTCAGATATACAAATTCTGATTCCGGAGCCTTTTCTTTCAGCGACTGGAAGATAGACTTAGTAGATGGATAAGCTGCTGCCACAGCCGCCAAAGCCTCTTCATTGTCCCGATCCACATTGCTTCCGGGATATTTCGGGAGGTCATTCTTCACTTTCATACTTGCGTCTGCCAAATCATCCATAGTGGCATCCATGCCCGCCTGATCTGACAGGGAACCGGCAATCATCATATCAATGCTTGCTGCCAGTGTATAACCCCCGAACAACAGACGGATGCTGTCAGCATGCGGACCGATAACAGCAATTTTCTGCTTTTTTTTCTGGAGGGGAAGTATCCCATCGTTTTTCAGTAATACCGTTGCTTCCCGTGCAGCACGCAGACTCAGTACCCGGCTTTCCGGGGCATCAAATATATCAAATCTGTCAAGAGCGGCAGTTACGCCATCAAGCATTCCCAAACGAATCTTTACTTCCAGAATGCGCTTTACAGAACGGTCAATCCACTCCATGGATACTTTGCCGCTTTCCAAACCGGACATCAGATTTCTGGTGCTGTAGCCTTTCGGGAAAGGACATTCCATATCAAGGCCTGCCCTTAATGCCAGATAGCCCGCTTCGTCCATATCAGAAGCAATGCGGTGATCTACCAGATGTTCAATGGAAGTATAGTCGGAGACTACAATACCTTCAAATTCCATTTCATCCCTGAGAAGATCCGTAAGTATCTTTTCGGAGCCTATGACCATTTCCCCATCTATTGTACCGTATGAATTCATGACTGAAAGCATATTCCCCTCCGTCATGGCTGCCTGGAATGGCTTTGCATAAACTTCACGGATCTCACGGCCTGATGCTACACAGGTTGCCATATTCAGTCCGCCAGAAGAAAGACCATAACCCAGAAAGTGTTTACCGGTCGCTGAAATCATATCTCCTTCTTTCCCTTGCAGGCCTTTTACATAAGCAGTACCGATCATCGCACATAGGGTGGAATCTTCTCCATATGTTTCACCGACTCTCCCCCATCGGGAATCCCGGCATACATCTAACACTGGCGAAAGCGTCTGATGATACCCCATCGCCCTGGTTTCATCATGGATCACCGCAGCCGCTTCCTCCACCATCTGTGGATCAAAACTGGCTCCCAGACCAATCGCAGAAGGAAATACTGTTGCTCCCTGTACACCCAGACCTGTCAGTGCTTCCGTATGAAGAATAGGCGGAATCCCCCATGCGTTCTTCGCCACTGTCTGGACATTTTCTGCCATGCTTTCAGCCTGCCTCTCTTTGGAAAAATCAAAAGATGTGATATTCGTTACTCCCAATCCATCTGGACAGGACTCTGCATTTAGTGGCCCCCCAATCGTCATAATGCATTGAAGCTGTGCTATTTTCTGCTGAATCGTCATTCTACCCAGCAAATCTTCTGCCCTCACGGACACGGACAGGTTTTTATCTTGGTAAGGAAAATGTGACATAATATTACCTCCAATCATTTTTTTACATTGAATCTTTGATATACTTCGTTGCAATCCTAAAATATCAGATCCAACATCAGCCTATTTAATGTATCTGCATGAATCTACTTATTACGCCTTGCCTCCAAATCAGCCGAAATCTGGGGCATCATACGATCTAATTTATAAAATTTCATCAAAATTATTATCAATACAAACAATACGGCAGGCAGCCAGCTATACAATGCTACAATCGCGTTCGTAGCGGAAGCAGACTGGACAGCAGCCGTACCGTCAAAACCTGCTGCACCCATGACTAAACCAATGACAACGCTGGAAAGCCCCGCACCAACTTTCGCGGCAAAACCGTTCATGGCAGAAAAAGCGCCCTCTACACGTTCACCGGTTTTCCACTCACTGTAATCCATGCATGATATAACCATGACTGTTACATAGAAATTCAGAGGCAGTGAAGCTAAAACAGCGAAGAAATTCCCCAGTATGATCACCCCCATATTAGCACCGGCAAACGCCTTGATTACATTTCCAATTACGCCGAGGACAGAACCAATGATGACAACTTGTGAGAATGAAAACTTCTTCAAAACAGCAGGCATAAAAATCAATGCGACTGGCGTAATGAGAGAAATCATCCCCACCAGACCGGCTTTTGTGACATCTCCCACAATATACTGGAAATAATATGTAGCGACAGTAGCCATACTATTAGTCCAGCTAAAAAACAGTTCGGATATTGAAAGGATAAAAATGTAGGGATTACTCTTCAAAGATTTGAATAAAACCTTCACCGAAATCTTCTGGCTCTCCTCGGAAGCAGCATCCGCATACTCTTTCACGAAAATAAACCGCCCTATGCCAATTGCCCCAAGCGGCAAACCGAATATCAGGGCTATCTTTGTCCAGCCTCCCGGTGTCGCCCCAATGGTACCCATCAGAACGGGAAATATTACCGTGACTGCTATTGTGCCAATCATAACTGTTATACCACCCACGGAAGCCAACATAGTCCTTTCAGAATCAGTTTTAGTTGCACGTCCAAGATATACTGCTTCTGAAGCGCTAAGCATAGTTGCAAATACTGAATTAACAAGGGTATAGGTAGTAAAAATCCAAATCACTTTTCCGACCATTCCAATATCCGGACAGGAATACATCAATAACGTAGCGAGCCAGACAAAAATAATGCATATTTCATAGGGCCTTGCCTTACCAAATCTGGTATGAGTATTATCTACAATAAAGCCAGCAATGATATCCGTAACGCCGTCAAATAGTTTGCTCACCAGCAATAATGCTCCAACAATAGTTGCGGGCATTACCAATACATTGGTGCAATAATACGTCAAATAACTTACAACCATAATGTTACATGCCAAAGATACACTTCTTGTGGACCACGCCAAAGTCTTATACCACGGTAATTTGTCTGAATGGTTTGTTTTTCCTTTCTTTCCCATCATTTGCCTCCTGATTTTCTTTTTGTTTTATTTTGAGATTAAAGCGTACAGCTTACCATACTCAGATTTTCCTTTGCGGCATTTGGCCCCACAAGAAAATCATAAGAGATATGTTCCAGTATCCAGCTATTTGTGGTTTCATCATAGTATTTCAGTTCCTCTGCCGGAATAGAAATCACCACCGTTTTTTCCTCATCCGCCTCTAAATATACTCTGGCAAACCCCTTTAATTCCTTTACATGGCGCTCTACCCTTGACCCGAGTGCGGCAACATATACCTGCACAATCTCAGTTCCTGCAATTTTCCCGGTATTCTTGACCAAAACCTTAATTACCACTTCCTCTTTCCCCACACTCGCTTCCGGTTTGCCATAAGCAAAAGATGTGTAACTCAAACCATATCCGAAAGGATAGGCCGGTCTGCTGCCATCATGATCCAGCTTCCGGTATCCGTGGTAAAAGTCATAATAGATTTCATTACTTTGAAAGAAATCAATTTTCTGCAATTGTTCTTCGGATGCCGGGATGACAAAAGGAAGTTTCCCTGAAGGATTCACATCCCCAAACAATACAGATGCAATCGCTTTTCCTCCTTCCATTCCGGAATACCACCCATACAGGACTGCAGAAACGCTGTCCTCCCATTCCTTAGTGAGAATCATGCTGCCGCATACTAGCACAACAGCAGTTTTTCTGTTTAGGGAACCAGCCAGGTGAATTGCTTCTATCTCATCCGGGCGAAGAGACAGGCTCTTCCGGTCGCCGCCTACAGCCCCTCCATCGTCAGAAGTATAGGAAGCATTCCCCCCATTGCCAGATGCCTTTGACATAATCATGCCCATAAATTTATTTCCATTATTCCTAAAGCCCCGGGCCATCAAAGCAGTAGAATCAATATCACTGTCGGGCATTACATATTCGCCTTCATCATTATAATCATTTCCGGCTACAATCAATACCGCATCTGCTTTTGGCGCCAGTTCCCGGATTCTGGTAAGCTCTGTCTCCAAAACAAAATCAACTTTTGCCTCCCCATCAAGAATGCCTTTAATTCCCTGAAGCAGCGTTACAACATTCGGTGGATAGACATTGCTGCTGCCATGATCTCCTGTATTTGTCTGATCTGCCAGATGGCCAATTACAAGTACTTTTTTCACCGTTCTTTTCAGTGGAAGCATATTTTCTTCATTCTTAAGGAGAACCACCGATTCTTCCGCTGCCTTTCTCGCAAGTGCCACGTGTTCCGGACAGGCTACCATCTTTTTATCGTATTCCATGGCATCCGGTGTATTTTCAAAAGTCAGCTGCGTTTTCAGCACCCGGAGCACCGCCTGGTCCACCGTTTTTTCATCCAGTTTTCCCTGTTCCACAGCTTCTTTCAGTTCCAGGCCAAAATGAACCGGGAGAGGCATTTCCATATCCATGCCCGCCGTAATCGCTTTAGCCCCGTCACGCAAGGCAAAGATAAAATCAGTGATCGTAAACCCTTTAAATCCCCAGTCCTCACGGAGAATTTTGGTCAACAAATATTCTGACTCGGATGCCTGGTCTCCCCGAAAGCGGTTATAAGCCCCCATCAGGGAAGCGCATCCCGCATCCACGCATTTTTTAAAATGCGGAAGGTAGACTTCCCTGAGTGTCCTCTCTGAACAGTCTACATTTACATAAAATCTGCGGTTCTCCATATTGTTGACCGCATAATGCTTGGCACAGGCCATAACATTATGTTTCTGAACCCCTTTTACAAGCGCACTCCCCATTTCCCCTACCAGAAAAGGGTCTTCGCCATAAGATTCCTGCGCCCGTCCTCCGGCGGGATGCATCAAAAGATTCACACAGACACCTGCAAAATAATTTGCCCCCTGGGCGCGCGCTTCTTTTCCGATTGCTTCACCAATCTCATGCTCCAGTTCAAGGTCAAAGCTTGCCGCTCTCGCCATAGATACCGGAAAACAGGTCGAGTTTCCCATTACAACGCCCCGGGGACCATCTGTAAAAGCAACCGGCTTGATATGCAATCGCTTGTTTCCATGGGAAGTGATTGGAACGGGATTATAGCTTCTCTTATATTTAACCGTATCCCTCATCATCTTCCAGTCGCCGCTAAGCAGCATTACTTTCTCTTTCAAAGACATTTTTTCCAATAACGTTTCTGCCCGT
>CANOBT010000113.1 GCA_947564305.1 uncultured Lachnospiraceae bacterium | reverse complement strand
TGGACGTATCCGTCTATCGTAAAAGTGTTAAAAGTCACAATTTCCCCTTCAATAAATAAGAAATTATCAAAAGTGTCTGATAACAGAAGATGCGTCATAAAATTTTTAGTGCTTTTTAGCTTCAATGCAATCATATATAATACCCTCCCGAATCATTTTTTATTATGATACTTTACACCGCCGTTATTACTGTCTGCGGTGGAACAGTCTGTAAATTTAACATTATTTTAACATAAAAACGATTGGTAGTGAACAGCGGACATTGACTTTTATGGATAAAATCAGTATTATATAAAGTATGCATGTTTGATAAGGTACAGAGCACAGTTTAGTTATACATTCAGAGAAGAATATTGATGAAAGAGGTACGATAAGAACGTTGAGTGATAAAAATAAGAGAATATTCATCATTGCCGGAGCTGCTTTTGTGGCGGTGCTTTTTGTGGTTATTATGGCAGTGGAGGGAATCGAAAATCTGACGAGGAAAAAAGTAGATACAACAGAAGGACTCCAGTTTATAAGCCAGGCGGAAGCTGCCGAGGTGACTGTGATCGAAACGAAGATACAGAATCTGGAAGATCAGGAGAAGGAAGAAGCGCAGGCAGAGGATAACCGCAGCGTCAAAGAAGTGTTTGCAAGCGCGGTCGTGATGGGGGATTCCATAACAGCAGGTTTTTCAGAATATGATATATTGAATGCATCCAGTGTTGTGGCACAGATTGGAGCGGGTCTTGAAGGGGTTGAGGAACCCATAGAGAAGTTAAAAGAGATTAATCCGCAGGTGGTCTTTCTCTCCTATGGCATGAACGACATTATTTCTACTCAGGGTGATACGGACATTTTTGTAGAAAATTATAAAAATGTAGTAAAACAGCTGAAAAAAGATATTCCTGATATGAAGATATTTATTAATTCTATTTTTCCGGTACAGAAGCAGGAGATTGAAAAAGAACCGGCATTTGAACATTTGGAAGAATATAATGAGGCGCTCAGAGAGATGTGTGACAGCCAGCAGATTGCATACATAGATAATACGGAACTGGTGTCCGAGCGCTATTATGAAGAGGACGGGGTGCATTTAAAACCGGATTTTTATCCTGTTTGGGCACAGCGAATGGCTGAGGTGGCTTCGTTATGATGAAGCAGAATCGAGACTTTTACGGAGAGCTATATCAGGAATCATACCAGGAGCAGTACCCGGGAGCGTATCAGAATCCATACCCGCAGTCATATCAGGAACAGTATCCGGATTCTTATCAAGAAGGCTATGATGACGGTTACGGGGAAGATTATGATGAGTATGGGGAAAACTACGGGGATTTCTATGAAGAAAACCGAAAGCAGGGGAATACTTTCAGCACTGCGGGGATATTGAAGTTTGTGGCAGCTTTTCTTATTTTGGTCTATATTGTACTGCTTCTTATTTATGCAAGCGGAAGTACAAAACCTTTTGAAGAGGTGGCTGCGGCAGTAGAAGAGCAATTGGATACGGAAATACTTGTTAAGCAGGATGCGCAGGCGCTGAAGCGCTATTATGGGCTGAATGGTGCAGATTATGAAGGCATTTTATTCTACTCATCAGAATTCAGTATCTCAGCGGAGGAAGTGTTATTGATAGAAGTACGTTTGGATCAGCAGGTGCAGGAAGTACGCGACGCTATTGAAGAGCGCTTGGAGAGCAGGCGCAGCACGTTTGAGGGGTATGCGCCCGAGCAGGCACAATTGATTGATCAGGCTCAGCTTCAGGTTCGTGGAAAGTTTATTTTCCTTGCAGTTTCAAAGGATGCAGAAGCCTATGTCTCTGCATTTGCAGGCGGTTTATAAAAATGAAGGGACTGTATAAAAATAACAGGAACAGATTGTCCTTAGACAGGCAGCAGGGATTGTATATTTTCATATAGTTCTGTAGGAAGAGGATATAGGATGCTTTTTAGTAGCGTGGTGTTTTTGTTTATGTTTCTGCCAATCACATTGGCAGTTTATTACCTGGTGTCCCCTAATCTCAGAAATATAGTGATGTTGATTGCCAGCTTGGTTTTTTATGCATGGGGAGAGCCGGTTTATATTATTCTTATGATGCTGTCAATCATCATGAATTATTTCTGCGGGCTTGACATTGACGGGAAGCGGGGTATTCCGGCACTTGCAAAGCGCAGCCTGGTGTTTGGGATTGTTATAAATCTGTTAGTGCTTGGGTTTTTTAAATATTATGGGCTTTTAATGGAGACAGTGAATATATTGTTTCCTGTTGAAATTCCATACAGAGTGCTCCCGCTTCCAATTGGGATTTCGTTCTATACGTTTCAGGCACTTTCTTACATTATAGATGTATACCGGGGAGAGGTCAGGGCACAGAAAAAGTTTACTTACTTTGCATTGTATATTTCCATGTTTCCGCAGTTGATTGCGGGTCCGGTGGTAAGATATATTGATATTGAAGAGCAGCTGAGGGCACGGAAGTATGGGGTGGTAAAGTTTGGGCGCGGAGCCATGTGCTTTATCAGAGGACTGGCAAAGAAAGTGATTCTGGCCAATTCGGCCGGAGCGGTTTATGAGCAGGTGATGGTGCTTCAGACTGGAAATGCTTCGGTTTTGACCGCATGGGTCGGATGTATTGCCTTTGCTTTCCAAATATATTTTGATTTCAGCGGATATTCGGATATGGCAATCGGATTGGGGAGGATGTTTGGTTTTGAATTTCGCAGGAATTTCAATTATCCGTACGTGTCTAAAAGCATTACGGAATTTTGGCGGAGGTGGCACATCTCTCTTGGCACATGGTTTCAGGAGTATGTGTATATTCCCTTGGGCGGCAACAGGTGCAGTGCACAGCGGCATATTATGAACCTGCTGATTGTATGGGCATTGACTGGTCTTTGGCATGGGGCGCAATGGAATTTCCTGCTTTGGGGACTATATTATGGCATCCTGCTGATTTTGGAAAAATATGTGTGGGGTGCATTGCTTGAACGGCTTCCGGCAATTATTCAGCATATTTATGCGTTTATCCTGGCATTGATCGGATGGGTTTTCTTTTTTAGTGATGATATTGGCCAGGCACAGAACTATCTGGGAATCATGTTTGGTATGGGGGCGAACGGGTTGGCAGACAGGCAGGCAATCTTTTTGCTGACGACTCATTGGCTGTTGTTTTTGCTGTGTATTGCCGGTTCCTCTTCTGTGGGTTGGTCTCTTTTGCGTGCAGTGACCGAAACCTACAAAAAAGGAAGGACGCAGAGAGTGGCATCATGTATTGTATATATTGGATTGTTTTTAATCTGTGTTTCATTTTTGGTGACGGAGACATTTAATCCGTTTTTATATTTCCGGTTTTAGAGGGAGCCTTTGAAAGATTGGATGGCTTATGGCAAATAACATGTTTTGCTGTCGATTATAGTTTGATTTTTCAGTGAACCAGGAGAGTAACATGCAGAAACGTGGAAAAAATAGAAGGCAGAGAAGAATAGAAGGAACAGTAGGAAAGGCATTTATCCTGTGTATGATTCTTTTTTTTCTGCTGAATCTTTTTGTATCTGACAAGGAGATGTCTGAGGAAGAGAACCGAATGTTGGCAAGAATGCCGAAGCTGACATGGAGCAGCTTGACATCCGGGGATTTTATGGCGAAATACGAAGCTTATTTGTCAGACCAGTTTGCAGGGCGTAATATTTGGAGAAGCATCAAAGTGGGGTTAAGCAGCTTTGGTGGCAGCAAGGAAGAGGAGAATATCTTCATCGGTAAGGATGATTATCTGTTGGAAAAAATTGTTTCGCCGGATCAGGAGACCTTGAAGGAAAATCTGGAGGCGATTCATCAGTTTGCAAATCAAAATCAGGATGTACCCATGTACATGCTGCTAGTACCCAATGCGGCCAATGTGATGAGTGATTATCTTCCTTCTTTTGCCACTGTGCAGGACCAGAACCGAATGTTTGCACAAGTGAAGCGGGAGTTGGGTGACACGATAGAGTGGCTGGATGCAGTGGCGGCGTTAAATCCTCATGCAAATGAAAAGATTTTTTACAAGACAGATCATCATTGGACCAGCCTTGGGGCATTCTATACTTTTAGTGCGGTGGCAGAGCAGATGAAAATCAGAGCGGATTCCGCCAGCTATTTCGTCTCCTATCCCATCTCTACTACCTTTAACGGAATGCTGGCCGCAAAGAGCGGATGCAGGCTGAACGTGAGGGAGGAGATTTATATCTATGTGCCCAGGGATACGGATAATGATGTGGTGGTAAACTATGTAGACGAACAGCGCAAGACGACCTCTCTGTTTGACTCATCAAAGCTTAAGACAAGGGATCAGTATGCAGTATTTCTTGGAGAAAATACTTCTGTGGTGGATATCAAGACGGTGTCTGACAGCCAGAGAAGGCTTTTGCTTATCAAGGATTCCTATGCCAACAGTTTCGTGTCATTTCTGGCGCCGTATTTTCGCGAGATTGTGCTCGTTGATCCCAGGTATTACAGCGGAACGATTGACGAGATTATGGATACGTACCGTATTTCCGACGTATTATTTTTATATAATGGGAATACATTTTTTCAGGATAATAACCTAAGCGGCGTACTTGGCGGTGAGTGATAAAGTTTGCGGCTCCATGAGCAGCAGACACGTAAAGTTAATGCGTAAAATATTTTGTAAGCATTTTGCCGGGGGAAAGAGCAGAAAATGGGTAATCAGATAGAAAGAGAATTTCAGCAGAAAAAAGAACCTGTCCGGTTGAATAAATATTTGAGCGAAGCAGGTGTGTGTTCCCGCAGGGAGGCAGACAAGCTGATTGCTGCCGGCAGGGTTACGGTGGATGGGTGCCTTGCGCAGACCGGAATGAGAGTGTTACCGTGGCAGGAGGTGCGGATTGGAAAAAAAGTGGTTTCCCGTCAGGAGGAAATGATCGTGTTGGCGGTAAACAAACCAGCCGGCATTGTCTGTACCGAGGAGCGCAGAGAAAGGAACAGTATCATTCGTTTTTTGGACTTTCCTGTCCGGATCACATATGTGGGAAGACTGGATAAGGATTCCAGGGGACTTCTTTTGATGACAAATAATGGAGATATCATCAATCGCATGATGCGGGCATATAACCAGCACGAGAAGGAATATAAGGTGACAGTTGCTCAAGCGGTTACGCCGGATTTTTTGAATCAGATGGCAAAAGGAGTCCCCATTTTAGATACGGTGACCAGACCCTGTCAGGTACGGCAGATAGGAAAATATACATTTTCCATTATCCTGACTCAGGGGATGAACCGGCAGATTCGCAGAATGTGTGAGTCGCTTGGATATCAGGTGCGGGACCTGGTTCGTACTCGGATTATGAATATTGAGCTGGGTTCACTAAAAGAAGGGGAATACCGGAGAGTGTCTGACAAAGAGTTGGATGAATTGTATACACAGATTAAGGATTCTGTGAATTGAAGGTGAAATAAGACAGGAGCAAAAGGTGATGGAAAAGAAAAGACAACGGCTGCAGGAACTGACAGAACTCCTGAATCGTGCCCGGCGTGCCTATGAGCAGGAAGACCGGGAGATTATGAGCAATTATGAATATGATCAATTGTACAGTGAATTAGAAGAGTTAGAAAAAGAACTGAGGATCACACTTTCTACGAGTCCTACGATTCATGTGGGCTATGAGGTTTTGAGTGATCTGCCCAAGGAACGGCATGAGCGCCCCATGTTATCCCTGGATAAGACAAAGGAGGTGGCTCGTCTGCAGGAATTTTTGGGTGATCAAAAAGCAGTGATTTCCTGGAAGTTAGACGGGCTGACTATTGTACTCACCTACCGGGACGGAATGCTTCAAAAAGCTGTGACTCGTGGAAATGGGGAGGTAGGCGAGGTCATTACCAACAATGCCAGGGTATTTAAAAATCTTCCTCTTCATATTTCATATCAAGGGGAACTGGTATTGCGGGGGGAAGCCGTGATTGGATATAAGGATTTTGAACGCATCAATGAAGAGATTGAGGATGTGGATGCACGGTATAAGAATCCGAGAAATCTGTGCAGCGGTTCGGTTCGTCAGCTCAGCAACGAGGTGACGGAACGTCGCAATGTCCGCTTCTTTGCATTCTCCCTTGTCCGTGCGGAGGATGTGGACTTTCAGAATTCCAGGTTTTGTCAGATGGAATGGCTGGCATCCCAGGGATTTGAAGTGGTAGAGCACCATATGGTGACAGCCGGGACTGTGGAGAAAGAAGTAGAATGGTTCGGACAGCAGATTATGGAAAATGATTTTCCATCGGATGGGTTGGTTCTTGTCTATGATGACATTGCCTATGGACAGTCACTGGGGACCACGGCAAAGTTTCCAAGGGATTCCTTTGCATTTAAGTGGGCGGATGAAATTCGGGAGACTACGCTCAAAGAGATTGAATGGAGTCCTTCCCGGACCGGACTCATTAATCCGGTTGCTGTCTTTGAGCCTGTGGAGCTGGAAGGGACAACGGTGAGCCGGGCCAGTGTGCACAACCTGAGTATTATGGAGGAATTAGAGCTCGGAATCGGAGACTCTATTCAGGTATATAAGGCGAATATGATCATCCCGCAGATTGCGGAAAATCTGACCAGGAGCGGAATGTGTGAGGTGCCGGATGTCTGTCCCGTGTGCGGCGGTAAGACCCGTATTTCTGAGGAAAATGAGACAAAGACATTGTATTGTACGAATCCGGATTGTCAGGCAAAACAGGTGAAATCATTTGCTCTGTTTGTCAGCCGGGATGCGATGAATATAGAGGGGTTATCTGAGGCAACTTTGGAAAAATTGATTGTACAGGGATTTATCAAAGACTTTTCGGATATTTTTCACTTGGAACGTTATGAGGAGGAGATAAAAAAACTGGAGGGCTTTGGTGAAAAATCTTTTGTTAATCTGCAGACTAGTATTGCCAACGCAAGAATTACGACACTGCCGCGTCTTGTTTATAGCCTGGGTATTGCCAATATTGGCCTGGCTAATGCAAAGGTTATCTGCAGGGCTCTTGGGAATGACCCGGAACGGATTCCCTGTGCCAGTGAGGAGGAATTGGATGAGATTCCAGGGGTGGGCGGAGTAATCGCAAGGGCTTATGTGGATTACTTTGCGCAGGAGAAGCACCAGGAATTGTATGAGAAGCTTTTGAAGGAAGTAACGATACCAAGAGAAGAGGTGTCAGAAGACGCAGCCCGTTTTGCAGGTGTGAATTTTGTGATTACAGGAAGTGTACATCATTTTGCCAATCGAGGAGAGGCAAAGGAATTGATTGAAAGCAAGGGAGGAAAGGTCACCGGCACTGTGACTTCCAAGACAAATTATTTAATCAACAATGATGTACAGTCTACTTCCTCCAAAAACAAAAAGGCAAGAGAGCTGGGAGTACCAATCATCTCTGAGGAAGAATTTTTGGAGATGTTACAATAGAATCGAAATCGATGAAAATTGGATACATCACAGAGAGATATCGCTATGGAATTTTCCCTATATAAGAAAAACTGCGTTTAGAAAAACTTAATTTGTATATAGAGGGAAATTCCATTATAATAAAAACCGGATTTACGTATACCTTATACTTGGAGGATAGAATATGTCAGACAATGATTTTATTATAGTAGATACAGAAGAACAGGATAAGCCGGCTTCCACAGAGGAGAAAGCGGAAGTTACAGTCTCGGAGATTTCCGAGGAAAAACATGAGGATGAATACGAAAAAGTCTGCTTCATGTGCCACCGCCCGGAGAGTGTTACGGGAAAGATGATTGAGATGCCGAATCATATTACAATCTGCCAGGACTGTATGCAGAGAAGTTTTGATACGATGACAAACAGTTCCCTGGATTTTAATAAGATTTTAGGCAATATACCGGGCATACAGTTTTTAAACCTGTCGGATTTGGAAAATGCAATCCCTAAGCGGCAGAAGATTAAGAAAAAGAAGGAAGCAAAAAAGGAGAATCCGGTACAAAAGTTGAATATCAAAGATATTCCGGCACCGCATAAGATTAAGGCTCGTCTGGATGAATATGTGGTAGGACAGGAGTACGCGAAAAAAGCAATGTCAGTGGCGGTTTATAACCATTATAAGCGTGTGGCGTCAGATACGATGGATGACATTGAGATTGAAAAATCGAACATGCTGATGATAGGACCTACAGGAAGCGGGAAGACGTATCTTGTAAAGACATTGGCTCGGCTTCTGGATGTGCCGTTGGCAATCACAGACGCTACCTCTCTTACAGAGGCAGGCTACATAGGCGATGATATTGAAAGCGTTGTATCGAAGCTGCTTGCTGCTGCGGATAATGATGTAGAACGTGCGGAGCAGGGCATTATTTTCATTGACGAGATTGATAAGATTGCGAAGAAGAGAAACTCTAGCCAACGGGATGTGAGCGGGGAATCTGTACAACAAGGGATGCTGAAGCTCTTAGAGGGCAGTGAGATTGAGGTGCCGGTGGGAGCCAATAGTAAAAATGCGATGGTTCCTCTTACGACTGTGAATACAAAGAATATCCTCTTTATCTGCGGCGGGGCATTTCCGGATTTGGAGACGATTATCAAGGAACGTCTTTCTAAAAAATCTTCCATGGGATTTAATGCAGAGCTAAAGGATAAGTATGATAAGGACAAGGAACTGCTCAGCAAAGTGGCAGTCGAGGATTTGCGCAAATTTGGCATGATTCCGGAGTTTATCGGACGTCTTCCGATTATCTTTACCTTGAAAGGACTGGATAAAGATATGTTGGTGAAGATTTTGAAAGAACCGAGAAATGCCATTTTGAAGCAATACCAGAAGCTGCTTGCGTTGGATGAGGTGAGTCTGGATTTTGATGAGGGCGCATTGGAGGCTATTGCGGAAAAGGCTATGAAAAAAGACACCGGGGCAAGGGCGCTCCGGGCTATTATAGAAGAATTCATGCTGGATATCATGTATGAGATTCCAAAGGACGACAGTATAGGTCAGGTGACAATCACGAGAGAGTATATCGAGGGTACCGGAGGACCGGTCATCCAACTGCGTGGGCAGAGCGTGCCGTTGTTGAATTGACAGATGTTTTTTGTGAAGCAAACAAAGTTATATCAGGAAACATCACGCCGGAGATGGAAGGGGTTTGAGCTTCCATTTCCGGCGTATTTTTTCAAAGATTTCTTATTTCCAACAGTGCATTATAAAGGTCCAAAAGTCCGTACCCCCATTCACGGTTTGGAAATTGCACCCCTGGCGGACGCTGGGCGCCGATTGTCAGAATGCTTTTGACCTGATAGGAATCGACGGATGGGTTATTCATTCGCTTTAGTATCCATTCCATCAGCAGCGCTACGGCGCCTGCGCAGATTGCCACGGAAGCGCTGGAGCCGGAACGCATCGTATAACGTCCATTTGGAAGGGCACCCAGGATATTGATGCCGGGAGCAGCTACGCTTGGATTGACAATATCATTGCGGCTGTATCCTCTTCCGGAGCTCAGGGCTACGGCTGTTGTGTTCCCGTCATAGAAAGAAACATTGATGGTGCTGTCTCCGTTGGCCGGATTGGTGATGGTATAGTAAGGGTTGGAATCCAGAAAATACACTTCTCCGCTTAAAAATTCGCTGATGGGAAGCCAGATATGGAATCGCCCGTTGAAAATCCGTATTGGCTCGATATTCAGCCGCCAAATGCCTGGTGATGGTTTAATGAAGCGGAAAAAAATAAGTTCAGAGGTTTCTAACTCTGCGATTACCCGATAATCGATGATGACCCTTGTCGGTTCCAGAAGAAATTGAAAATCTGTACGGGTATTGCCGCGGACGGTAAGCCTGGTAGTACTTTCTCCGGACGGAGATGTCAAGGCGATGGAGAGGACATTGGGGATGGAGGTCCACAGTTCCATTGTAAATCCATCGACACCTTCACCGACACGGATTTCAGCAGTATGAATGGTGTATACATCCGGGATTTCATAGTAGTAATGATGCCGTTTATCTGCCTCATTTCCGCAGCCGATGACCGGAATCCGGTTCACGGAAGAACCATACGAGTTCATTAAAATCGGACAGGGCAGCGCCCCTACATGTCCTCCTGCATTGGTTCCGAGGGCACAGCAAAATACGAGCGGAAGCTTTAGCTTCTGCGCCAGGGCATCCAGATAGTGCAGGGCAAGAATCACATCGGTTTCCTGATGGCAGGGTTCGTCGTCCGGAATAAAATAGAAATCTTTCAGATATTGTTTGGCCATTTTTAGTTTTACGACCGCAAGCGTGGCTTCGGGGGCAGCCCCTAAAAAGTTCTCTTCGGGATTTCCTCCGCCGGCAGCGAGGCTTGCAGTAAAGGTTCCGTGTCCGGTATCATCGACGGAAGGAACGATTTCTAACGGATTTGGACTGTTCAATGCTTCATTGATTATTTCTTCGGTGTATTCGGAGCCATAAGAGAAGTTTTCGGGAGGTGTTCCGCTCTGGACCGTCTGGTCCCAGATGGCTGCGATTCGTGTGCTTCCGTCCAGATGGCGGAAGACGGGATTCCGATAATCAATTCCGCTGTCAAGAAATCCAATCAGGATACCGTTTCCCATCAAATGTAATGTGGGATAGTTTTGAAGCGGAAGGATGCCTGATTGGTTTAAAGAATCCATGCTGATATGTGCATAACATTTTGGGATGGCTGCATAGTAAAGCTTTTCATTGGTAATTGGGTCCGCCACCTCCTTGGGAGTGTAGACACAGCGGTAATTAAAGCCTGCACTTTGTGAACAGAGATTTTCTTCTGAGATTTGTGCAAGGAGGGAGGAATTGTCATTTACAATAAAATCGCGGTAATCTTCGGAGAGGATTGCTTCGCGGCATGTTTCTGAATCACTCATAGATTGTGGTATACTTTCCTGCATTTTTATTTCAATATATGACAAAAGAGGGAGATTCAGAACATGAAGAAGTTACAGCTTGTGGTCTCGAGAAGCGGGATGTGCGACTTTAATCGTTAAAAAAGTATTATCAAAGTATAAAATAAAGAAGAAACTGATTGAAGTTCGTCAAGAATAGAGTATAATGGTTTTAAACAAATGTAACTGTGAAAGCGGTACGGCTGCATGGTTATAGATAAAATTATACACCAATGAAAGGAGTAATATTGATATGGGAAGTTTGTTTGAAGATTTTGGAAAACGTCTGGGCGAGGCTGCTGAGAGCGTAACGAACAAAGCTGGGGAGGCTATGGAGATTCAGAAGCTGAAAAGCCAGATTCGTTCCCTTGAGAGGGAAAATGATAACGATCTGGCAGAATTGGGCCTTGCTGTTTACGATCAGTTTAAAGATGGCGCAGAATTAAGCGCAGAAGCAACCGGATTATGCGAGGCAATCCAGAGCAGGGAAGAAAGTATTGCAGAATGCCTGCAGAAGATTTCTGATGTGAAGGGCGACTTTGAATGTGAAGAGTGTGGAAAAACTCTGGGTAAGGGTATGGCATACTGCCCGTATTGCGGAGCAAAGGCACCGGAGATATATTGCGCAGAGCCAGAAGAAGAGACAGAAGCAGCAGAAGAGCCTGTAACAGAAGAGGCGCCAGTGGCAGAGGAAGCAGCAGAAAATGTGGAAAGCAAAGAAGCGCCGGCAGAAGAAGCAACAGAATCAGAAGAGGAAAAGGCAGAATAAGAGTATATGTGGCTTTCACCATATGGCATCGTCCGG
The DNA here is from genome assembly GCA_947564305.1 of uncultured Lachnospiraceae bacterium. The sequence goes on along the minus strand of CANOBT010000113.1, from coordinate 5,821 downwards.
AACATATGACATATCCGTTTAGAGTGGAAGCGGAATAACCCTGTACAATCTGGGGAATGATAAGTATATATAGCCCATATTGAAAATGTAAATAGAACAGGGGGGATTGGCAATGGGAATTTTACTATTGATAAGCATCACAACAAGCCTTATGCTTCTAGATATTGCTTTGAAATCCATCATGGAAGGATACTTAGCCAGGGGCGAGGAGCGGACAGCCTGTAAGGGGAAGGTCATCCTGCGCAAAGCCTATAACCGCGGATTCTTCTTAAACGTTCTGGAAGATAAATCAGAAGTTGTGAAGTATACTTCTGCATATGCTGCGGTGATTCTGACGATTTATCAGCTCTTGACTTTGATGAGGAAAAAGCATAGTGTCAAAAAGGTTGGCTTATCTCTGATTACGGCAGGCGCTTGGAGCAATACATTTGACAGGTGGCTTAGGGGATATGTCATCGACTATGTGGGATTCCAGACAAAATGGAAAAAGATTACGGATATGACGTTTAATCTTGCTGATTTCTTTATCGGGGCAGGAGGAATACTATTATTTCTGTGTTCGGTTTTCCGTGGCAGAAAAAAGAAATAGTGCATAAAAAGAAATGATGTGAGAGACCGCTGGGACGGCTGGATTTTATGAATTTCATAAAATTTGGCATTTCCAGCGGCTTTTTTTGTTACTTTTTAGGCATATTTTATTGCTTTACCATCTTGAAGGATTGACAAAACATTATTAATTTGATATTATAATTCGCAGTGAGGAACGCTAAGTGTTTGTCATGATAACGTAGTGTTCCTTGTTTTTAATTAAGAATAGTCGCTCGGACATATGATATTCCGAGGGCCTATTAGGATGATAAGGAGTGGAAAGCATGTTAAAGTACATAGCAAAGCGAGTTGGTCTTGCAATTGTTACGGTATGGGCAGTTGCGACCCTAACGTTCTTTCTGATGAATATGGTTCCCGGCGGGCCGTTTCTTTCAGAAAAGGCAATCAGTCCTCAGGCAACGGCAGCTTTAGAGGCGAAGTACGGCTTAGACAAACCTTTATTTGAAAGGTATCTGACTTATATGGGGGATGCCCTCCACGGTGATTTTGGCGACAGCTTAAAACAACGTGGGCGTACTGTGACAGACATTATTTTAATGAAGTTTCCGGTGTCAGCCAGAGTCGGAGGAATTTCTGTACTGGTTGCATTGCTCATAGGGATACCTCTTGGCTGTATTGCGGCCTTAAAGAGAGGGAAGTTCCTGGACAGCTTGATAAGTGTGGTGGCGACCTGTGGAATTGCGGTCCCCAGTTTTGTCATCTGTACGGTGCTCTTATATATTTTCGGTGTAAATTTAAAATTGCTTCCGACGATTGGTTTGACGTCCTGGAAGAATTATATTATGCCGGTTATGGCATTGTCCTTTTACCCTACGGCTTATATCATGCGACTGATGCGTTCCTCGATGTTGGATGTGTTGGGGCAGGATTATATGCGTACAGCAAAGGCAAAGGGAGTTTCAGGCTTTGTGTCTTTATTTAAGCACGCCCTTAGGAATGCGATTCTGCCGGTTGTTACGTATGTGGGCCCAATGCTTGCTTACACAGTAACAGGAAGCTTCGTTGTAGAAAAGATTTTTACGATTCCGGGGCTTGGCGGTGAGTTCATCGGCGCGATCAACGGGCGTGATTATACATTGATTATGGGGACTACGATTTTCCTTGCAACGCTCATTATTGTGATGAACGTGGTTGTGGACATTGTATATAAGATTGTAGATCCGAGAATTAAACTAAAGTAAGGAGAGCAGTGATTATGAAAGAGAATCCGGTCAGTTTTCAGTTAAAACTTAATCCTGACGATTTCCTGCCCGCATCAGAAGAAGAGAAGCAAAGCCAGGTCATCATGAGGGAAAGTGTAAGCTTCTGGAAGGACGGCGCTAGGCGTCTTGCAAAAAATAAAGTTGCTATGGTAAGTATTGTGGTGATCATACTTGTCATGATTTTTTCCTTTATCGTTCCGTCTTTTTATCCTTATTCCTATAAGGATCAGATGAAAGGGGCAAACAATCTGGCCCCGATGCAGTATTCAGAAGAAGAGCAGGCGCGTATTGATGCAGGCGAAAAGGTCTTTCCGCATATATTTGGAACAGATAAGATGGGGCGTGATTATGCTATCCGTGTCATGATGGGAAGCCGTATTTCGCTTCTGGTAGGTTTGATTGCGACAGGTATTATTTTGGTAATCGGTTCTGCATATGGTTCCATTGCTGCATTTTTCGGCGGATGGGTCGATCTGGTGATGATGCGTATTGTGGATATTATTTATACGATTCCTGATATTCTGCTGATCGTACTGTTATCCTTTGCACTGAAGGAACCTTTAGGCAATTTGAAGCATGTGCCGGGCTTTGCATGGGTTGGCGTGGTCGGTGAGAACTTGATCAGTATCTTTGTGGTATTTGCTCTGTTGTATTGGGTAGGTATGGCCAGGATGGTCAGAAGCCAGGTGCTGATGTTGAAGGAAAGTGAATATGTGACTGCGGCCAGGGCGCTGGGGGTTGGCAATGGCAAGATCATCAAAAAGCATTTGCTGACAAACTGTATTGGTACGTTGATTGTAACGACCACCCTGCAGATACCGTCTTCTATTTTTACAGAGAGTTTCCTGAGCTTCCTGGGAATGGGTGTAGCAGTTCCGCTGCCTTCCCTTGGAAGTCTTGCAAGTGACGCGATCAATGGCATGAATACATATCCATATCTGTTATTTATTCCTGCGATTTTGATCAGTCTTATTATATTGAGTTTCAACCTGTTGGGCGATGGCCTTCGGGATGCATTTGATCCGAAGCTGAAAAATTAAAGCAGCATAGTCTTTTTATGCGGAAATGAGGAATATATGTCAGAGTATCTTGTAGATATTAAAAATGAGAGGCTTTCCTTTTTCACACCCGCAGGAGAAGTGAAAGCGTTAAATGATGTTTCGATACATTTGAAAGAGGGAGAAGTGTTGGGAATCGTTGGCGAAAGCGGTTCCGGCAAATCTGTAACAGCATACAGTCTGATGGGTTTGACTGCTTATCCGGGAAAATTGATTGGCGGCAGCCTGCAGTTTAACGGTCATCAGGTGGACCAGATGTCAGATAAAGAGATGAGGAAAATCCGTGGAAACGAAATTTCTATTATTTTCCAGGACCCTATGACAAGTTTGAACCCGGTGTATACCATCGGAAATCAGATTATGGAGGCAATTCTGCTACATACGGATAAAAGTAAGGAGCAGGCGAGAGAGCGGGCAAAAGAGCTTTTGGAATTGGTAGGGATCAATGAGCCGGACAAGCGTTTGAAGCAGTATCCGCATGAGCTTTCCGGTGGTATGAGGCAGCGTGTAATGATTGCCATTGCTCTTGCATGTGAACCAAAGCTCTTGATTGCAGACGAGCCCACAACGGCTTTAGACGTGACGATTCAGGCTCAGATTCTGGAGCTGATGATAGAATTGAAAAATAAGCTTGGAATGGCAATCATTATGATTACCCATGACCTTGGTGTGGTAGCAAGCATGTGTGAGAGAATTGCGGTTATGTATGCCGGAAAGGTGATTGAATATGGTACGGCGGAAGATATTTTCTATAATCCGAAACACCAGTATACAAAGGGACTGATTCGTTCGATTCCAAGAATTGATTCGAAAGAACATGAAAGGCTTGTTCCTATTGAAGGAACCCCGGTTGATATGCTGAATCCTCCTAAGGGATGTCCGTTTGCACCTAGATGTGAAGAGTGTATGAAGATTTGTCTCCGGGAGATGCCGCCGGTTACCAACTTTGGAGAAGTCCATTATACCCAGTGCTGGTTGAACCAGAAAGAGGAGATGGAGAAAGGAGCCGCAAAATGAGTAATACGCAGAACAGTTTTATACAGGTAGAACATTTGCAACAGTATTTTCCGGCAGGCGGCTTTGGAAAGAATAAGAAATATATCCAGGCTGTGGATGATGTTTCATTTACTATCGCTAAGGGAGAGACGTTAGGTCTTGTAGGGGAATCTGGCTGCGGTAAGACTACCACGGGACGTACTTTGCTTCGGCTTTATGAACCGACAGGAGGCAGATTTGTTTACGACAATGAAGTGATTTTTGATGTAGATAAAAAGCAGTTTGTTGACATGCTTCCGTACCGTAAGAGGATGCAGATTGTATTTCAGGACCCGTATGCAAGCCTAGACCCGCGTATGACAGTAGGTGATATTGTAGGGGAGGCGATTGATGTCCATAAGATGGCGGCCACGAAGCAGGAGAGATATGATATTATTATTGAGATGCTTCGGAGAGTTGGATTGAACTCTGAGCACGCGAACCGGTATCCGCATGAGTTTTCCGGCGGACAGAGACAGCGTGTAGGAATCGCAAGGGCCCTCGCGGTGCGGCCGGAGTTTATCGTCTGTGATGAGCCGATTTCCGCATTGGATGTGTCGATTCAGGCGCAGGTGATTAATATGTTTGAAGATTTACAGGCAGAGATGGGGCTGACATATCTGTTTATTGCCCATGACCTATCTGCTGTTAAGCATATTTCCAATCGGATTGGTGTTATGTACTTAGGCAGGATGGTGGAGCTTGCGGACAGCTATGAACTGATTACACGTCCGCTTCATCCGTATACAAAGAGTTTAATTTCTGCGATTCCGATTGCGGACCCGAAGATTGCAAAGGAAAGCAAGCGTATCGCCCTTCAGGGGGATGTGCCAAGTCCATTGAATCCGCCTTCAGGATGCCGGTTCCGTACAAGGTGTCCTTATGCGGATGAAAAATGTGCCCAGGAAGCGCCAAAATGGCGCGAGGTAGAGACAGGACATTTTTCGGCGTGTCATCACATAGACAAGTTGGATTAATGGAGTTATGTACAGAAAGGCTGAGAGACAGACTTTCTGTCATGCTGCGGATAGTTTGCGCAGCATTGGATAAGATAAACAAATATGGAGCAGACGCGTCCGTATTGTTTATAGAAAACAGAGTGCATGGATAAGGAAAAAGCACTCAAATTAAAGAAGGAGGATATAAAATGAAAAAGAAAGTAATCGCCTTATTATTGGCGGCTACAATGGCATTCAGCCTGGCAGCCTGCGGTGGCGGCGGAAACAACGACCAGGGGGGGGATAATTCGTCCCAGAGCAGTACGGAAGGTACTGACGATGCAGATGAGGGTTCAAGCAGCAGTTCAGGTGAGAAGATCCTGTCTGTTCAGATCGGACCTGACCCAGAGACAATTGACCCTGCGTTGAACAGTGCTGTGGATGGCGGTAATATGTTACTGCATTCATTTGAGTGTCTTTTGACTGTTGATGAGGATGGACAGCTCACAGAAGGACAGGCGGAAAGCTGGGAAACAAGTGAGGACGGACTTACATGGACATTCCATTTAAGAGACGGACTGAAATGGTCTGATGGTTCTGATCTGACAGCAAATGATTTCGTATATAGTTGGAAACGTGTATGTGATCCAGAGGTTGCTGCTCCTTACGCAGAGACTGTACTTGGTATGGTAGCGGGTTATGACAAAGCAATCGAAGGCGATTTGGATGCACTTCAGGTAGTAGCAGAGGATGACAGCACATTGGTTGTTACCTTAAGTTCTCCATGTACCTATTTTGGCAGCCTTGCAGCATTCGCTACATTGAGCCCGGTACAGCAGGCTACGATTGAAGAAAATGGTGACGGATGGGCAACTTCAGCAGATACCTACATTTCAAATGGTTCTTTCTATATTTCCGAATGGGTTCCTGGATCACATATCCTGATGAGCAAGAACCCGAATTACTGGAATGCAGATGC
>CANOBT010000112.1 GCA_947564305.1 uncultured Lachnospiraceae bacterium | reverse complement strand
CAGAGGACTGAAAATCCTCGTGTCACTGGTTCGATTCCGGTTCTGGGCATTTTTAAAAATATCGGATACCAAGAATGGTTTCCGGTATTTTTTTGTTATATTAAAGTGAAATTTGTTTATTCCATGAATAGAGATAAAATTTTAATCTATTTTTCTATGGTTCTAAAAGAGAAAGATTTGGTATAAATTGTGCAAATATTATATGATGAATTAAAAAACTATGCAGATTCCGATTATTATGGATTTCATATGCCTGGACATAAGCGTAATAGAAGTGTGACAGGGTTTGCACTTCCATATGAGATAGATATTACAGAGATAGAGGGATTTGATGACCTGCATCATGCGAAAGGGATTTTAAAACAAGCACAGGAGCGTGCGGCAAAGGTATTTCATGCGGAAGAGAGCTATTTCCTGGTGAATGGAAGTACGGCAGGGATATTATGTGCAATTTTAGGATGTACACAGCGGGGAGAACGGATTCTCATGACAAGAAATTGTCATAAATCCGTATATCATGCGGTAGAAATGAATGAATTGGATGCGGTATATCTGTATCCGCTGTTTGATAAAAACCAAGAGTTAAACGGGGAAGTGACCCCGGAAGCAGTGCAGAATATTTTGGCACAAGATGCAGCCGAGGTGGGTACAACAAGAATTCGGGCGGTTGTAATTACTTCTCCCACTTATGATGGGATTGTATCTGATGTCGAACAGATTGCAAAGGTGGTACATGCTTATAAGATTCCACTTATTGTCGATGAGGCGCATGGGGCGCATTTTGGATTCCACCCATATTTTCCTGAAAATTCAAATACGAAGGGAGCAGATGTTGTAATTCATAGCATTCATAAGACGCTGCCCTCTCTGACACAGACAGCACTGCTCCATATGAACGGAGTATTTGCAAATAAGGAGCGCATAAAGAAATACTTGCGTATGATTCAGACAAGTAGTCCCTCTTATGTACTAATGTCTGGAATTGACGCATGTATCAATTGGCTTGCAAGTGATAAAAGGGGTCCATTATTTGATAATTATGTGAGATTGCTGGAGAAGACACGGAAACAATTGAGCCAGATGAAAAAGTTACATTTCCTCGATTTGGAAGGACACGATCTATCGAAAATTTTGATTTCAGTGAAGGGGTTAAAATTATCGGGCAGACAATTGTATTTCCGGCTTTTGGAGGAGTATCATCTGCAGATGGAAATGGCAGCCGGTTCCTATGTGCTGGCAATGACATCTGTGGCAGATACAGAGGAAGGATTCACGAGACTTGTGAAGGCATTGACGCAGATTGATGAGGAGCTGGAGAGGGAAAATAAAGTTTCTGTGTTGCAAGATGAAAAACAGTTTGCAGCTTCGCAGAAAGAGGGGACCCCAAACATAGGCTCTGGGAAAGGAGTAGAATTTGGGCTTCCCAGATTGGAGAAGGTATATTCCAGCGCGGAGATAGAAAGGATTTCGAGTAAAGCATATACCGCAATGCCATGGGAGGAGTGTGCAGGATTGATTTCCACGGAATATGCATATTTATATCCGCCGGGTATCCCATTGATTGTGCCAGGAGAGAGAATCTCCGAAGAGGTGGTGAGGATGATGAAAGAATACAGAAAAATGGGATTTGAGATTGAAGGAGTAAAACGAGAAGGATATATAGAAACTTTGTAATTGTGTTTTCAATCGTGGCTTTGGAAGAAAAAAAGGGTAGGACTTCTTTGAGAAGTATGTTATACTAGCTAATAGATGTTCGATGCATTAGAGATGAGGCAGAATAAAGAGACGGCGGGTGATAAGATGAGTGCATTTAAAGAGATTGTTGGGCATAATCAGATTATTCAGTATATAGAAAATGCTTGTTCCTCCGGTATGGTTTCCCATGCATATATTCTGAATGGAGAACGAGGATCAGGAAAGAGACTTTTGGCAGATTTTTTTGCAATGGGACTACAGTGTGAAGCTAGGGATGCAGATGGAAGCGCCTGTGGGAAGTGCCGGTCGTGCAGGCAGGCAATGGGCGGAAATCAGCCCGATATTATTCATACAACACACGAAAAGCCGTCCACTATCAGTGTAGAAGAGATTAGAACCCAGGTGAACAATGACATTATGATTCGTCCATATGGAAGTCAGTATAAGGTTTACATCATTGGGGAAGCTGATAAGATGAGTGTACAGGCACAGAATGCACTTTTGAAGACTATTGAGGAGCCGCCCGAATATGCAGTAATTATACTCTTGACAGAGAATGCGGAGGCATTGCTTCCTACGATACGCTCCCGATGTGTGATATTAAAATTGCGCAATATTCGAGATCAGCTCGTGAAAAAATATTTGATGGAGCACATGGAAATTACAGAAGACAAGGCAGATATTTGTGTTGCATTTGCTCAGGGGAATTTAGGAAAAGCTATCTCCCTTGCAACTTCTGAGGACTTTAATGAGATGAAGGATGCGACAGTACATTTGCTGCGCAACATTGATGAGATGGAGACGGAAGGTCTGATTGAAGCAGTAAAAAAATGTGCTGAGTTTAAGATGGAAATCAATGACTATCTTGATATGATCGCAGTTTGGTATCGGGACGTACTTATTTATAAGGCAACAATGAGTGTGGACCGGGTTGTTTTTTCAGACCAGCTTAAGCATATTAAACAACGCGCAAGCAAGAGCTCCTATGAGGGAATCAGCACAATACTGACTGCGATTGAAAAGGCGAAGGTCCGGTTGAAAGCGAATGTAAATTTTGAACTCACCATGGAATTGCTGCTGCTGACAATTAAAGAGAATTGAGTATTTAGCGTAAGCGAAACATGGTGTCATTTAATATTGCTCATACTAGGACTTTAGAAAGGAATGTTCAAAATATGGTAAAAGTAATTGGCGTGCGTTTTCGGACAGCGGGGAAGATTTATTTCTTTTCACCCGGAAAATTAGAAATATGTCAGGGAGACCATGTAATTGTAGAGACTACTCGAGGTGTGGAGTATGGAAGAGTGGTCAGCGGTCCTAAGGATGTGAAAGAGGAAGAGGTAGTTCAGCCTTTGAAATCTGTAATACGTATTGCTACGGAACAGGATAAGAAGACTGTGGAGCGGAATCGGGAAAAGGAAAAGGAAGCATTTCAGGTCTGCCAGGAGAAGATAAAAAAACATGGCCTGGAGATGAAGCTGATCGATGCGGAATATACATTTGATAACAACAAGGTGCTGTTTTATTTTACCGCGGATGGCCGGATTGATTTCCGGGAACTGGTCAAGGACTTAGCATCCGTATTCCGTACCCGAATCGAGTTAAGACAGATTGGAGTGCGGGATGAGACCAAGATTCGTGGCGGCATTGGAATTTGTGGCAGGGCATTGTGCTGTAGTACGTATTTGTCCGAGTTCTCAGCAGTGTCGATTCGAATGGCCAAAGAGCAGAACTTGTCTTTGAATCCGACGAAGATTTCCGGCGTGTGCGGAAGACTGATGTGCTGTTTGACCAATGAGCAGGAGATTTATGAAGAGCTGAATAGCCATCTTCCATCGGTAGGTGATTCTGTGATGACAGCAGATGGATTGAAAGGTACGGTACATTCACTGAGCATCTTGAGGAAATTGGTGAAGGTTGTTGTCAATTTGGAAGACGATGAGAAGGAAATTCGGGAATATCATGTAGATGAACTGAAGTTTAAACCAAGGCGTAAGAAACAGAAAATTTCAAAAGAAGAGTTAAAGCGTCTGGAAGAACTGGAGAAAGAGTAAATAGAACACTATAAGTAAGAGGAAAGAATGTCAGATACGTATTTAAGAGCAGGGGAACGACTGGATGACCTGCAATTGAGCGGATATGAGATTATACAGAATCCAGAAAGATTTTGCTTTGGCGTGGATGCAGTACTGCTGACAGATTTTGTGAGAGTGAAACCGGGAGAGCGGGTACTAGATTTGGGAACAGGAACCGGAGTGATTCCGATTCTGCTGGAGGCAAAGACAAAGGGAGAACATTTCACCGGCCTGGAAATCCAGGAAGAAAGCGCAGACATGGCAAGACGCAGTGTAGCTTATAACAAGCTTTCCAAAAAGGTTCATATTGTAACAGGAGATATCAAAGAGGCGGCGGAGATTTTCAGGACAGCCTCTTTTGATGTTATTACGACAAATCCACCGTATATGTTGAATGACCATGGATTAAAAAATATGGGAGATGCTAAGACGATTGCCCGCCATGAAGTGCTGTGTACACTGGATGATATCTTGCGGGAAAGCGGCAGGATTTTGCCGGAGAGTAAAGGAAGATTTTATATGGTGCATAAGCCATTTCGATTGGTAGAGATTTTAAATAAGATGTGTCACTATAAAATTGAACCGAAAAGGTTACAGTTTGTGCATCCCTATGTGGACAAGGAGCCGACGATGGTTTTGATTGAGGGGATGAAGGGTGGAAAATCAAGGGTGACTATTGAGCCGCCGATTATTATGTACCATAAAGAAGGATGAGCGGGGGATTAAAAGAGTTAGGATATCAGTGCAGAGCAATTCAGAGTGTGAAAGATATTTAGAAATAGAGGAACGACTATGCCAGGAACCTTATATTTGTGTGCAACACCGATTGGAAATCTGGAGGACATCACCTTCCGGGTCATCCGTATTTTAAAAGAAGTGGATATCATAGCGGCTGAAGATACGCGCAACAGTGTAAAGCTGTTGAATCATTTTCAGATTCATACGCCTATGACCAGTTACCATGAATATAATAAATTTGAAAAAGGACGGAAGCTGGTGGAGAGACTCTTAGAGGGTCAGAATGTGGCGCTGGTGACCGATGCGGGAACGCCGGGAATCTCCGACCCAGGGGAGGAATTGGTGAAAATGTGTTATGAGGCAGGGGTGGCGGTTACGTCACTTCCGGGTCCGGCAGCATGTATTACCGCATTGACGATGTCAGGGCTTGAAACAAGACGATTTGCATTTGAGGCATTTCTTCCGGCGGACAAAAAGGAACGGGAGCGGATTCTGGAGGAATTGGAGAGAGAGACCCGGACGATGGTGATTTACGAGGCGCCTCACCGTTTGGTAAAGACCCTGGAGCTTTTGGCAACACGTTTGGGAGAGATGCGGCAGGTGACCGTGTGCCGGGAGCTGACAAAACGGTATGAATCTGCATTTCATGCGACATTAGGCGAGGCGGCAGCCTATTATGAGACAAATGAGCCGAAGGGAGAGTGCGTCTTGGTGGTTGCCGGAAGGAGTCGGGAGGAAATTGAGAGCGAGAAGAAGTCTCAGTGGGAAAACATGACTGTCCAGGCCCATATGGAAATGTATTTGGGACAGGGCATGGACAAAAAAGAGGCTATGAAGAAAGTAGCGAAAGATAGAGGGGTGCCAAAGCGGGATATTTATAATTTACTGTTACGTTAAATTATCATATTCGCCAGAACAACACTTGCAGCCAGTCCCGCAAAAGTGGCGAGCAGTGCGCCGGAAAGGGTGTAGCGGGTTTTTGTGACTTTTACACTCATAAAATAGACGCTCATAGTATAGAAGATGGTTTCCGTACAGGACATGGAAATGGACGCGATTAATCCGGGAAGAGTATCTGTCCCGGATTCTTTGTAAATATCTAGCAGCAGACCGGTGGCAGCGGAAGATGAAAACATTTTTACAATGGAGAGAGGAACGAGTTGTCCTGGAAATCCAATATAAGCCGTAAAATGCCCGATGATGGCAGAGAGGAAATCTAAGAAGCCGGATGCGCGCAGGATGCCCACGGCTACCATCAGCCCAATCAGTGTCGGCATAATCTTAATGACTGTGAGAAACCCGCTGCGAGCACCTTTGATGAAGTTGTCGTATACATTGGTGTCCTGCAGAATGCCATAGGATACGATGGCGAGAATTAAAAAGGGGACAATAAAATCAGAAATATATAAAAATAGCTGCATGGTTTCTCCTGTGTTTTATAATGCTGTTGTTTTTATTATTATGAATATATGGGTGGGATTAGAATGAGATTTTAAAGGATTCCGGTTCAGAGGAATTTATTGAGGAATTGTATGGGTAGAAAATACAGTTTGTCTCTACGGAATAACCATTTCTTATAAGGCATAGATATGAACTAAAGAAAAATCTTGGAGTTTCTATGCTTGCATTTGTAAAGAAAGCAAGATTTATTTTTGCTTATATGTCTTTTTTTATTTTGTTTTGTTTCTTTCTGACAGGCTGTCAGAGTCACACAGAGGAGAGCCAAAATCAGGCGTTTCAGAAATTTACAAAAGAACTCTTTTGCCAGGAAACGGCGTCTAATACAATCAGTCTACATTATACCCTAAAAAATCCGGAAGAGTATGGAATTAAAGAAATACCAATTACATATGGGACATTGGAAACAAATCAGCAGGAGACATTGGCTTCTATAGAAAGTATTCGGAACGGGGTGGAGGAGTTTGATTATCAGAAATTATCTGTGCAGAATCAGTTGACGTATGATGTTTTGGACTATTATCTGGGAAGTCTGGAGGAGGAAAGCAGATTTACATTGTATGATGAACCTCTGGGGCTTGTCAGCGGGATTCATACGCAGCTTCCGGTAGTGCTTTCGGAATATCAGTTTTATGAAAAAAGAGATGTGGATATTTATCTCGAGCTGCTCAAGGAAACTCCAGAGTATTTTCAGTCGGTGATTGCATTTGAAGAGGCGAAGTCAAATGCCGGACTGTTTATGTCTGAAAATGCGGCGGCACAGGTTATGGACCAGTGTAAAACATTCATGGATATGGGGCAGGATAATTATTTGATTTCGACATTTGTGGAACGGTTGGATCATGTGAGAGGGCTGACTGAGGAAGAGAAAGGAATTTATATTCAAAGGAATGCGCTGATGCTTCATAGTTATGTGCTCCCTGCGTATAGCCGATTGTACGCGGCAGTACAGAAATTGATGGGGACAGGGCAGAATGAACAGGGACTATGCTATTTGCCGGAGGGGAAGGAATACTATGAGCAGGTGGTACGGTCCTCTACGGGTTCTGAGCGGTCTGTATCAGAAATGAAGGAACTGACCCAGAAGCAGATTGTCGAGGACTTGGAGGCAATGGAGCGGGTTCTTGGGATTACGGGGGATGAGGGGGAGAATAATGGAGAGAATACGATGCAGCAGGATGGCGGACAGAATAATGGAAAGAATACGGAGCCGCAGGAAAATGCTGGCAGCGCTGCGCAGAAACAGGTATCCCAGAAGGTGGCTTCCCTGATAGGGAATCCAGAGGAAGCGCATGAGGCGGCTGCTATGGATATGGCGAATCCAATTAGTATTTTGAATGGGCTGAAAAAGGAAATTTCTAATACATTTCCTATGGCTCCGGATACGACAGTCAATGTAAAATATGTGCCCGAAGCCTTGCAAGGCCAGTTAAGTCCTGCATTTTATATGATTCCGGCAATTGATAGTTATGAGGAGAATGTGATTTATGTGAATCAGGCTCATATGGGAAACGCGTTGACCCTGTTTACTACGCTTGCTCATGAAGGATTTCCGGGGCATTTGTATCAGACCGTGTATTATGCTGCAACAGACCCTGACCCGCTGCGCAGTATGTTCAGCATTGGTGGTTATATAGAAGGCTGGGCGACCTATGCTGAGATGTGCAGTTACTATCTGGCGCCCATTACGAAGGAGCAGGCCACAATTTTACAAAAAAACAGTTCAATTATTTTGGGCTTGTATACATTGACGGATATTGGCATTCACTATGAGGGGTGGAGCAGAGTTGATACAATGGCGTTTTTATCCAATTATGGGATTCAGGATGTGGATACGGTCAACAGGATTTATGATTTGGTTTTAGGCTCGCCGGGAAATTATGCGAAATATTATATCGGCTATGTGGAATTTTTAGAGTTGAAGAAAGCGTATGCAGCCGAGAAAGGAGCGGGATTCTCTCAAAAGGAATTTCATGAGGACGTTCTGACAATTGGACCGGCACCTTTCGAGCTGGTGGAGAAATATATGGGAAGGTTGGAAGAATAACGGTGTGATTGTTTAATGACTGGAAAAAGGAGGAGTTATGAACTATCTTTGGGCAGGTATGATTATAATTGGGGTGATTTTCGGTGCGTTTAATGGGAGAATGCCAGAAGTTACTAATGAAGCGTTGGATTCCGCGAAGGAAGCGGTGACACTGTGTATTACCATGGTGGGGGTTATGTCTTTCTGGGTGGGGATGATGGAGATTGCAACAAAGGCAGGGATTATCGAGTTGGCTTCTAAGAAAATGCGGCCGTTGCTTAGATTTTTGTTCCCTGGGATACCGGAGGGGCATCCGGCGAATGAACATATTGCAGTGAATTTTATTTCTAATTTTCTAGGATTGGGGTGGGCGGCGACTCCGGCGGGATTGAAGGCGATGGAGGAATTGGAGAATCTGGAGGAGGAGAGGAGGAGAAGCAGAGGAGGAGAAGTGAGTGGAGGAACGACGGGGATGTACAGGTCTGGCGGAATTGCGTCAGGAAAAAGAAATAGGGCGGCAGTTCCGAAGGGAGTGGCCAGCAATGAGATGTGTACGTTTTTGATATTGAATATTTCATCGCTGCAGTTGATTCCGATGAATGTGATTGCCTATCGTAGTCAATATGGAAGTGTGAACCCGACGGCAATCGTGGGACCGGCGATTGTGGCTACGGCGGTGAGTACGGTTGTGGCGGTGGTGTTTTGTAAGGGGATGGAATGGAAGCGGAGAGTGTGAGAGGCTCTTCGCTTTTATATCATAATATTCAGAAAAGCTGTCATTAACGGTTTTTCGTACTGATAACATATTCTTAGATTTTTCATCCTATATCAGTTAGCTATAATAATGTCAATATTATATTTTGGTATTTGAATATCAAAATATAATATTGACGATATTGAAATGGCATGATAAAGTATTTACAGATAAACATATAGAGTACTATACTGGAGGCTCATACAATGAATAGTTTAAGAAATGACAGACTTCATGAAGAAATGAATGTTATGAGAGGAAACGTTAAAATGGATCAGATGATTCCGGCCTTCTTATTAGTAAATGAGGTCAGACAAGCTATAGAAGAAGGCAATGTAGCTAAGACGCCGGAAGAACTGTATGTGCTTCTTTTAAAGATTGCAGATAAGAAAGGTTTACAAAATCCTTTTGGCGACAGTGATCAGTTTTACAGAGTATTTTCGAATGTGACGGGTCAGATACCATGGGAGCAGGCATTAATGTTAGATTTTAAGAATTGCAAGTATCCGATGCTTCCAGAGGTTTTGATTAGAAAATTTTCGACTTACATTACTAGTGACACAGAAAAAGTTTTGATAGCTGAGGCAGAAAAGTTTGTCCCATTTTTACAGTGGATTGTAGACGAACATATCAATTCTGAATTTACGTTTACTAGCCAAGATGTAAGATACATTGGTGCACTTGAAAAAGTATTTAAAGAGTATGATAATGTTAAGCTTGTAAAGGCAAGCATTTATGAATATGAGTTTATCAATCAGCGTTTTGATCTGATACTTGCTTCACCGATATTTGGTAACAGAACACTTACTGAAGAAAGAACTTTTATATGTCGGGAATACGATATGGCTGCCTTGGAGAATCTCTCTTATCATTTAAATAGCGGAGGGAAGATGAACATAATTCTTCCGGGAAGAATTACTTTTGCAGCAGGGAAAATAGCAGACCTGAGAAAATTTGTGCAGAGTAATTACACTATTAAAGAAATTGCAGAATTACCGGAAGGTGTTTTGGAATGTACTGGTATTAAGACATATTTGCTTAATATAGAAAATACCAGGCCGGAGGACGATGATGTTATCATAAGAAGATATTCTGCCGGGGAACGCAAGTCTAAAAGGGCTGCTGTTACAGAACTCAACATTCAGGATGATACCTTTGTAATGCTCAGTGAGTTAGAGCAACAGGGCGATTGGAGTATTGACCGTATTTTCGCACAGCAGGATGATGAATATCTAAACTATCAAAATTCAGGTATTCGTAAGGATTTTCTCGGGAATGTTGCTCAAGTATTTAGAGGCAAGTCGGTAACTAAGAAAATTGGGAATGGTGTAATAGGGGTTATAAACATATCCAACATTGGAGAGTATGAGATTGATTATGAAAACTTAGATATGATTGATGAAGATGAGCGAAAGGTTTCTAATTATATCCTTCAGGATGGAGATGTTCTTCTTCCGGGAAGAGGCACAGCAATAAGGACTTCTGTGTTTCATGAACAAAGTTTTCCGTGTATTGCACATTCCAATATAATCATAATAAGACCTGATGAGAAAAAATTAAATGGTATTTATTTGAAAGTATTCTTGGATAGTCCACTTGGAAACAAATTGATAAGTAGTGCACAGCAAGGGACGTCAATAATGAATATCAGTTATAAGGATTTGGCAGCACTTGAGATTCCTGTTCCACCGATGGATGAGCAGAAAAAAGTCGTTGAGGAATATAAAAAAGAATTGAAGAAGTATATGAATACAGTTTCAGAAGCTGAAAAACGCTGGCAGGGTGTTCTTGCTAAGCTGCAGAGTTTCTAGTAAGGCTGCAATTGTCTTTGAACTTCAGATGCAGTATGAGTCAGTATAATCGAAAGGAGCAATATCATGTTAGGAGCAATCATCGGGGATATAGTCGGTTCCCGTTTTGAATGGGAAAACAATAGAAATAAAGAATTTGATTTTCTTACTTACAAATGTTTTCCAACCGACGACAGCATTATGACATTGGCATTGGCCAAGGCAATATTAGTAAGTAAACCAGATTACAGTGATCTTTCACAGAATGCTGTGGAATGCATGCAGGAAATAGGACGCAATTATCCTGACTGTGGTTATGGTAAAGGATTTTATCAATGGATGTTTTCTGATAAACCAGAATCTTATAACAGCTTTGGAAATGGTGCTGCAATGAGAGTAAGTGCTGCAGGTTTTGCAGCGACTAGCCTTGAAGAAGCAAAGATGCTTTCAGAAAAAGTTACAGCAGTAACGCACAACCATCCAGAGGGAATCAAAGGTGCGGAATCTATAGCAGTTGCGATTTACTTAGCTAAGACAGGAAGCAATATGCTGGAGATTAGGGATTATATGGATAAAAATTATTATAAGATTGGTTTTACACTCGATGAGATTAGGCCTACATATCAGTTTAATGAAACCTGTCAGGAAACAGTCCCACAGGCTCTGGAAGCATTTTTTGAGTCAGTCAGTTTTGAAGATGCGATTCGTAATGCCATCTCTATTGGAGGGGACAGTGATACACTTGCTGCAATCTGTGGTGGTGTGGCTGAGGCATATTATGGTATTCCATCGGATATTAGAAAACATGCACTCACTTTTCTCGACGAGCGTTTAATGCAGATATTGATTGCATTTGAGAATAAGTATCCTCCGGTTATGGAGAAGAAAATTGGAGATGTAAGTGTACCTGTCAGCCGCAGTACAACACGAAAAATAAAAGGAGATAATCGTGAAACAATCATGGAGGCGGCCATAAAAGCAGCAGATAGTGATGTTGTAGATTCTGAGAATACTGTAGAGGAAACAACCAGTCAGAGGCTGTTTAATCATTTATTTGAGTCCTGTAATATTTTGAGGGGTCCCATCAATCAGGATGAGTTTAAAAGCTATGTGACACCCATTCTTTTCTTTAAGCGTATTTCAGATGTTTATGATGAAGAATATGAAGAGGCTATGGAATTCTCAGGTGGAGATATAGAATATGCAGAGGCAGAGGATATGCACTCATTTGTTATTCCGGAGGAGTGTCATTGGAATGATGTTCATGAAGTGAGTGAAAATGTTGGTAAGGCGATTGTTAGGGCTATGACTGGAATTGAAAAAGCCAATCCTGATACTTTGTCTGGTGTATTTAGCAGTTTTGATGATGCGACCTGGACGGATAAAAATAAATTAACAGATGAGAGATTAAAGAATCTGATTGAGCATATGTCACTGATTAAGGTCGGGAATAGAAACTATTCTGCAGATATTATGGGTGACAGTTATGAATACTTGATTAAGAAATTTGCAGATATGTCTAAAAAGAACGCTGGTGAATTCTACACGCCGCGTCCGATTGTGAAACTGATGGTTCGTCTGCTTGACCCTAAGCCGGGGGAGACTGTTTATGATCCGGCCTGCGGAACAGGTGGCATGCTGATTGAGGCGATTCATCATATGAAAAATGACCGGCTTGCATATGGCAGAATATTTGGCCAGGAAAATAATCTGTCCACATCTGCAATTGCCAGAATGAATCTTTATCTTCATGGGGCAAAGGATGTACAGATTAAACAGGGTGACACATTACGTAATCCACTATTCTTAGATAAGGGAAAAATGAGAATGTTTGATTGTGTTCTCGCAAATCCTCCGTTTGGTATGGAGAAATGGGGTGCACAACAGTTTGAATCTGATATGTATGGAAGAAATATGTGGGGATGTCCTAGTGATTCAAGTGCGGATTACGCATGGCTTCAACATATGATTAAGTCTATGAATCCAAAGACCGGACGTTGTGCGGTGGTCCTTCCACAAGGCGTTTTGTTTCACTCCGGTAAGGAGGGAACAATCCGTAAGCAGTTGATCAAGTCCGATAAACTGGAAGCAGTTATTACCTTGGCAAGCGGCGTATTTTATAGTACTGGGGTATCAGCTTGCATTATGTTTCTAAATCATAAAAAGCAGTATAACCATAAAGGAAAAATCTGTTTGATTGATGGCTCAGAAATCTATACACCAAAGCGCGCACAGAATGTTTTAGAACCAAAAGATGTCGATACATTATATAAACTCTATTCTGACTATGTAGATGTAATTGAGAAATGTAAAATCGTAACATTAGCAGACGTTGAAGCAGGCGGATATGAGTTAAGCGTAAATAAGTATATTGAGAAGAAAAAGCAGGAAACGGTATCTCCATTCGTAGTGAGGATGAGATACTATGCAGCGCTGAAAGCTGTCCGTAATGCTGAGGACAAGATGAAGAGACTTCTGATCGAAGGAGGGTATGTTAATGAGCAAGAAGATTACCCAGGATGAGCTGGAATCTTATCTTTGGGGTTCTGCGGTCCTTTTAAGAAATCATATAGATGCCGGAGCTTATAAGCAATATATTTTTCCTCTTCTTTTCTTTAAACGTCTGAATGATGTTTATGAGGAAGAGACAAAAAAAGCTGTTAAGGAAAACGGACCGGAGGCTGCCATATGGGAAGAAATACATAGCTTCGTTATTCCGAATGATGCCCATTGGGATGATGTGAGAAATGTAACAGAGAATGTAGGAAAAGCGATACAGAAAGCATTTCGGGCTATTGAAAAGGCAAACAATGAGAAATTACAAGGGATTTTTGGCGATGGTACATGGACAAACAAGAATCGACTCCCTGACAGACTGTTAAAAGACCTTTTAGAACATTTCAGCAGTAAGACTTTATCTATTGAGAATTGTCCGGAAGATGAACTGGGACAAGGATATGAGTATCTCATCAAGAAGTTTGCGGATGATAGCGGACATACAGCACAGGAGTTTTATACGAATCGTACTGTTGTACATTTGATGACCGAGATTTTAAAGCCGAAATCAGGAGAGTCTATTTATGATCCTACCTGTGGAAGTGCCGGAATGTTAATATCCGCTATTTCACATTTACGAGACAATGGAAAAGAGTGGAGAAATGTATCTTTATATGGGCAGGAAATAAATGCTCTGACGTCTGCAATTGCCAGAATGAATTTATTCCTCCATGGTATAGAAGATTTTAAGATTATCAATGGGGATACTCTTGCAGCACCTGCATTTATAGAAAGGGGAAAGCTGCAGCAGTTTGATGTAGTTGTAGCGAATCCACCTTACTCTATAAATCAGTGGAACCGGGAGGCTTTTACAGCAGATAAGTATGGACGAAATTTTCTTGGGGTGCCTCCGCAGGGGCGAGCTGATTATGCTTTCTTTCAGCACATTTTGATAAGTATGAAGCAGAACACCGGCAGATGTGCAATACTCTTTCCTCACGGAGTTCTTTTCAGAAACGAAGAGAGGGAGATGAGAGAAAAACTGGTGCGTTCTGATTTATTGGAATGTGTCATTGGTTTGGGTGCTAATCTGTTTTATAACTCACCGATGGAGGCATGTATTGTTATCTGCAGAACGAAGAAGCAGGAAAATAATAAAGGTCAGATACTTTTTATTAATGCTGTAAATGAGGTTACAAGGAAAAATGCGCAGAGTTACCTGGAAACACAGCATATTGATAAGATCGCAAGAGCATATGAAAAGTTTAAATCTGACAATGATATTGCGAAAAAGGTTTCTATTCGTGATATTGAGAAGAATGATTTTTCGTTGAGTATTCCTTTATATGTGAAAGATCCGTCTGCTATTACTATTGAAAGAGTAATGACGGTGCAGGATAGTTATGATACGTGGAATAAGACATCTCAACGTTTAAGGGCGTACTATGATGCTCTTGGGAATTTACTTAAGGAGGTATGACAATGTCTACTGTAAAATTAGGTGATGTTGCGACTGAAGCTAAGGAAACCTATAAGGGTGATAAAACCGGTTACCCTATTGTTGGATTGGAACATATCACTCCGGAAGAAGTGACACTTTCCAATTGGAGCGTTAATATAAAGAATACTTTTACAAAGATGTTTCAAAAGGATGATATTCTGTTTGGCCGTCGTAGGGCATATCTTAAGAAGGCGGCAAGAGCGCCATTTGACGGAATTTGTTCAGGGGATATAACAGTTATACGTGCAAAAAGTGAGAAGTTGATTCCAGAGTTACTTCCGTTTGTTATTCAGAATAATGACTTCTTTGATTATGCTGTTGGAAAATCAGCGGGATCATTATCACCTCGCGTCAAGTGGCAGCATCTAAAAAATTATGAATTTAATCTACCTTCATTAGAAAAGCAAAAAGAGCTAGCGGAGTTGTTTTGGTCCATAAATGATTCTCGCAAGGCTTATCAGAAGCTGCTTCGAGAAACGGATGAGCTTATTAAGGCGCAGTTTATAGAGATGTTTGGAGATCTTACGGAAAATACTCATGGATATAAATTACACTCATTATCTGAACTAATGGTGATCGAAAGAGGTGGATCACCACGACCGATTGAAAAGTACATTACCGATTCTGAAGACGGAGTAAATTGGATAAAAATCGGCGATGCCGAGGAGGGTTCCATATATATCACGCATACCAAAGAAAAAATCATCCAGGAAGGTACAAAAAAGTCTCGATACGTAGAGCCAGGAGATTTTCTGCTTAGTAACTCGATGAGCTTTGGACGGCCCTATATCCTGACAATTGATGGATATATTCACGACGGATGGCTCGTGCTTAGGGATACAAAAGAGATATTTGATAAATTATTTCTCCATACGTTGCTGTCATCAAAGTATGCCAAGAGCTTCTTTGAAACGATGGCAGCCGGAAGTGTCGTAAAAAATTTGAACAAAGAACTTGTGGGAAAGTTACCGGTACCAGTCCCGGCAAGAGATCAGCAAGAGAGTTTTTCTTCAATTATTAGACAGAGTGATAAATCAAAATTCGAATTAAAGCATGCCATAAAGGATGTAGATAATCTACTCAGATCTTTAATACAACAAGAACTAAAATAATTCGAATTTGCCTACTGATAATCAAGACAAGCTAAAAGATTTTACTGAGACAATTATAAACAAAAGCATACTATCGCCTCACGCGAGAAAGGAGAAAATCATGTTTAATGAGGATAACACAACTGAACAGATGATTATCACCACACTTAGTAAAAATGGTTGGGAATACATTCCGGCGGAAGAACTTGATCGTGAAGAGAGTGATGTCATGGTCGAGTCAATGGTACGCGACGCACTGATTCGTTTAAATCCGGAAATTGCTGCAGAGGAATCCAGAGCAGATGAAATCATATACAAGTTGAGAACTCTTTTCTTATCAACCAATGCACAGAACCTTGTTACACAGAACGAGGCATTTAAGCAGATGGTTTTTGAGAAGAATTCCTATCCTTATGCACAGGATGGTAAACAGATATCTATTGATTTCTTCGGCACTGAAATTAACGGTAAGCTGGATCAGAATCAATATGTTGTTACCAATCAATGGATTTATCCTAAGAAAGAAGGCGGCAAACGTCTGGACATTGTATTACTGGTGAATGGATTTCCATTTGTAATAGGAGAATTAAAGACACCGGTTCGTGCGGCAATTACTTGGTTGGATGGCGCACAGGATATCAATAAATACGAACAGAGTATTCCTCAAATGTTTGTATCTAATGTTTTTAATTTTGCCACGGAAGGTAAATTCTATCGCTATGGATCGGTTTGCATGCCTGCGGCAAAGTGGGGACCCTGGCATACAACGGAAGATAAATCAGATGGAAGCCTGGCAGCAGTACAGACAAGTATTAAAGATATGATTACGCAATATAAAGTGATGGATCTGTTTCAGTTTTTTACTCTGTTTGCAACGGATAATAAGTATCGTAAATACAAGGTAATTGCCCGTTATCAGCAATATGAAGGCGCAAACATGCTCATTGTTCGTGTGCGTGCGGGCTATCCGAAACAGGGCTTGATTTGGCATTTCCAGGGATCGGGAAAATCATATTTGATGGAGTTTGCTGCGGTGAAAATGCGTATGCTTCCGGACTTGAAGAATCCAACAGTTATCATTGTGGATGACCGTCTTGATTTGGAGTCCCAGATTACCGCACAGTTTCATTCATCTGATGTTGGAAATCTGGCGTCAGCAGCTACCAGAGAGCAGTTGATGACGATGCTTCGTCAGGATATTCGTAAGATTATTATTACGACAATTTTCCGTTTCCAGGAAGTAACGGAAGAACTTAGTCAGCGTGATAATATTATCGTAATGGTTGATGAATGTCATAGGACACAGGAAGGTGATCTTGGCATCAAGATGAGAACAGCACTTCCGAAAGCATTCTTTTTTGGCTTGACGGGAACACCAATTAACCGTACAGACAAAAATACCTTTGCTACATTTGGCGCAACAGAAGATCGCAACGGATATATGAGTAAGTATTCCTTTTCGGATTCGATTCGCGACCATGCGACACTTCCATTGAATTTTGAACCGGTACCAGTAGATCTTCGTGTTGACAGAGATACGATGGACCGTGAGTTTGATGTTCTTACGAGAGGACTTTCTGATTTTGATAAGGCTGAGCTTTCAAAAAGAGTTAATATGCAGGCAATTATGTATAATGAAAAACGAATCCATAAGGTTTGTGCTCATATTGCAAAGCATTTTACAGAAAAGATTAAACCGAATGGTTATAAAGCGCAGGTCGTTGTCTACGATCGGCCTTCTTGTATTAAATATAAAACAGAGCTTGATAAGCTTCTGGGACCGGAGTGTTCAACGATTGTAATGGACACCAATGATGATAAAGCTGATGAATATAAAGCATATCGACGCAACAAGGATGAAGAAGCGAAGATTCTTGACCGTTTTAGAGATCCTGGCGATCCACTTGAAATTGTTATTGTTACATCAAAACTTCTAACTGGATTTGATGCGCCGATTCTTCAGGTTATGTACTTGGACAAGCCAATGAAGGACCATACATTACTCCAGGCAATCTGTCGTACAAATCGTACATACGATGAAGGAAAGAC
>CANOBT010000111.1 GCA_947564305.1 uncultured Lachnospiraceae bacterium | reverse complement strand
AAAAATAAATGCCTGTGCCAGGATAATTGCGGCAGTAAGTCCAAATAGAATCAAATGAATTTTGTAAAAAATATGTTTATATCCATGTTCCAGGCAGGAACGAGACTTCCTGCTGACGAAACTTCCCGCCGCAAAATATACTAACAGCATCACCAATCCCGAACATAAATAACTCGTTGATGTTCTGTCAAAGGATTTCAGGAACAGGATGCTGAGAAAACAATGTGTGCACATTAATAAAAGACACTGGATAATGGTGTTCTGCAGCAGCAAGCGCATCCGCCCCGGATGTTTGCCGGATTCTGTTAACAAATTGGAAACCACTTTTTGGGGAGAACCAAGCGACAGGCAAATTTCCTCTTCCGACTTTCCTTGTAAAGTCTCGTTGAAAAACCACTCTTCATAATCTCCCAGAATGCTGCGGCTTTCTTCATCGCTGAAATGAAACGACATGAAAAACATCAGTTTTTCGAGATACGTTTCCTTAGACAAGTTTTTCATTGTTAATCTCCTTTGCTGACTACTGGTTGTTGCTCAGTAGTTATATTATAAGATTTCTGAGAAAATATGTCAATACCCTCAGTGTGAATCCGGACAATTGCCGGACAACTGGGAGGGCCTCCCTGTAGTCAGCCCCAGCTCTTTTTTTGCTTTAAAGAGTTATACAGCATGTATACAAATAGTCGGCTGAAACCAGTGTTGCTGGTGTGTGCAGCGGCGAATATTTGTTTATTGATAAAAGTGGACATTTCAAGTATTATAATTATAGAAAAACGCCGCCAGATAATGCGATGGTGTAATCGCCAGCAGGCTTGACCTGTGGCAGTCGCACTGGGGGTACAAGAGAGGGTTTTATGATACAAGTATATCTGTGCGAAGATCAGGAAAAACAGTTATTATATTTTAAGAAAATAATAGAAAAGTATATTATGGATACGCATAAAGATGCCCGAATCGTGTCGGCCAGGAAAAATCCGGAGCATACATTACAGGATGTGAGGGAATATGGAGAAGTTCCGGCGTTGTTTTTTATAGACGTACAGTTGAATGGGTATGTTATGGATGGGTTTGAGCTGGCCAGAGAGGTAAGGAAAGAAGTCAAAGACAATTGCTATATTGTGTTTTTGACTTCTTGTAATGAATTGGCGTATAAAGCTTTTGATTATGAATTGGAAGTGGAAGAATATATTGTGAAGGAGCCGCAGGACTTTTTGGCAGGAAAGATGAGTTCAAGGATAGAAAGAAGATTGGACAGGGTATTTCAGAGAATAGAGACGGCCAGGAGCATAGATATGCGTCCGGCAGTAAGGGTAGAGTCAGGAAGTCAGATGACGGAGATTCCGATTGAGGATATTGTGATGGTACAGGCAATAAAGAGTACCCATTTGATAGATATTTATACAACCAGCCAGAAAATAAGGATTAAAGAGACGTTGAAAAATATGTTCGAAAAATTGGGTGAAGAGTTTATTTATGTGAATAAATCTTGTATTGTCCAGAAAAGAAAAATCAGAAATATAGATAAGAAGAATCGTTACGCGGTTATATCAGGGGGGCTGCAAGTGGAAATTTCGTATAGGGAGATGCGAAATTTGCTGAAAGAGCAATAGAGACGGAGGAAACTTTATATGCTTTTGATAAATGGCATTATGTCTGGACTTTGCGTGGTTGTAGGAGCTACAGGGTTATTGAGTAAACCATTACGGAAAATAGAGTATTTAATACTTGTTGTATATGTGGCAGGTGTGGGAATGCTGGCGCATCTATATATAAAACAAGATACAGGGCTTATGATGCTAACCGGATTGCTTGGCCTGATAGCTGTCATGGTAAAGGAAAAGAGGCTGCTTAATCTATTTATGGCTTGCCTGGGGTATGTTATTGCAATTATAGGCAATAACATAGCATTACTTTTTCTTGATTTGTTTTTGGGAATACCGCGGGATGTGATAAATGAAAAGTATATGTTTATATTTGCATCTTCATATGCAGCGTTGTCTTATATATTTTTATACATATTACGCAAAATTATTTATTCGCGCGAAGACATTTCAAAAATATTTACAAAAACGTCTCCGAAAGTACAATATGCTCTTGTTGTAAATATAGTAGTGTATCTTTTAATCTTTTTAGTAAATATAACATTAGGGGAGAAAGTCGGATATTCGATTCATATGTTATTGTTTAATAGTTTCCTTTTTTTAATCTGCCTGATAGTAACGACTTGGGTTCTTTTTCATGTTACGAAGGGCATAAAAGCGGAGGAAAAGCAAAAAGCTATGTTTCATCAACAGGAATTACTAGAGGGCTATGTAGAAAATCTTGAAAAGATGTTGGAAGAGACCAGAGCTTTCCGTCATGACTATAAAAATATCTTGTCAACGATGTCGGGGTATATACGGGAAAATGAGATGGAAGGGTTAAGAGAATTTTTTTACCAGAAGATATATTTGCCGGAAGGAAAGACGGAAACGCAATCCATAGCATGGGTTAGCTTAAAAAATATTAAACCGATGGAAATGAAAGGATTTCTGTATGAGAAATTATTGCTGGCTTTTGCGAAAAACATAGAAGTACAGGTAGATATAGCCGAGAATTTGACGGTTTCCTATAAAGATATGGAAGGCTTGGTTCGGATATTGGGTGTATTCTTTGACAATGCGATTGAAGAAACGGAGACTATGAAAAACGGACAGATAGGGATTGTTATAGGAGAGACTTTAAAAGGGATTGGGTTCCGCATAGAAAACAATTTTAAAAATCGGCCGGACATTCCTATGATGACGCAGAAAGGGCATTCCACAAAAGGGGAAGGAAGAGGAAATGGCTTATATTGGGCGGAGCAAATCCTAGAGAAACATCCAGATATGTTCCATAGTTTAAAGATAGAAAAACAGAGAGTGGTTCAAGTGTTGGAGATTATTTTAAAATGAAAAGTATCGCAGGAAATTTTTTCCTGCGGTATTTTTTACGTTGAGGGTTAAAAGACTTACGTTGAGGGATAAAAAGTGGAAAATATCTGAAAAAAATGTACAATAGGATTAAGAGAAAGATAATTAAAGATTTTTTTGAAGAACGGTGGAACTAATGAAAAATTATACAAAGCTATTGTCAGAACAAATGGTCACCGTAATGGATAAATATAATAATTATGAAGAAACAGAGAAAATAGTAATTAGTTATGGTATGGAATTGTTTTTAAATTCCGTGTTAAAAACTAGTATCTATTTGCTGATAGGAATGGTGGCTGGTAAAGGTGTGGAAGTGATTTTGGCGATGACAATTTTTGGAGGAGTCAGAAAAATTTCAGGAGGCAGACATGTTGAAACAGATGTAGGATGTTTTATAATGACAGGAAGTATCATTTTTTTAGTTGCTATATGTCCTGATATTATTAATATTTCAGTAAAAGGATATGCTCTAATAATTTTTCTTGTGAATTGCACGTTTATTTGTTTGGCTCCAAGTGATGAATATTTTGAAAAACCAGAAAATCACAAAGAAAAAATGAAAGAAAAGTTGAAATGTATTTTAGTGATAAACATCATTTTTTTATTCGGAATGAATGTTGGAAATTATTGGAGAACAATTATGTTCATTGCACTTGCAGCACAGGGAATCACACTCATAGGAGGTAAGAGAAAATGAAAAAAAGAGTTATGAATCAGATGAAAACTATTGCAATTCAATTAGCATATAAAAGTGTAGGGAAAAGCGTACCGTGGTATATGTATAAGGTGCAAAAACCTAAAGAATTAGAGAAAATGCTGGAAGAAATGCGAAAAAGAGAGTTGTGATGATTAGTGGGGAAAGACGTTAATGAAAAGGGTATTGGAAAAGCATCGTTTAAATGCATAAAAGATTGTTTGACGTTATTATGTGGGTATAGTAAAGGCTATGTTTTGCTAAACTTTTTGATGATAATGATTGAAGGATTGGTACCTGCTGTTTTGATTGTTATTATGCAAAGAATCATTAATATGCTGCAGTTTGGGCAATATAAGTTATCGGATATTGTAAGTTGTATAGGAATATATGTAGTTGTTAAAGTTGTTATTACATTAGAAATGGCTTTGCACTCTTATTATAACAATCAATTTAATTTAAAGTTTGCACAATATATTAATTTGAAGATGTTGGATAAGGCGGTTCAGTTAAACTTAAAAGACTATGAAGACTCAGAAACATACAATATTATTAATCGTGCCCAGACTCAAAAAGGGGCGAGTATTCTCTCATACATATCAGAATTGTTAGAGATAATAAGACAATTTATTATCATAGGAAGTACAACTGCTATATTAATTAGATTTAAGTGGTGGATAGTATTAGTTTCGTTAGCAGTACCAGCTATGAGATGTGCGGTAATGATTTCCATAGACAGACAGTGGTATAAATTAAGAGTTTCCAGAACTCAAAGGGAAAGACAAAATTGGTATATTAATTATATTTTGTTGACAGGACGGGCATTTAAGGAAATAAAGATATTAGGATTATCCAAATATCTGATACGGAAATATAAAAAAAGATCTGATGGTTTTATTGAAGAAGATTTAAAGATGCAACAGAAAACAACGATTTTAACCATTGTGTCAGATATTATCGACTGTTTGTTTACAGGGGCGTTGTTTACATATACAGTGCTTTTAGGTGTTGCCGGTAAAATATTAATTGGTGATGTTGCTGCTTATATAGAATGTATAGAGAATATTAAAAATAGTGCACAAGAAATTTTTTCGGAAGTAGGAAGTATTGCTGAACAATCATTATATGTAGGGTTGTTATTTGAATTCTTTAATATATCTGAAAAGAAACAGGAAATCGAGAAGGCAATTAAACATATAGAAAAGATTGAATTAAAACATGTTTCTTTCCGATACGGTGAAGAGTATGTGTTAAAAAACATTAGTTTGACATTATGTGCAGGGCAAACGGTTGCATTAGTGGGTCAGAATGGTTCGGGAAAGACTACTTTAATAAAGTTGATATTAGGTTTTTATGATAATTATGAAGGTGAAATATATATTAATGGAACAGAGTTACGAGATGTAGGCTTGGAATCTTACAGGAAAAGGATAAGCTGCATCTTTCAAGATTACCAGAAATATGAAACAACAGTAAGAGAGAATGTGGCTTTTGGAGATTTGAGTAAAATAGACTGTGATGATGCGATATGGAAAGCATTAAGGGACGCGAAAGTACAGG
Source organism: uncultured Lachnospiraceae bacterium (assembly GCA_947564305.1). Next base: position 12,679 of record CANOBT010000111.1, on the reverse strand, counting down.
ATAGAATCAGAGATATAGGAGTATTAGACGCGGTAATAGGTAATTGGTTTGGAGAAAGGGAATTATCTGCGGGAGAATGGCAAAGAATTGCGATAGCAAGAGCATTGGTAAAGAAGGCGGATATGTATGTTTTTGATGAGCCAGATGCCTCATTAGATATTATGAATCAGAAGGAACTTATTTCAATTTATAAGAATATCATGGCTGGAAATATAGGGATATTTATAACGCATAAAGTCCATTATGTAAGTTTGGTTGCAGAAATGATCTATGTTTTGCAACAAGGGGAAATTACAGAAAGGGGGAAACACGAGGAGTTATTATCTAATAAAGGAATATATTATATGCTGTTTAGAAATTGTAATAATACAGATGAGAGGAGTATTTGATTCTAAAATCAGAGAGAATAGCAAGAAATAGAAAATCTATGACAGGGAGGGATATGCATGAAAAGGATAAGGAGTAAAATTATATATATAGTTGTATTGATAGCGGCAAATATGCCATGGCTAATATACGGAGGTCAATATTATAACGTGTATCAATTATCAGGTCTGATTATTAGGAAAAACCCGAGGGAAAAAACAAAAATATTATGGAATATGTTATTTGTTGACGAAACGAAAGACCTTTTATTTCTTTTAATAAGCATCTACTTGATATTTTATCTGGTATATTTAGTGTTATGTGTTATATATTTGATAAAAATCTTTATGGGAATAGATTCAAATCTGAATATTGTAATATTGTGGGTAGGTGTTTGTGTATTAGTATTGAATTTTATGCCAATTGGTTTAACATGTGATAACATTTTTGTGGGATTATTATATCCGTTTATTTTCCTTGTTGCCCCATTTCTTGATTTTTTGTTGGATAAATATAAGGAGCGGCAATAATACAAATTAATAAAGGAGAAAAATATGGAGAACGTACCATTTGTACATTTGTTTTGTACGTCAGTAGGACACTATATTTATGATGTTAATACGGACACTATACTAAAAGTTTCAAAAGATGTTTATAAAACACTGAAAACAGGAGATTCAATGTCTGAAGAGGCAGAAGAATATATTAGATATTTAAAGCATGTGGGATATTTAAAATCCAATAGAGACAACAGAGAAACTGAGCACCCAGTTACACCTTATTTGCAGCATTATCTTAGTAAAAAAGTTGATGGTATTACTCTTCAACTAACACAAAATTGTAATTTGAGGTGTAAATACTGTGTCTATTCAGGCGCATATAATAACAGGCATCATACAAATAAAAAAATGAGTTTGGAAACAGCAAAAAGGGGTATAGATTTTTTGTTTGATCATTCCACAGAAAACCCAGAAAAAAGAATAAGCTTTTATGGAGGGGAACCGCTTTTGGAATTTGAGACAATGAAGAATTGTATTTTATATGCTGAAAAAAAAGGAGGATACCAAGTCATACATTTCAATTTTACGACTAATGCAACTTTATTAGATGAGGAAAAGATGGATTTTCTTGTTAAGCATAACGTTATAATGTTAGTGAGTTTTGATGGACCAGAAGAGGTGCATGATCAATTTCGGATATTTGCGGATGGAAAGGAAGGGAGTTTCTCAACTGTTATAAAAAACTTAAATATACTAAAAAAACGACATCCGACATATTACAAAGAAAGAGTGTATTTTAACACGGTTTTTGCTGCCAATAAGTTTTCGTGTGTAGAAAATTATATATCTTCAAATGAATTGTTTCGTCATTCTACGTTTATGTCTTCTTTAGTAAAAGAAGTAAATAGAAAAAATCCTGTTCAGTTGGATGTAAAGTTTTTGGGAGATTATCGTTATAGTATGTTTTTGGGATTTTTATACCGATTGGGACGTTTAGATGGATATGAAGGAATAAAGCTTTTACAATCGGTGATAGGAGATATTGGAAAAACAGAGAAAAATTTCCCGAAACGAGAAATTCTGCCTCAAAAATGGCATCATGGAGGGCCATGCATACCAGGAGTTTTGAAACTATTTATGGACGTAAATGGGAATTTCTATCCGTGTGAACGGGTAAGCGAAAATGATACAAAAGCAATAATTGGAAATTTAAATGAAGGGTTTTACTTGCATCAAATAAAAGAAATATTAAATATTGAAAATCAAACCAAAGAAAAATGTAAAGAATGTTGGGCGTATCAAGATTGTAAGATTTGTAAGGCATGCTTTGAAACTGAGATTAGTGAAGAAAACATTAAAAAGGTATGTGATGAATCAAGGGCAAAAGTAGAAACTTTATATAAAGATTATTGTGTAATACGAGAATTAAAGAATATACATTACACACCAGAAACATTATTTGAATAATAGAGGGTTGAAAAATGAATAAAGTGTTGATATATCCTTTTTCGGATGAAGTGGTGGATATAGTGAATAGTCTATCAATAAATGAAGAAATACAAATTGTAGCATTGGTTGGAGATTGTGGCTCTAAATATATCGGAAAAATATATAATTTGAGAGGAAAAAGAATAGAGGTTTCCGATGATTTTGATGGAAGTTTAGAAAAAGTGTCGTTAGTATGGTTTCATAAGCTATTAGAGAAAGAGAAAGAATATTTTAATAAAAAGTTAATTAATAATTTGGAAAAAGCAGTCCAAGCAGGAAAAGAAATTTGGTATTGCAGAGAGCCTGTGACTGCAATGGAAGAAAAATATGTTAAACAACAGAAACTAAAAAAAGGCGTATATTGTAAGCCCTATCCTGCTTATAGAAAAAAGGATTTCAGTAATTTTATAGAGGGTATAGATTCGCCTGTAATTATGATTTTGGGAATATTGGAGAATGTAGGGAAATTCTATTTACAAACGCAGATACAAAACTTTGCTAAAAAAGAAGAGATAAAGATTTCTGGTATTGGAAGTAGAAATTACAATGATGTTTTAGGACTGTATTCATTCCCGCAATTTATGTATACAACGAAAGAAGAAAAGAAAAAAGTTATTAAATATAATCATCTTGTTAAAGATATTGAACAGAAAGAACAACCAGAAGTTATGGTAATTACTGTTCCGGGTGGAGTGCTCAGCTTTTCCCAAAATTTGTATGGAGATTTTGGAATAACAGCTTATGAAATAGTACAAGCAGTACAACCAGATTGTGTTGTATTGTGTATTCCGTATTCCCCGGCGGGAGAAGAAGAAATTGAAAATATGATATGGAGCATAAGTGGAAGGTTGGGAATTGCAATAGACTTTGTTGCAATGGATTCTAAGATGATTTCGCAGGATGAAACGGAACGTAGAAGGGAGGTACGGTATATAAGTGTAGATGCTGAAGAGGTTAATGAAAAGATTGAGACTTTACAAAGAAAAATTTATTACAATTTGCGAGAAGACAGTGGTAATCTTGTTAAAGAGATATTTCGTCTATTAAAAGGATTTTCGAGAATTGAATTAGTATAATTGGTGGAAGGACTATTATAATGAGTGACAAAATAATTGAGTTGGCAAATATTTTTTATAAACATACACATATGGATTTTTTGAATGATAATATAAAAGATGAAGACATCTTTGGGAATAAGGTATGTATGAATGCGAGAGAATTAGTGCTTATTTTATACAATATTGAATATAAATTTAACATAAAAATTCCGATGCAATATTTGTTAAAAGGGGAATTTCGTACATTCAATAACATTTTGGATGTGATAATTAAATGTGAAAAAAACAATCAAGACTGAATAATAAGCAAGGAGATTGACGCATAAGAAATTTTTTGTATCAAGTTGTGGAGAAGTTAAAAATTGTCAAATAATGGCTGGCGGAAGTTCTGTCAGCTGATATAGAAACTTATTAATCAAATAGTTTTAGTCAGCTATGTTATATCGTATGAGGAGGTGAGTTTATGTCGTACGGAAAGAGAAAAAATGTTATTAACCAATCGGAAGAACCGCATGGAGTATGTAATTGCGGGGCAATGTGTGCATCGGGGTGTTCATGTAGTTGTTCATCAAAAGGGCTGCTTGCATATGTTGCTAATCATGATCGCTTGGGAATAACAAAATTTCCAGCGGAGGCAATACGCGACCCGGATTTGTAAAAATTTTTGCTAAAAGAAAACGCTACTCTCCCAGCTATGCTGGGGGAGTATAGAAACAATAACGAAAAAGAGACACTTGCTCAAGACTGACGTCAAATATGCGTGTCGGAATTTTATCCCGGAATGTGTACATGACAGGATAGTCTTCTCCTTTGAAATAATAGCATACCACAGTTTCGTGTTTTAAATCCACAATCCAATATTCCCAGACATCAGTCTCCACGTATTTTACCATCTTTATCTCATAATCCTGCTTGCGGGTGGAGGGGGAGATAACTTTGACACACAAATCCGGCACACCGCAGATGCTGTGTTCCGTGCGTTTGCTTTTGTCGCAGGATACGACGATGTCAGGTGGACTATCGTCTTATCATTGCAATCTAATTGAATATCTAAAGAGAATGCGAGCACTTTGCAGTCTCCTTTATTCGCGCGGATGAACAGGGTGAGTTTAAAAAGCAGGGATGCAATTATATCTTGATGTGCAAAAGTGGATATTTCAAGTATTATGATTATAGAAAAACGCCGCTGGCTAATGCCAATAGGCTAAAGAGATGTGAGTCTTCTGCATGGATGGCTGACAAACAAAAACCCCGGAGCACCCCTCGGGGTTTTATATATGGAACTAATCTTTTAAAGCGAATTGTAAATTCAATGGACTTTACACCTTTTCTTTTAGTTGTTGTTTTGTTTATAATTCAAATTCTTCAGTGGGGATGCCCAGAGATTCCAGTTTGTTTTTGGCGACTTTGAGCTGATACATTAATTCGGGATTGTTTTCGGTGTCGGCTTTTTTGATTCGCTGTAGATTTACATAATAGTCAATTATCCAGGTGCAGTGTAAAAATTTTAAAAAAGTTTGTAATAAAACCCGGTTACGTTACTCTTAATAATATAAGCAGATTTAATCAATGCTTTGCCGGCAGAATTTTATGTAAAACATGTAGGAATTTAAAATAAGGAGGACATTACAATGATGGCATATTTAAGAGAGAGGAATTTCAGGAGATGGATTTTAGGGGATACAATTTTAAACGTGGTATTGGCAGTGTGCCTGTTCAAGTACGGAATGGATGGGATGATAGCGGAAGGCGGAGACTTCGGCATTTATGCGGTAGTGAATATCATAAGCATGTTCCTTTGGGCGTTGGTTGCCTCGGACATAATATACTGGGTGCAGTATGTGAGGAAAGGGAATGCGGGGGTTTCCGTAATTGTAGATACGATATGCAAATGGTCAATCGGGCTGAAAGCGGTATTGCTGGTATGTGCGGCGGCAGCGGCTATGGCAGTCGGGTTCCATATCGTATTTAACGGAGGGCATATTTAAGAAGAGATTTTAACGGCTATTATAAATTTATCTTTGCTTATCTTTGTAAAAAGGAAAATTGTATTTACAAATTGCATATGCTATAATGCCAATAGGCTAAAGAGATGTGAGTCTTCTGCATGAATGGCTGACAAACAAAAACCCCGGAGCGCAACTTCCGGGGTTTTCTAATGGAGCTAATATTTTCACTTTAATTGTAAATTTAATGGAGTGACAGCAGATTTATTGGCTAAGATTCGGGCGTAAAATCCAGGATAACTCAATGGATTTTACACCTTTCCTTTTAGTTGCTGTTTAGTTTATAATTCAAATTCTTCAGTGGGGATGCCCAGAGATGCCAGTTTATTTTTGGCGACTTTGAGCTGATACATTAATTCAGGATTGTTTTCGGTGTCGGCTTTTTTGATTCGCTGTAGATTTACATAATAGTCAATTGTGATTTGCTTTAATTCGTCAAGTGTCATTTCTTCAGCCATCCTTTCACCGCCTTTTTGATTGATTTTTAGTATTTTCATTATAGCGGATTCTGCATAAGGTGTAAAGTCTATTTAATTATCCAGGTGCAGTGAAAAAATATTAAACAGGAATTTCAGGAGATGGATTTTAGGAGATACAATTTTGCATGTTTCTTTGGGCGTTGGTTGCCTCGGACATAATATATTGGGTGCAGTATTTAAGAAAAGGATATACAGGGATTTCCGTTATTATAGATACGATATGCAAATGGTCAATCGGGCTGAAATCGGTATTGCTAATGTGTTCGGCGACTGCGGCTATAGCAGTCGGGTTTCATATCGTATATAACGGAGGGTATATTTAAGAAGATTTTATCTTGGTATCAACCGTCACATGTTCAGCCATTATAAGCCCATCCTTTCCTGACGTTTTGATACAAATAACAAAGAAAGCGGCTGTGTGCCAGGTGCATTCAGCTCAAGCAGCTCGGGCACTGCGAAACGGGTCCGCTTTAATAGTGCATCAAGAGAACCGGACTCCAGTATAAGACCGGGAATGTCTTCACTGGTAGCAATCCAGACATTGGCATCGTCATCCCAGGTAAAATTTATAATATATTCCATAAATCAAATACTCCTTTATTAGTGTTTTTAATTGTATGCAGCTTTACAACTTTTAAGAAAAAGATACCTAATAATATTATTATAACGAATTATAATAATATGTGCCAATGCAAAAACGGATATTATTGCAGTAAAAACATTAAAGTTTAAAATAGGGGCACAAATATATTATTTTGGCGGAAAAACGTAACGCAATGCATATAAACCGTGTCTAATGGGTGAAAGGAGTGAAAATATAAAAATGACGTCAGATTTACTCTTGGAAGAGCTCATGTCCAGGTATGGAGATTCTATACAAAGGATTTGTGTTGTGTATTTGCAGGATTACCAGTTGGCAGAGGATGCCGTTCAGGAAACATTCATAAAGGCGATGAAATCCTATGGCTCGTTTCGGGGAGAGGCCTCCGAGAAGACATGGATTACAAGAATTGCAATTAATTGCTGTAAGAATATCAGGCGCACAAGGTGGTTTCAACATTATCGAAATGAGCTGCCGGATATTTTGTATTCTGGTTCAAATGATTTGTCGGAATCCGTAGTAGAAAAAAAGGTGGTGTTTGATGCCCTTTCAGAATTGGGCGAACTGGATAGGGAGCTGATTGTTATGCATTATTATGAAGAATTGTCGATTGATGAGATATCAAGGATAATCGGAAAGAATACAAATACGACAAGACAAAAACTATTTAGGGCGCGTAACAGAATAAAAAAATTATTATTGGAGGCTGGATATGGAAGATAAGGAATTAAAAGAATTTTTAAAAATTCAATTAGACCCCATCAGCTTAAGCGATGAAGTGAAAGAGAAAATAAGGGCAACATACAAGTCAAAAAATGCAATGAAAAAAAGGCTGTATAAAATACCGGCGGCAGTAGCGGCATCGGTTCTCATATTTACTACAACTGCTTTCGCAGGCTATTATATTTACAATAAAATCAGCGTGAATAATGAAATCCTGCCGGAAATTGACAGCATGGAGACCGTGCAGGTTCCGGCGGTTTCAGGGGTGCCGGATGACGAGGGCAGCATTAAGAAGGAATATCATTCATACAGCGGGCTTAATGATGATCTGGGAAATATTTTATTGGAGTCCAGATTGGCATCTGAGCATTCCGAATATGAAAAAGTAACCGTTGATACGGATAATGAAAACTATATGTTTGTCCATGTTGACAATTATATTGTCGGCGATGTAAAGAAAATGGAGAAACTGGAGGATATTGATAAATATTCTTTTGAGCCGGGAGAAATATACGGTTCACCCATATTTTTGGATGCGGAGCTGATTTTGAGCGAAGACCAATTGAAAAGCGGGATTGATTATGATTATTTGGGATTATATGAGTTTCAGGAGCAATATATATCCAGGCAGGGGTATAAAGTCAATATCGTTTCGTCAACTACCTCCAGGGAAGGAGTGCCTTCAGAAAAAAATGCCGTGTTTGTGGCAAATGGAATCAGGTACAAGATTCAGGGATGTGTGTCAACGGAGGTTTTAAAGAGAATTGTAAATTCAATGGAGTGACAGCAGATTTATGGGCTAAAATTCAGGTGTAAAATCCAAGATAATCCAATGGATTTTACACCTTTATATTTGTTTACAAAGGAACCTTCACCGTCTCATCAAGCCTCAAACGCTTGCCGGAGTTCCCCTTTTCATCGGAGACATACGCTATGATTTCGAATTCTAAAAAGTCCATGGAGCCAATCTTGGAGTAGAGGGTGTTTATATGGTCTGGGGTAAAGACAAGGACATTCCCCTCAAGCTCCCGCTCCCGGAGGGTCTGGATGATTCCGCTCTTGTCGTAACACTCTAAGTAGACCGGGCGTTTTTTCTCCGGGGATATGACATCTTCGCTGTATTCCGCCTCTATATAGAGACCGCGGATATTGTGTACGAACTTTTTAAAATGCACCGTCCGCCCGTCCGGCAGAGTCGCTTTCTGGTCAAGCTTTACGCTTGTTGTGTCCGGAACGAGATTTTTTTCTGTGAGAGTAAATTCGAACACGGTTTCCGGGGATTTGTCTTCCGGGCTTTTCCAGATTTCCAGAGCAGCGTGAGCCGGAAGGCTTATCGTTTCGGTGTTGAAATAATAGGAGGCAGTGTCCTGCAGTACGCCGTTGGCGCTTGCGTACAGGTCGCTTTCCGTCTCGCACAGAACCTCTTTCCCGTCAACATACAGCCGTTGGATATAGGGTTTCTCTTTGGATTCGGTGTATGTCGGATTGAAAGAGCCGGATTCGCGGCTTTGCGGTTCGGGTTTGAACAGGAAAGCGTCCGTCCGGTCAAATGCACTGCCGTAGTCTCTTCCCCAGCCTCCGCTTGTAAGCCGCGGGAGTTCCTGTATTTCTTCATAATAATAGGTGCTGGAAACGGAGAGGCGGATGCCGTCCAGCACGGCGGAATTCAAAGTGACAGAGCCGCCTTTCAGCGGGTGGTTTTCATCAATGTGCAGCGTGTAATCCTCAAGGCTGCCGCTTACGCCCAGCATGGAGCTTAAGCTGTAGTAGTTGGTATGTCCGGAGGCGCGGAAGTTGTCGTCTTTGGGCTGCAGGCAGACGAAGACTAAAGCAAGGGCGGCAAAAGCGGCAGCGCCTGCCGCGGCAAAGCGAAAGACTTTCCGGGTCTTCTTTGCGGATGTGCTGCCGAGGGAGTCTCTTAAGTTCTCCCGGTATTTCCAAAGCTCGTCTCTTGTAAGTTCTGTTTCGGGGTAGCTGCAAAAGTCGGTCGATACGTCATTTAACATGTCAAAAAGTTTATTTTCATCCTCTTTTTTTCTTTTTTCACACATATCAGTTCGCCTCCTTTTTTCTAAAACTAATGATTTTTTTCTTGCCCCGGGCTAATTTCTGATAGATTGTCGCCTTTTTAAGACCTGTTTCCCGGCTTATTTCCTCCACGTCCTGCCCTTCGCAGTAAAGCTTTAGAAAGAGGGCGCGGTCTTCCGCTTTCAGACAGCCAAGCATCCGCTCGGTCTCCTCGGAAAGCTCCCTGTCGATGAGAGCGAGAAGAGATGCATCCTCCGCGCCGGTATCCCAGGCGTTTTCGGTATTGACGGCATCCAGCGAAAGCTCTTCCAGGCGGTTTTTATATTTTCTGAGATAAGAGATGGAGCGGTATCTGGCGATGCCCGCAATCCAGTTTTTAAATGTGCTGCGTGCCTCGTCAAACTGGGCGATGTGTGCCCAGATAGAAAAAAGAACGTCATTCAAGCACTCTTCCTGCATCTGGGGAAGACAAAAGAGGTGCCTTCGGATGACGGACATAAGGAGCCCGCCGTATTCCTCCAGCACAAACTCTAACGCCCGCTCATCATGAGCCTTCAGGCGCGCAAGAAAATTGTCTCTGTCAATCCGCAATTGTCCTCCCTCCTTTCTCGTGTGTTCCGAATTTACAGGCAGTTGCGAAACCCTGATTTGTCAGTGCGGAATTGTGCAGCTTGTATCTTCCATAAGCAGACCTTAGGTTACCGCCGGTTCTTAGCTGCCGTATTTTGGCAGCTTATGTACCGCTGCGGTAAACTCGGAGCGAAAGCGCGTCTGTGTTGGAAGATACAAGCTGCACAATGACCCCGGTTAATCCTTGGGTTTCGCAATCGCCTGTTATCAGGCTCACCGTTCCTGCTTTGTTCCGGACAAAAGCTCAAGCGGTTCTTTCTTTAAGCTCCCCGCTGCCATGAGAAACGCTGTCAGCAAAGCGGCGGTAAGATTAAGCGCGCCGGAAAAGCACGGAAGGATGATATCCATGTTCCCTTCCTTCAGGAAATCCTCCGGCAGCACGTTTTCTTCTGCAGCCGCCTGATTGGCGCTGAAAGCGGAGGAGTAGATGCTTTTGCTGTCTGAAAGAGCCGCGGCCTTTTCGGTGAACACAGCGCCCGTGCTACTTCCTATCATAACACCAATCAGCACAATTAGCAAAATCCCCCCGCACAGAGAGATAAGGCATTTTTCTTTCGGAACGCCCAGAGAACGCTCCAGGGCTGTCCGCACTTTCTGCTTTGTGATGAACATGTGGCAGAAAAATACAAGGATGAGGAGCGTGATTCCTGCCCCCGCCCCTAAGAGGATGACGGACATCTTCCGCGTGTTTTCAAAGCTGTGCATAAGCTCTGAGTACCCGTTATCCTCAAAAGCAAGCTCCAGCCCGTCTATGCCTTTTTCCTCCCAGATTGCCAGAAAATCATCGATGGTTCCGTTCTCAATCTGGAAAATGGTGTTGCTCGGTTTCATAGGTGAAAAGTTCAGGATATTGTCCTCGTCGCTGTTCTCTACAGAGGCCGCGGGGATGACGACGCCATTTTGCGGCGCCTCATACCCTGTATAATCTTGCATCCCCCCTGTAACCTGATAGATACCGGCAATCTCGTATTCATTGTCCTCAAATACATCATAGAGCTGCCCGTCGGCAGTAATCATCTTCTCGGTGACAGTCCGCTCCGCCCAGTAGGGGTAATAGTAACAGGCGGGAGCCGAGTAGTCCGCATAATAGAGGGGGAGTCTAAGCTTATCCCCCGGCTTTAGCTGGTTGTTGGCGGCAAATTTGCTGTCTACAAGGCACACCTTTGCCCCGGAGGCGTACTCTTCCTCCGTGATATCCCGCCCTTCGGAAATCCCGGCGTTTCCATTGTAGAAATACATGAGGAGCTTTGTGGCGTTAGTGGGAGTGACGGGGATACTGTAATTGGCGATAGTAAAGCCTTCTATAATATTGAGCCAGCGTTTCCCTTCGGCAGTTTCGTAAAACCCTTCCGTCACCTGTTCGAAAAAGCGGCCTTTATGTTTTTCGTCTTTAAGCATCGTGCCGTCCTTTTTGTACTGCGAGCCCCGGACATCCAGCCAGGGCGTCCAGACGGCAGAGACACCCTCGTATTTGTCCAGTATTCCGGAATATCCGAGGTGGGTGTCCATATAGAGCGCCATAATATAAGTCTGCCCTGCTTTGAGCGGTTTGGGATGCGGATTTTCATAATCCCAGAACCAGATCCAGGAGAGCATACGGTCTGTGATATTTCCATAGAGGGATTTTTTAAAATGCAGTTTTACCGGATGGTCCGGCATACAGTCCTCAAATGGCTCCATCTCGGCGATGACGCAATCGGCGCCGATGCCCCACCAGGATTCGTCCACTTCGCTGTGGGTGTTGCGGACTACATAGTCACCCGTATACGCCGCGTAAAACGGCTGGTGCTTTGGCTTGTGGATATAGGGCAGCCCCTCGATGTCCAGCGCCGAGTCCGGGATTGCCGCGCCGTACTGGTCAACAGAGTAAGCCTCGTAGTCTCCCGTTTCCGGGTTCCAGTATTTTTCCCTGGCAGCGCCGGAGGGCTTTTGCCTTACGGTGCCGATGGTGGCAAATGCACCTTTTGCCGCCTCCTGAGTCTGCGCGCTGATATAGAAAAGGTTGCATCCCAGTGTCAGCAAAAGACTGGAGATGCCGATAAGAATCAGGAATGCCGCAGTCCGGAAGGGAGTCCGCATCATCTGTTTGATACTGTTTTTTAACATATGTTCACCAGCTTTCTGTCCTGTGAGTTGATTTTCAACATACGCTCACCAGCTTTCCGTCCTGCATCCTCAGGATAACGTCCGCCCGGGCCGCTACCTTTGGGTTGTGGGTGATAACGATGACCGCATAGCCCCGCTCGTCCGCCGACATGCGGAGAAGGTCTACGATGCGCTGTTCGTTTTCGGTGTCAAGGTTTCCGGTAGGCTCGTCCGCCAGAAGAATCTTCCCTCCGGAGGCAAATGCCCTGGCGATTGCCACCCGCTGCTGTTCTCCGCCGCTCATCATCTGCGGGAACTGGGAGAAGATTTTCTCGGAAAGCCCTACCTGTAGGAGCAGCTTTTTCGCCCGCTCTTTCGCGGCTTTCTTCTTCATGTTCCGCAGCTCCATGGGAAACATGACATTTTCCAGGGCGGTGAGCATGGGGAACAGATGGAATGCCTGGTAGATGACGGATGCCTGTTCGCGACGGTATTTATCCCGGTTCATCTGGGACAGGTCGTTTCCCCGGACGGTAACCTTCCCGGATTCGGGGAGGTCAAGGCCGGCAAGGAGGGAGAGAAGGGTGGTCTTGCCGCTGCCGGACTCTCCGGTGACGGCGTACATCTTCCCGGTGTCAAATTCACAGGAAACATCCTGGACAGCGTGAATGGTCTGGTATTTCGTGCGGTAAGAAAAAGATAGGTGTTCTGCTTT
>CANOBT010000110.1 GCA_947564305.1 uncultured Lachnospiraceae bacterium | reverse complement strand
AAGCATACCGGCCTCTCTGCCTCTGAATATAAAAAGGAGCACACACAGATGACAGGGAATTTAAGATAAGATTCTGATGCTGCCTGATAGGATTTTTCATCCAATAATTCTTCAGACAGTTCACCAATATATCATATTCCTTTTCCGTCCAATCATCAATAAAAGGGTCTGCTCGATTTCCTGCTCACACAAAATTTTATATTCTATCATCTGATTCCTCCTCTTCTTATTATCAGGCAGCCGCCTTTTATCCTCATTCAGAAATAAGCTGATTCGTATATATGCCAGAACTTTTCCATGGGCTGGATGCCCGAAACCGCAGCTTTATCGGCCAGAGGCTGTGCAGCGTAGGTCACAGCCCCGTGAACAGTTGCTGATACTTTATCATATTAAGTAAATATTTTTCTATATTTTGATGCCAAATCGAGATATAATATATAGTAGAAAGCAAACCGGAAATGGTGGGGAAAGCAGAGAAATACACTCCATTCCATATTTCTCTGCTCCCCTTCACACTTCCCTCTTTGCACAGTTTGAACTTCACCTGCCAGCCTGTATCTTCCTTGTATCAAACTTAATTGAAAGAATCCGGACTCGCATATTTATGTGGACTTATACAGTAACCATTCTGATATTTAACCGTCATATATTGAGTTTCCTCTCCATGTGAGAGTTTTACATAGCACACGCCATCTTCAAACAGATCCGTAATCTCAATTTTCTGTTCATAATAATATACCCAAACCGTACCGTCATCCTTATATTCCACTTCAGGATCATTTAAGGAATCCAGTAATTCCACCTCTGTTAATGGACGCTCGGTTCCATCCTCCTCGAATGCTACTCCACCTCCTCCAAGCTCCTCTGCTTCGCCATCTTCTGACGGATATAAGATATGATACGTTCCCTCTCCATCATATTCAAAAGTCGCCGTCGTCTGGTCCCCATTAATCCAAAGCTGGATTGTCCTCTGAATCCCTCCTAAATCCGCCGCATATGCGATGCCGCTCCCGCCTGCCAATACCACACAGGCGGCTACTGCTGCCGCTGCTGTTCTCATTTTTGCTTTTTTATTCATCATAGCCATCCTTTCTTCCTCCAGGGATATCTCGCCGGAGGATTGCAATACTGAAAACGCCTGCTTATATTTTTCTTTATTCGTCATCTTCCCATTCCTCCTGCAATTTTGCTTTGAGCAGAGCACGTCCGCGTGACAGCCTGACCTTAACGTTGCTTTCTGATATTTTCAGAATATCCGCAATCTCATGTACGGAGTAATCCTCATAATAGAACAAATGAATCACAATACGATATTTCTCCGGAAGCCTCATCACCGTTTCGAATAATTCTTCCGATTCCGGAGTCTCAAAGGTCAATGTCTCCATATACTCTTCCAGCGACACCTTATTCTTTCTCCAAAATGTCCGATTCATATTTTTGGCTTTATTAATCGCTACCCGTATTAGCCACGCCCGTATGTGCTGCTCGTCATCAAAATCTTTCTTTAATGAGTAATACTGAATGAATGTATCCTGAACAACATCCTTTGCATCTTCCGTATTCTTACAGATATTAAAGGCTGCTGCATAAATGTTATTCTGATACTTTTCAAACAGCTCTTCCACTGATTGTCTCATGAGTACTCCTTTGGTGTTTATTAAAAGGCCTTTCACTAATAATACAACTCAAAAAGCAAAAAGGTTACAAAAAGCTGATCAATCTTGTCTTTCCAATCAGCCCGGCAGGAACTGCATCGTATCAAGATGCAGTACATCCGCTTGAAAAATGGTTCCCAGCTTTCGTGCAAGAGTTGATTTTCCCGAACCGCTATATCCTACAATCGCAATCTTCATATTGCACCTGCCTGCTCTTAAACTCTGAAATTCCTCACTGATAAATTAAAAATACGCTGATCATTTATACAAACTTTTTGTCTGGCAGCATTTTATCATATATACGCATATTTCTATACATGCACAGACTGATGCTCAGTGGATTTCGTTCATTCCGTCATATTTGCAATCTTTTTTATGTATTTTGGTCTATTTTTACCATAATATATTTACAAAGTCTTTGCTTTTTCTTCTCCGGTATGATAGAGTTAATATACTCGTAATTTAATCGAGTACACATTTCAAACATTCTATATTTCTGAACAAGCACTTTTCTGTTCTACTTTCAGGGCATTATCGCCTCTATTTCAATGTTTGAAACAGGCACTACTTAATTTTCACTCTCATCGCAGGAAGGAGGAATCTACTTGTACATAAGAATGATACTTGTATTCCGGTAACCAATAAACTATAATATAAGTAAATTCAAGAAGGAGTATGAATGGGACAAAAAGATATTGCAGAGAAAAACCTGGAAGAATTTAATGATGTCTTTGCCGACATTGTAAATGTTCTCGTTTTTCAGGGCAAAAGAACTATCAAGCCAAGGGAACTGAAGCCCCTAAGACTCAGATCCCAATATAAAGCAGATGACAACAAACTGCACGAGTTAGAGCGGGATCATGCAAAATATTGGTCCAAAGGTCAGGTTAAGATTGCTATATTGGGACTGGAAAACCAGACCCGTTCTGACCCAGATATGCCGTTTCGGGTCATTGCCTATGATGGAGCAGCATACCGCTCACAACTGCTTAATGGAAAATCAAAAATTCGCTACCCTGCACTCAGCATCGTTTTGTATTTTGGCCAATCCCACTGGAACCATCCAAAAACAATCCGGGAAATAATCCGAATTCCAGAAGGGTTGGAAGAATATGTGAACGACTACAAGGTCCATATATTCGAAATCGCACATTTAACAGAACAGCAGGTCAAATTATTTAAAAGTGATTTTCAGATTGTAGCAGACTATTTTGTGCAGACACAAAAAAACAACACCTACGTTCCAAGTAAGAAGACAATAAAACACGTTGATGCAATTTTAAAGTTTATGTCTGTTATGACCGAAGACCAGAGATTTCTCAACGTTCGGAATGATACATCAGAAGGAGGTGCTAAAAACATGTGTGAAGTATTAGATATCGTTGAAAACCGTGGAATTCATAAAGGGATTAAAATTGGAGAAGATAATATGCGTGCTGAGAATCATGCATTGCGTGTTGAAAAAGACGCCCTGAGTGTTGAAAAAGATGCTCTGAGTGCTGAAAACGCCCGACTGAAAGAATTGCTCGCTAAACACCACATTGCATTTACATAAGCTCTTTTTCTGTTTATAAAACTCATGTCATAAAGCCATACAGAAAGCTTGCCACCGGCAACCTTTCTGCATACTATATCGAGCATACAGAAAACGCGCCACTGGTGCCTTTTCCGCATACTATGGTATATAAAATCCTCCCCTTGTATTTGTAGTCAAAAGCAAGGGGAGGAATGTTTTACGCCTTATAGTATATCTCTTTCTATTTTCTCACAGTTCCTAATCCGATTATTGTCCAACCGGAGACGTATTATATTGTATTTCAATCTGTACCGGTTTATGCTATACTATTTTAAACTTAAAATATACAGAACGGAGGAAGAAACATGGGATTTCCAAAAGATTTTTTATGGGGAGCGGCAACCGCCGCTTATCAAGTCGAAGGTGCTTACGCGGATGACGGCAAGGGACCTGGTATCTGGGACGCACTGTCTGAAGGGCATGTTGTTCATGGAGACAATGGAAATGTTTCTGCAGATCATTACCATCACTACAAAGAAGATGTCGCCCTCATGAAAGAACTCGGCTTAAAATCATATCGTTTTTCTATCAGTTGGCCGCGTGTGATACCCGAAGATGGGACAGTCAACGAAAAAGGACTTGCATTTTATTCCAATCTTGTAGACGAACTGCTGGCCGCAGGCATCGAGCCGATGGTCACACTTTTTCACTGGAACCTGCCAATGTGGGTATACGAAAAGGGGGGCTGGCTTTGGGACGGTATTTCTGACGTGTTTGCCGATTATGTAAAAATCATTGTAGACGCGCTCTCGGACCGTGTACAATACTGGATGACTATCAACGAACCACAATGCTTCATCGGCGCCGGGTATCTGGGCGGCGTACACGCGCCATTTCTACGTGCCACAGACAAAATACCGGAGCTTACAAAAAACACATTTTATGCTCACGGAAAGGCAGTTTCCGCCATCCGTGCCACCGCTAAGAAAAACCCCCTCATTGGCTTTGCCCCCACAGGCTCCTATTTCACACCTGAGGAGAACACCCCTGAAGCAATAGAAAAAGCACGTCAGGCGACTTATGGTGAAACGATGCCATCCGGCAGTGCCTGGTGGATGGACCCAGTACTTTTAGGCACAATCCCACAAGGCTTACAGGATATTCTCACTGCTGAGGACATGAAAATTATTTACCAGCCACTGGATTTCTGCGGGTTTAATCTGTATAACTCAAATAATTACGATGACCCCTTCGACGGAAGTCAAAATCCTATGATACGTCCCGGAATCCCGCGTACAGCGATGGGGTGGCCGATTACTCCTGAAGCATTGTATTGGATTCCCCGCTTTCATTATGAACGTTATCATCTGCCCATCCTGATCACAGAAAACGGAATGGCAAATCTCGACTTCGTCATGAGCGACGGACAAGTCCACGACCCACAGCGCATTGACTACATGCGCCGTTACATCAAGGAAGTCAAACGTGCAATTGACGATGGTATCCCTGTCATCGGTTATCAATATTGGTCGCTCATGGACAACTTTGAATGGGCGGAAGGGTACGACAAACGCTTCGGCCTGATTCACGTGGATTACCAGACATTGAAACGGACACCGAAGGATTCTGCACAATTTTACGCAGAGGTTATCCGAACAAATGGAGAAAATCTATAACTTTTAGTATATCTTATTGAACATTGTCTGCCAAAATCACAAGAAAAAACCCCTCATGTTTTTGTAATCAAAAGCATGAGGGGTTCATTACATGATTCCCTATTTCATCCATTCTCAATTGTCACTGAATGCGCAATATACGTCAAGTGGTCTCCAAGTCTTTCCAAATTGGACACCAGATTCACATACACACCGCTGCACTCCGGCCTGCACTCACCTGAATTCAATCGCTTGATATGCCTGTCCAAAAGTTTCTTGCGGAAACTGTCAATCTCATTTTCCACTTCATCAATTCGCAGGAGCAGTCCAGCCTCTTTCTCTAGTACCAAGTGCCTGGTCAAAGAATACAATTCCTCCACACGCTGTATCATCACATCAATTTCCTCTTTTACATGATCCGAAAAACGGAGATCATGCTTTAACGCTCTATGCGTATATTTTGTAAAATTATCTGCAATCTCTGCAATTCTCATGATGTCTCCCACATTATTGTGGAGCTTCGAGATACTTTCCTCTTCAGAAAGCTTACTCTGTGCAGACAGACGAATCAGATAGTCCACTATCTCACTATAAAGACCATTTGCCTGATTTATCTTTTCCTGTGCCGGCGCAGTCAGGCTGCTATCCCCGTTTTTGAAAGAACGATAAGCTATCCGAAAAGAATCCATCGCAACATCGGATAACAGTACCATCTCCTTTTCCAACTGTGAAATTGCGATTGAAGTCGAGGACAGCATCCTCTCATCCAGATAAGTGAGTCCCTCTTCCGTTTTCTTGTCCTTAATCAGTATCTCCGCTATTTTCACAAACAAATTGCAGAATGGCAGGAACAACAGGGTACACGTCACATTAAAAAAAGTATGAAACATCGCAATCTCTATTGCCGCAGACCCAAACCATCTGCGGAATGTAACATCCATAAAGTCAGGCAGGCACATCAGTAGAATGAAAAAAAGGAATGAGCCAAATGTATTAAACATCAAATGAATGAGTCCGGCTCTTTTGGCATTCGCCCCGGATGTAAGTGAAGACATCAGTGCCGTCACGCAGGAGCCGATATTCGTCCCCAGGATAATATACAACACCTCATTGCCTCCGGTTCCAATTGTCAGCCCTGCCACCGACATTGCAATAATAACCGAGGTCGTTGCCGAACTGGACTGCACCAGAGCCGTGAGGAAAATTCCGATTCCAAATAGCAGAAATGGATTTGTCACAACCTGAAACATGCTCTGTATCGCATCATGGTTCAGCTTCATAGCGTCCGACATCAAGGACAGACCGATAAAAACGAGTCCCAGCCCAGACAAAATAAAACCCGTCTTCTGCAGATTATCACTCTTACAGAGCATGCTCATCATGATGCCGATAAACACACACATCTGAATATATATAGTGACAGGAAATGCACTCAATGCTGCAATCTGAGCCGTAATCGTTGTGCCGATATTCGCCCCCATAATCATGGCCGCCGCCTGATACAGATTCATGATTCCCACATTCACAAAACCGACAATCAGCACGGTAGTCACACCTGAGCTTTGAATCAACGCTGTGGATGCAGCACCAATCCCCACATTCACAAGCCGTTTATCCGCTGTTTTCTCAAACAAATCTTTAATCTTCCCTGTGGCAAGCTGTTCTATATTAGAAGTCAGAAGATGCACTCCGACCAAAAAAACCCCTGTTCCGGCAAGCAGCCTAACCACAAACATCATCAACTCCGTAAAAGTCATCTCATTCCCTCACTATGGGTCTATATTTCCCATCTCATCGGTTATCGGTTGCTATGTTTCATATTTTATCTGAGCTTTTTAATACAAAATATGCAGGAAATAAGCCGCATACCCTCCCAACAGTACAGTCCCATGCCAGCGTTTCAGCTTTCCGTCTTTTATGCAGAACAATAGAAGAGCCAGAGCCGAACCTCCTGCAACAAGACTGTCGAACCGGAACTCTGATGCAAATGGAACCGGGGTAACGACAGCAGAAAGACCTACCACGAACAGGATATTAAAAATACAGCTTCCCACAATATTTCCAATCGCAATATCTGTATTTCCTTTTCTCGCGGCAGATACGGATGTAAACAATTCTGGCAGAGAGGTTCCCAATGCCACAATCGTGAGACCAATGAACCGTTCACTCATTCCTAAAATTCTGGCCATAGCAGAGGCGGAATCCACTGCCACTGTACTTCCAAGCACCACAATTCCCAGCCCAGCTATAGTCAGCAGGATAATCAGCCCTAAGTTCCTCTGACTTGCGGCATCTGTACCCGGACTTGTTTCACATTTGCCTGTCTCTCTCCTGTCCCTTTCTTTTTTTGCCAGAACTAACAAATACAGCAGATATGCTATAAAAAACATGGACTGAACAATCCCGTCTGGCAGACCGACCGCTCCATCTAGTCCCTGTATGAAAAGCAGTATGGTGATTCCGATGAGAAACGGCATTTCATAACGAATCGTCGTCCTTCCTACTGCCAGCGGAGTCACGATGGCCGATAGTCCCAATATAATCAGAATATTCAATATATTGCTTCCCACCACATTTCCTATCGTAATATCCGCGCTTCCTTTCAATGCAGCGGAAATACTGACCGCTGCCTCTGGCATGCTTGTTCCCATAGCCACGATGGTCAAACCGATCACCAATTGCGGAATCTTAAATCTTGCCGCCAGCTGCGAAGCGTTATCCACAAACAAATCCGCTCCCTTTACCAACATTGTAAACCCCGCCACCAATAATAACATCTGTAAACACATTTCCATCAGAATCCCTCCTACTAATTTTATGGCAAAGCGCAAAAAAAGCGAAACTCTGCCGTTATTCATAACAGCAAAGTCTCGCTATTTCATCACAGAGCCGGATTCTAAAATCGTATTGACGGCTAAGTAAACACAAACTGTCTGTGCAAGCTACTCCCTTTGTTTCGTTTAGTATATCTATTTTTATTGGGGTTGTCAATCCATTTTTATCCTAAATGTCTTAATTGAAAATCAAAGTTTTTTCTTCATTAATTCAGCGCCAGCATTCCATGCCTTTGCAATCTTCTCCCCTGTTGTATAATAACCATGCTGAAATTGGTCGAATGTAAGCGCCTTCAATTTTACAGGATCAACTTTCCCGTTTTCGCTCAGTACTTTTTCCTCGGCTTTCACATTGACAATTTTTCCTACAATTCCTGAAACATACTCCGTCTCAAGGAATTCAAGAAGCTCGCATTCCATAGCAACCGGAAATTCCTCAATGACCGGGGCATGGACTTTATCACTTTTCACTGCATGATACCCTGTTCTTTCAAATTTATCATCCATCTTATTTCCTGATGCAATCCCAAAAAAGTCTGCCACATCAACATGCTCCTCATCAGCAATGGAAACCGTAAACGCCTTGCTTGCTTTGATATTGAGCCATGTCTTTTTGCCTTCGCCGATAAACAAAATAATCTTATCTTCATCGCAAATCTGTCCCCATGCGACATTCATCACATTGACTTTTTCATTCTCATCATATGCAGCCACCATCAATACAGGCATTGGATAAACAGCTTGTACTACTCCTAAATCTTTTTTCATTTTCATACCTCACTTTATTGTATTCTTTATTTGGTTTATGCTAAAACTATAGCATCATACCACACTTAATACAAGTACGAACATTTAAGATAGGTACTTACTTGGAGGTAAGTAATGAATAAAAATATTGAAAACGCTTAGTCAAAATCTCAAAGAATTGGAAGCCGATGGCATAACTTGACTTCCAGACAGAAATCTTTACTTCCATTCTCTATCTTCCTTTCATATTCCCCGACAAACTTTAATACAACAAAAACGCCTACCAAAAAAGCTAGTACCACATCAAAGGTGTGCATACCCGCTTTCCTATTCCCATATTCTCAACTCATATCCCCAAAAATGAACACTCCAACCGCCATCTCAAATATTCGGATACCGCCGCAGCAAAGCCTCATCCCCATTCTCGATCAGCATATTCACCACATAATACAGCCACTCATCCGGCGTAGGAATCTCCCCCCTCATGGGGAATCGTCTCCCACTGCGCCCGTTTCTTGGGATCAGGGTTATTCATCCCCCGCCTGATCCGCGTCGAGATAATATCCCGCATCTCCTCCACCGAAATCCCGCGCTCCCGCGCAAGCCTCTCAAACAAATGTTCTCCCATACAAAAAAACGCCTCCTAACTTCTGCCATACATAGCGTACCCGACTATCCACTATTCTATAACTATATTCCTTTTGGGTGGTATCCTAAAGAAAAGCGCCTCAAAAGAGACGCCCTATAACAACCATATGTTCCATTCTTTACTTACGCAGAATCTTATCCATAGATTTCCCTTTTGCCAGTTCATCAACCAGCTTATCCAGATAACGGATTTCCTGCATCAAAGGCTCTTCAATATCTTCCACCCTTACGCCGCAGACAACTCCCTTGATCAGCTTCCTGTTCTCATTCAGGGCCGGGGCATTCCGGAAGAAATCCCCGTAAGTGACCGGACTTTCCAGCATCCCTTCCAGTTCTTCCTGGCTGTATCCGGTCAGCCACCGTACCACCTCATCCACTTCCTGCTTCGTCCTGCCTTTTTTCTCTGCCTTATCCACAAGCAGGGGATATACTTTTGAAAAATCCATCCGGTATACTTTTTCACTGTCCATAAAATCCATGCCTCCCATCCTTATCCTTGAATTTTTCATGCCGCATGTTCAGCGCTTTCCAGCCGAAAAAGCCGCCGCTTCCTTCACCCAGCCCATCAGTTCCCCATCAATCTCTTCTGCCCTTGAGATAAGGACATGGTGTGTAAAACGTCCGGGGTATGGCTCCACTGCCCCATCTATACGCGGAGATTCCACACGGTATCCCAGACCGAACGTCACAACGATATAGACCTTTGGCCGCTCCTTCGCCTTCCGCACAGGAAGGAACGAAACAAAAGCAAAATTATATCTGTTAGAAAAAGCGATCTGTGTTTTTTGTACCCTGACTTTCACACTGCCAATCTGTGAAAGGACTCTCTCCTCAAAAGCCTCATACAGCGGCAGCGCATCCGGCTTCCCGTCAAAAAAATAGAATACATCCTGGTCCATACCTGTCCCCCGAAAATACCACCCGCCTTACGGATGGTTCCCTGTCCCGTAACACCACCTTGCAATATCAGCGATCAGCTCCTTTGGGACCGGGCTACTGTATGGTATCTGTATCGTCCCTTTGCTGGTCTTATACCCTTCTAAACGTCCGGAAAACTCCCGGACAGCCTCCGGTCCAGGATACAGGCCCACATGTTTCTTAAACCCGGCAAACTGGATGATGTTATGCCCTTTCCAGAAAGTCGGCATACTCCATGAAATCCGTTCCTCTGCCTCCGGCAGGGCCGCACGGACTGCATCCCTCACCGCATTCAGATACTGCCGCACTCCTTCCGGCTGTGCCAGGATATATGCATCAATCGTTTCCGGCGCCTTCCCGCAGTAATGGTCCTGCCCCTGCCGTTTAAATTCCCTTCCGCATTTCGGACATATCCACATCTTTCCGCCCTCCTTATCCCCGTTCCCTGACTGTCACATGGATGCTGTCTCCCGGCCGCTTCCCTATCCGGGAACGGATGTCTTTACGCACGCCTATGATATAACAGATGCTGCCGTCAGGATTCTTTACACCCATATTTACAATGCTGCCGTCATACGGCTCCCCGTCAAACGAAGCATGTACCTTCACCCTTCCCCGGCCAAACTCTTTCCTGATATCATAGGGAAAGATGACATAAGCGCCACCTGTCCCTCCTGCTCCATAAAGCAGGGAATCAAATTCATACACTTTCCCTTCCACCGTCTGCACCTCTGTAAGTCCTGTTTCCTACAGTATACCATGAATCCCGGCAGACTAAAAGGACAAAATCCCCCGCTCATCATACACGCTTCCCACACTCCCGCCATTCCGCACTGCCCGGTCAAGCGCCATGATCGAAGCCACCGCGCCGTCAATCTTCTCCGTGGACTTCTCCTTATCCGGCTTGATGTTCCCCGCAGGGTCCGTCCGGATAAAGATATTGTCCATCATCCACCGCAGGACCGGATGCCCGCCGTGGGCAATGTTCTTCTCCGGAATCCAGAAATACGGCAGGAACAGCACTGTCTCTCCATGCCTCAAAAGATTCTTCTGTATACCCCTTTTCTTCCATCGCTTCCCGGTTCCTCTACTCCCGCTTCTTCTGCTGCCACCATGGGCGGTAATATTTCAGGTATTCCTCTTCCGTAACTTCCAGTGTGATTTCCTCATTACCAGACTTGATCGTAATAATCCTTTTAGACATAAAGCATTCCTTTCTTTACGCCTTCGTAAAGTCAGGAATGCTTTAATTTTAGATATGGGACAGGATATAAAATCGGCAAAAAATGGCCAAGGAAAGCTATCATTCTAAAAAATTCACTAGCTTTACTCCGGCCATTCGTGACTCGACACAATGCGGTCCCACTCGCTCGGTACTTATTCAGTTATCTGGTTTCTACTATAACCTATAGTAATGAACCATCTAATGGCATTCTTTCCATAAATTACCATTGATAGTTTAAGTATTCCCAAATAAACCATCATCCATTCAAAGTACGCAAGCATGTATAAAAAAGAGCATAAAAAAAGCAGGTTATTGTACCTGCCTTTTTCATATTATGTATATCTATTATTTTCTCTTTGGTCTCCAGCATACTCTGACTATCCTCCCACAGTGCGGACATTTTAATTCGACGATGATTACTCCTGATATTGCCATCCCAATATCACAAACACGTCTCCTGCACTGCTGTCTCGGACACTTCATTTTCTGGATAACAATCACCTCTCCTTTCCACGCCCTACCCTGATAACAAAAAACTCTTTTTTCAATCTATGTTTTATACACATTTCCTGATGGTTATAATTTTCTATCCAGTTCAAAGACCAGACAATTTCCGGGCTTCAAAATCACGCATAAAGTCCACTAAGTATTCCACGCCCTCCACTGGCATAGCATTATATAGGCTTGCCCTCATGCCCCCAACAGCACGATGCCCTCCAATGCTGATAATCCCATTCTTTTCAGCCGCCTTTATAAACTCTGCATTCACTTCATCAGATCCTGCCCGGAAAGTTACATTCATCAAGGAACGGCTATCCTTCCTCGCCATACCCTCAAACAATCGGCTTTCATCCAGGTAATCATATAAAAGAAACGCTTTCCTCTCGTTAATCTCCTTCATTTTTTCAAGACCGCCTAACCCTTGAATCCATTTGAGCACTTTTCCCACAACATAAATATTATAAGTAGGCGGCGTATTATACAGCGATTTCTTATCCGCGTGAACCTTATAACGGAGCATTGTCGGCGTCCATGGCAGAACATTTTCCGCGATCAGATTCTTACGGATAATCGCAATCACCAATCCTGCCGGCCCAAGGTTTTTCTGAATTCCTCCAAAAAGCATCCCGTAATCAGATACATTCATTGGTTCGGACAGAAAGCAGGATGACACATCATTGACCAGTATCTTTCCCTTGCTGTTTGGGCACTTTTGAAATTTCGTACCATAAATCGTATTATTTTCGCACATATAAACATAATCCGAATCAGGCAGGATATCTATGTCACTGCAATCAGGAATATAAGAAAAATTATCCCCTTCCGAAGAAGCCGCCACATTGATCTTCCCATATAATTTTGCTTCCTCATAGGCCTTTTTTGCCCAGTATCCGGTCAGGATATAATCCGCTTTTTTATTCCGCATAAAATTCATCGGAATCATCGCAAACTGCAGCGAAGTCCCGCCCTGCAGGAACAATACCTCGTAATCATCCGGAATCCCCATCAATGTCCGTAAATCATGTTCTGTATCATCTATAATGGATTGAAATAATGCGGAGCGATGGCTGATCTCCATAACAGACATACCACTGCCCTTATAATCCATCATTTCATCTGCCGCTTCCTGCAATACCGGCTCCGGCAGAACCGCCGGACCGGCAGAAAAATTGTATACATTTCTCATTGAAATAGCCTCCTATCAATTTTACGTTCTATGCCCCAAACTGTTCCCGCACGATTCGTACAATGCGCTGCATATCTTCTTCCGTATTTTTAATGTCACTCTGCAGGCAAAGCCCTCTGTTGAAAATATCCTCACTGACACTCAAACCATCTTCCACCTGTATAAAATCATACTCCTTAAATACCGGCTGCAGATGCATCGGTTTCCATATAGGCCGCGTCTCAATATCCGCATCCGCCAGAGCATCCATAATCTGTACCGGGGAAACATGGCTGTCAGGGGAAACAGTCATGCAGGAAAGCCAGTTATTATCTACACCATTCCCATTCAAAGGATTCATCTCTATCTCCTCGATATCAGCAAATGCTGCATATCTCATCCATATCCGCCGATGTCCCATAAAGATGCACCGCCATGACAGCCGCCGGGTGCGGATATTTCTCAAACGCCTTCCGCAATGCCGCCGCATCCATATTCCAGGTATCACGCTCCGAATCAATAAAGACCGGCACAGCCTTTTCATACCTGACCGGGTTCACGCTGGCCGCAAAAGTCAGAGACGGAATAAATACAATATCATTTTCCTTTACACCAGCCAGGATCACTGCCAGATGCAGGGCGGCAGTCCCGGACGAAAGGGCAGCAGCCGCAGATGCCCCTGCATATGCAGCCACCTCACGCTCAAAAGCATCCACATTAGGCCCCAACGGCGAAACCCAGTTTGTATCAAAAGCCTCCCGGATATACTGCTGCTCCTCCGTGTGCATAGTAGGCGTTGCCAACGGAATCTTTTTCATGCCTTCGCCTCCCCGATGTAAAAGGTCTCCGGATTTCTGTACGCAGAACACATCTTTTCAAAATCCACCCGAACCTGCTCATAAACCTCACTATGATAATTCCTTGCGCCCGTAGGGCAAGCCTTGATGCAGGCACCGCAGGCAATACAAAGCTCCCCCTTTGTCTGGCATGGATTCTCTGTACAGATAGCCTTCTGCGGGCAGATTTCCACACATGCCCCACAGCCTACACACTTTTCATCCCCACAAGGCTTAAACGGCACCCCTTCATAAGAAAATCCATCATATCCCGGTGTCCCCGGTAAACGGATCTCCCCATATTCCGTTACATCCTTTTCCTTCAAAAGCAGGCTGCATTTTTCAGCAAATTCCTCCATAGCCGCCTTATCCCTCTCATCCGGGCGACCTGACGCAACAGACGGAAAAACAGAATGCTCCGCCAGAAATGCCCCTGCCGCTATCACCACAAACCCCTGCCTCGTCAGGATATCTTTCATCTGCAGCAAAGCATCATCATAATGGCGGTTGCCATATACGGCTGCAATCACCGCCGGGGTATTGTCCCCTTTTAAGTTCTCTGCCATATGTGCGCATACCTGCGGAATAAACCCTCCATATACCGGCATACTAAAAAGCAACACATCCTCTTTGGGAATCTCCAGCAATTCATTACAAGGTGCTTCCAGCCAGTTATATGGCTTCATTTCCATATTCAATCCCCGCCCGATACAAGCCGCACATGTTTCTGTTGTCCCTTTTGCACTAAAATAGATATTATATAACATCATTCTTCCTGCCTCTCTTTTTTTGATTTAAGATAATACATCCGGGGAAAAAATTTCCCCTCTTCCCCCCACAATACTTCACTGTTGTATCTATGATCTCCTGCATAACCTCTGATAAAAAAGCGTCCTCAGTTGCTGCATTTCCCTCAATGATATACAAAATATTCCTTACACCCTCATCTACCTTCGTTTTATTGACCTGCCGTATTTCCAGCCTGCATAAAACCTCATTAGCATCATCACAGTAACAGTATTCATGCGGATTCATCGGAACCGGCTGCTCCTGCCCCAATGGTATGTAGGTCTCTGAACCATCCGAAAAACGCACTGTCAGATTCCCATCAATCCTATCCCAGTTATGTGCCGCCACACAAAGCCTGCTCTCCATGGAGATCACGTTGTAAATATCCACCACCTGATTGATAAAAGGCAAATCCCCATGCTTCAACAGCATTTTTATCAGATTCTCACTGGAAGGGATATTTTTTCTGCGCTTTACCCCGGACTTGTCATGCAGGACATGGTATCCTTCAAGAACCGCATCCTCATGTACTTCCAGACCCTCATAGCGTTTCCGCAAATTATCCAGCCTTTCTTTACGTTCTGCCTCCCATTCAGGGCTCCTCCCAATATTGTCCACCCCTTCAACAGACGCAAAGACCACTTTTATGCCAATATCAGCAACCGCCTTCTGTATCTGATATTTCATATTCCACCTGCTTCCTCTTAGGCTTCCAGACAGGAAAATGCCCTTTCCAGATCCTCAATGATATCCTCCACGCTCTCCAGCCCCACAGACAGCCTTACCATACCGCTTTCAATCCCGGCTGCCGCTAACTGCTCCTCCGTAAGCTGGCGATGCGTCTCGCTTGCCGGATGCAATACGCAGGTACGGATATCCGCAACATGAACCTCATTGGAAGCAAGCCACAGAGCATTCATAAATTTTATGGCATTTTCTTTCCCGCCTTTAATCACAAAAGAAATGACACCGCTGCATCCTTTCAGATACTTTTTAGCCAGCTCATAATCCGCATCGCTTTCCAGCCCCGGATAATTCACGCGCTCTACATATCCGGAACCCTCCAGATATCTGGCAACCACCATTGCATTCTCACAATACTGCTTCATCCGGACGGCCAGCGTTTCCAGGCCAAGATTCAAAAGGAATGCGGAATGCGCTGCCGGATAGGCTCCAAAATCCCTCATGAGCTGCATCCTTGCCTTAACAATATATGCCTTCTTACCATATGTGTCCGTATAAGAAATGCCATGATAAGATTCGTCCGGCTCCGTCAGCCCCGTATTCAAAGGGCTTACACAAGACCGGAGTCGCAAAGGTATTATCCACGATCAGCGGAACCTGATGCCGGTGCGCGATATCAGCAAAACGCTCGATATCCAACACCGTCAACGCCGGATTGGCAAGCGTCTCCCCGAACACAGCCTTTGTATTTGGCCGGAACGCCGCATCTATCTCCTGATCAGACGCATTCTTGTCAATATAGATACATTCAATCCCCAGCTTTTTCAGCGTATAGGAAAACAGATTCACAGAGCCGCCATAAATTTCAGTGGTGCTGATAAAGCTGTCGCCTGCCTCACAGATATTAAGCAGGGAAAGCAATACCGCCGCCACTTCCTCCGTGGAATCATAAACATAGGTTATGCTCTGCACAATCGGCACCACCCTTGGCTCCGTATTCTTAGGCGTATAGCCTGCGTGCAGGCATTTGGTTTCATCTCTCATAATCCGCTCCTCCATACTTTGTTTCCCTCATGGTATAATCCCTTCATACCATGGTATAGCCTTCAAAATTCATCAGACAAGTTCATGTCCGGCCAAAGCCAATACCTCTAATGCCCTCTCAAAATTTTCTTCCTTCACAAGAATATAATCCGTGTTGAATGTGGATACAGCAAATATCCCGATCTTATTTGCTGCAAGGATACCGGACAGTTCAGCAAGGATACCAACCAATGAGAACTCCAAAGTCCCCCGTATCCGAAAACCTTTCCACCCATCATCCCGTTCAATCGTATTTGCAGGCACATCTTCTGTAATACACACCACAGAATACTCCTCATCAGTCTTTCCAATGAAATAAAATTCCTTATCCAGATCAACATCAAGTTCTGACGCAACTTTACAAATTGTCAGATCATAGTTTATTTTTTCAAGTTTCATCTCTACCTCCAAGTCCAGACAAACACCCTCTCAAAACATCCAGCCCTCTATCAATTTCATCCATAGTAATATTTAAAGGCGGCATGATTCTCAACTTTGTTTTGGCAGTCAATATCATAAGTCCATTTTCCGCACAACGGCTGGCCACCAGCCTTGCATCCATTCCTTCCGCAAGCCTCACCCCGATCATCAGCCCCAGCCCGGAAACCTCAACAACCCCTGGCAGAGCCAATAGCTTTTCTTTTAAATATGCCGCCTTGGAAAAAACATTAGAAAGAAAATCCTTCCTGCATACCTGATCCAGCACTTCAATACCTCCCGCACAGACAACCGGATTACCGCCAAAGGTGGAGCCATGCTGCCCCGGCCGAAAAATCTCCCCAGCCGCCTCATCCATAAGAACTGCGCCAATCGGAAGGCCTCCGCCCAACCCTTTTGCAAGAGTGATCACATTCGGACGGATATGGTACTGCTCACAGCAAAGAAACGTCCCCGTCCTGCCGATACCAGTCTGCACCTCATCCACGATGAGCAACATTTCATTTTCCATGCAGACTTCTTCTACATACTTTGCATAGTCTTTATCTATGGCTGTCACACCGCCCTCGCCTTGGACAAGCTCAATCATGATCCCGCATACAGAACCATCAACCGCATCCCGCAGCTGCTGTCGGTCATCAGCCGATACATAGCGGAACCCTTCTGTAAAAGGGAAAAAATGCTGGTGGAAGGAATCCTGCCCCGTTGCAGCCAGTGTAGTGATCGTCCTTCCATGGAAAGAATTTTTAAGGGTGATGATCTGGTTGCAATGCTCCCCCTTTTTCTCCCTTCCATATTTCCTCGCAAGTTTGATAGCCGCCTCATTTGCCTCCGCCCCGGAATTGCCAAAAAAGACCTTGGAATACCCGGTTTCACGGCACAGCCTTTCTGCCAGCAGAACATCCGGCAGAGTGTAAAATAAATTAGAAGTATGCTGAATCTTCCTTAACTGTTCTGAAACAGCATCCACCCAGCTTTCATTACAAAACCCCAAAGAATTTGTCCCAATACCGCTCCCAAAATCAACATAGCTTTTCCCGTCAAAATCCTCCGCACTGGCGCCATGCCCGCACCGCACTGCAATAGGAAAACGCTGATATGTATGGGCAATATATTCACTGTCCTTCTTAAAAATATCCTGATCCGTCATAATAACCTCCATACCCTAAGACACCTATTTCAGTATGCTGTACACACATTCCAGCAAAGTAACAGCAAGAACGATATTGATC